>NZ_JAABQC010000020.1 GCF_011391645.1 Rhodoferax sp. | reverse complement strand
CGTCGACCAGCACCACGGCAGCGTCGGCGCTGCTGGCGGCGGTGACCATGTTGCGGGTGTACTGCTCGTGGCCGGGCGCGTCGCCAATGATGAACTTGCGCTCGGCCGTGTTGAAGTAGCGGTAGGCCACGTCGATGGTGATGCCTTGTTCGCGCTCGGCGCTCAAGCCGTCGGTGAACTGCGCCAGGTCGGCCTCGCCGCTTTTGGAGACGTTGGCAAGCTGGTCTTGCAGCACGCTTTTGCTGTCGAGCAGCAGGCGGCCAATGAGGGTGCTTTTGCCGTCGTCAACGCTGCCGCAGGTGATGAATTTGAGGGCAGAGCTGGTGTCGAACTGGCCGGATGCGGCGCTCTGGATGGCGTGAGCCGCTGTTAAATCAATCGTGTTCATTAAAAATATCCGTCTTTCTTGCGCTTCTCCATCGAAGCCTCTGAGGTTTTGTCGTCCATGCGGGTGGCGCCGCGCTCACTCACGTCGGCGGTAAGGGTTTCCAGCACGATCTGGTCTGGCGTGGCGGCCAGGCTTTCCACGGGGCAGGTGCAGGTGATGTCGCCCACGGTGCGAAAGCGCACGTCGCGCGACCCGGCCACTTCGCCGGGTTTCAAGGGGGTGAGCTCGGTCACCGGCACCAGCAGGCCCTTACGCTCGACCACCTCGCGCTTGTGGCTGTAGTAGAGCGAGGGCAGGGCGATGGCTTCGCGGGCAATGTACTGCCACACATCGAGCTCGGTCCAGTTGCTGATCGGGAACACCCGAAAGTGCTCGCCGGGTTGAATTTTGGTGTTGAACAGGGTCCACAACTCGGGCCGCTGGTCTTTGGGTTGCCACTGGCCGAAGCTGTCGCGGTGGCTGAAGATGCGTTCCTTGGCGCGGGCTTTTTCCTCGTCACGGCGGGCGCCGCCAATGAGTGCGTCAAAGCGGAATTCTTCGATGGCCTCCAAAAGTGTGACCGACTGGTGCACGTTGCGCGACTCCCCCGGGTGCGCCAACCGCACGGTGCCGCGCGCCATCGAGTCCTCGACGCTGCGCACGATCAGGTCGGCACCGAGTTCGGCGGCGCGGGCGTCGCGGAAATCGGTGACCTCATGGAAGTTGTGGCCGGTGTCGATCATCAGCAGCGGGTAGGGAATCTTGCCGCCGTTGGCCGGCGTGCCAAAGGCTTTTTCAGCGCACTTGAGCATCACCAGTGAGTCTTTGCCGCCTGAGAACAGCAGGGTGGGGCGCTCGAAGGCGGCGGCCACTTCGCGCAGGATGAAGATGGTTTCTTCTTCCAGCGCATCCAGATGGGCATTGCTCAAATGGTCAGGGCGGGCGTGGTGCGTCATGGCGTGCAGCAATTCGGGGGAGGTGGGAGCGTTCATTTTTTTGTTTGCTTATTTGTTGTCATTGCGAGGAGCGAAGCGTCGTGGCAATCCAGGGTGTGCGGGTTCATGCGTATGTTGCGGGTAACGGGCTGGCTTTCACATGCAGGCCGCATTCCTTGGCTGCCTCGTCTTCCCACCACCAGCGCCCGGCGCGAAAGTCTTCGCCTGCAGACACAGCGCGGGTGCAGGGCGCGCAGCCGATGCTGGGGTAAAACTGGTCGTGCAGCGGGTTGTGGTCGACCTGGTTGTCGGCGATGTAGTGCCAGACATCGCCCCAGGTCCAGTTGGCCAGCGGGTTGTACTTGAGCTTGGTGGCGTCACTGCGGTCGGTCAAAGGCACCTCGGCGCGGGTGCCCGACTGCTCGCGGCGCAGGCCGGTGATCCAGGCGTCCTTGCCGGCCAGGGCACGGCTCAGCGGCTCCATCTTGCGGATGGCGCAGCAGGCTTTGCGCAGGGCAATGCTTTGATACATGGCGTCCGTGCCCTCGCGTTCCACGAACTGGATGGCCGCCTCGCGCACCGGCGCAAACACCTGCACTGGCGCCCGTGAGGTGGCCTGCAAGCGGGCCAGCAGCGCCAGGGTCTCGGCATGGAGCTGGCCGGTTTCCAGCACAAAAATGCCGATGTCGAGCTGCAAGCGGTTGATCAAATGGGCCAGCACCATGTCTTCAGCGCCCAGGCTGCAGGCCAGCGTGATGCGCGGCGCGTCGCCTGCGTTCCGTGGTGCGTGGTCGAGCGCGGCCTGTTGCAACAGTGCCTGGGTCTCGGCGAGTTTTTGCGCAAAGGTGGCTGAGGCGCGGGCGTTGAGGTCGATGGCGCTCATGCCGTGGCTCCGTGCAAAACGAATTGGGGTTGGGGCTGCCCCGCGTCGCCCTGATAAAACCCGGCAAAGTGGGTGAGTTGGCGTTGCGCGTGGGCCAGGCTCTGGTCGGCGCGCAGCACGGCCGAGCTGAAGCCCGACCGCTGCATTTGCAGCAACTGGTCCACCAGCACGTCGCCGGTGGCGCGAATGTCGCCCGTGAAACTGAGGCGGCGGCGCAGCAGGTAGGCCTGGCTGAAGGCGCGACCGTCGGTGAACTTGGGAAAGTCAAGTTCAACGCGCGTGATGCCGTCAAGCGCCAGGGTGCTGGGGTCGGCGTCATTGGCAAGTGCCACCACCTGCAACCCGGCGGGTGTTTTGTTAGCGGCGTCTGATGGGATCAATTCAAGCGTGTTCATGTTCAGGGTGTTCCAGGGGTCAATCGGTGGCGGCGTCGGCGGTGGCCAGGTGGACATGCAGCACGCGCCCGCCGTCACGGGTTTCGTGACGCACGGCGTTGGCCGCCAGCTTGAAGGGGTCGGCGCCGACACGGCGCACACAGTCGATGAAGGTTTCGCCCGCTTTACGGTAAACACGGTAGCTGTCGATGAGTGCTTCGACCACGTCGGTCACCTCGCTGGCCGCAAACGACGGGCCAATGACCTTGCCGGGCACGGCGGCGCCGCTCAAGAGGCTGCCGTCGGAGCCGCCAAGCGAGATCTGGTACCACTCGCGGCCGTCTTTGTCCACACCCAACACGCCAATGTGGCCAGTGTGGTGGTGGCCGCAGGAGTTCATGCAGCCGCTGATGTGCAGGTCGACCGGGCCGATGTCGAACAGCTCGTCGAGGTCCTGAAAACGCTCGGCAACCGCTTGCGCCAGCGGCAGCGAGCGGGCGTTGGCCAGCGCGCACAGGTCGCCGCCGGGGCAGGTGATCATGTCGGTGAGCAGGCCGATGTTGGCCTTGGCCACGCCAAGCGCGCGGGCGGTTTGCCACAGGGCGGGCAGGTCGTGCTCGGCGACCCAGGGCAGCAGCAGGTTTTGCTCGTGGGTGACGCGGGCTTCACCGGCGCTGAAGCGGTCGGCCAGGTCGGCGGCGGCGTCGAGCTGGTCGGCGGTGGCGTCGCCCGGCGCGTGGCCCAGGCGCTTGAACGACAGCGTGACCGCGCGTAAGCCCGGGTTCTTGTGGGCGCGCACGTTTTGCTTGAGCCAGCGCTGGTAGTCGGCGGCGTCCTTGGCCGATAGCTCGGCAGCAGTGCCTTGGCTTGGGGAGGCCGCGCCTGAAGCCATGACCGGCGGCAGGAAGTGGGCTGAGACCCGGTCGAGCTCGGCCTGCGGGATGGCGTGCGCGGCGCCGTCGTGACCCAGGATGTCCTCGAATTCGGCGTTGACTTCATCGATGAAACGCTGGCCCTCGGCTTTCACCAGAATCTTGATGCGTGCCTTGTACAGGTTGTCGCGGCGTCCAAAGCGGTTGTAGACGCGCACCACGGCCTCCAAATAGTTGAGGATCTGGCTCCATGGCAGGAACTCGCGCAGCGTGCTGGCGATCATCGGCGTGCGGCCCATGCCACCGCCGACCAGCACCTTGAAGCCAACTTCGCCGGCGCCATTGCGCACCAAGTGCAGGCCCACGTCATGCCAGGCAACGGCGGCGCGGTCTTCAAGGGCGCCGTTGATGGCGATCTTGAACTTGCGCGGAAGAAAGGCAAACTCGGGGTGCAGCGTGCTCCACTGGCGCATGATTTCGGCATAGGGACGCGGGTCAATGACTTCGTCGGGGGCGATGCCGGCCAGCGCGTCGCTGGTGATGTTGCGGATGCAGTTGCCGCTGGTCTGAATGCCGTGCAGGTCGACTGTGGCCAGCAGGTCCATCACATCTGCGCTCTTGTCCAGTGGAATCCAGTTGAACTGCACGTTCTGGCGGGTGCTGAAGTGGCCGTAACCCACTGGCAGGTGCGGCGTGCCGAGTTCGGCCTGAGTCTCGCTGGCGTGCTGGTAGACGGCGGCGCTGGGCTGGTCGTAATCGCGGGCAATTTTGGCCAGCACGCGCAGCTGGCGGCTGGCCAGCTCGCCATAGGGCACGGCCACGCGCAGCATGGGCGCGTAGCGCTGCACATACCAGCCGTTTTGCAGGCGCAGCGGGCGAAATTCGTCGTCCTTCAATTCCCCGCGCAGGTTGCGCTCGAGCTGGTCGCGGTACTGGGCCGCGCGCTGGCGGACAAATTGGCGGTCAAAGTCGGTGTATTGGTACATGGTTCAGTCGGTGGTCGCGGGTTTTAATATGGGAGGCGCTAGAGCGCAATCAGCTTGGTGCCGGCATACGCCAGCAGCACGGACAAGAGCGAGCGGATGGCGCGCTCGGGCACGCGGGTCATAAAGTGCGAACCAAGCCAGATGCCGGGCAGCGAGCCCGCCAGCAGCAGGCTCAGCATCGACCAGTCGACCGAGCCCAGCGAGGCGTGGCCGGCACCAGCCACCAACGTCAGCGGCACGGCGTAGGCAATGTCGGCGGCCACAATGCGCGGCAATGGCAGCATCGGGTAGAGCAGCAACAGGGCGGTGACACCGATGGCGCCGGCACCCACTGACGTGAGCGTCACCAGGGTGCCGATCAAGCCGCCCAGCAGCAGCGGCAGACTCCAATGGCGCGGCGTGGTGGCCATCGTCTCCTGGCCAGGTGCAATGCGGAGCGGGACAGTCTTTCCGCGCACGGCCTTGTACAGGGTGGCGGCAGCGGTGAGCAGCAGCGCCACGCCCAGGGTTGATGTCATCAGTTGTTGGACGACGGCATCGGCCGGGCCCATGGTTTTGAGCATCCACAACGTCACGAGCGCCGCCGGAACACTGCCTGCGCTGAGGTGCAGCACCACGCGCCACGGCACCAGGCCGGAGCGCGCCATCTTGACGGTGCCGCCCATTTTGGTGAAGGCGGCAAACAGCAGGTCGGTGCCGACCGCCATGTAGGGTTTGACGCCGAAAACGAAGATCAGGATCGGGGTCATCAGGGAGCCACCACCGACGCCGGTCAGGCCAACCACAATCCCGACAAAAAAACCGGCAGAAATTAGAGCGATGTCATACATGGGGGTGGACTGTACGGGTCAACCCATATGTTTCAAACTACTTTTTTATGATTACTATATATTCCAAATGCATATAGGACTGGCTTCCTGGCAGGTTTCGCCAGGCCTCAGCAAGGTATCATGACGCTTCGTTTTCGAGCCGGCCATGGTTTTTGGCCGTTTTATCCTGTCCGAGCCATCGTTACCGATCCCTGTGCGTCTCAATTCCATCAAGTTATCTGGCTTCAAGTCGTTTGCCGAGCCGACCAATTTTGTGCTGCCCGGGCAATTGGTGGGGGTGGTCGGCCCCAACGGCTGCGGCAAATCCAACATCATGGACGCGGTGCGCTGGGTGCTGGGCGAAAGCAAGGCATCGGAATTGCGCGGCGAGTCGATGCAGGACGTGATTTTTAATGGCACCACCACGCGCAAGCCGGCCAGCCGGGCCAGCGTGGAGCTGGTGTTTGACAACGATGACCACCGCGCTGGTGGTCAGTGGAACCAGTTTGCCGAGATTGCCGTCAAGCGCGTGCTCACGCGCGACGGCACCAGCAGCTACCTGATCAACAACCAGGTGGTGCGCCGCCGTGATGTGCAGGATGTGTTTCTGGGCACGGGCTTGGGGCCGCGCGCCTATGCCATCATCGGGCAGGGCACCATCAGCCGCATCATTGAGAGCAAGCCCGAAGAACTGCGCCTGTTCCTCGAAGAGGCAGCGGGCGTGTCCAAATACAAGGAGCGCCGCCGCGAGACGGAAAGCCGCCTGGGTGACACGCGGGAAAACCTCACCCGCGTCGAAGACATTTTGCGTGAGCTCAATGCCAACCTCGACAAGCTTGAAAAGCAGGCCGAAGTGGCGCAAAAATTCAACACCCTGACGGCTGCCGGCACGCTCAAGCAGCACCAGCTCTGGTACTTGAGGCGCGGCGAATCTCAGGCCGAGCAGGACCGCATTCAGGCAGAAGGACTGGCCGCGGTGAACGCACTGGAGGCCCGCACCGCCGACCTGCGCCATACCGAGGCCGAGTTGGAAACCGTGCGCCAGGCCCATTACGCCGCTGGCGACCAGGTCAACCAGGCCCAGGGCAGGTTGTACGAAGCCAGTGCCGAAGTGGGCCGGCTGGAGGCAGAAATCCGCTTTGTGGTGGAAGGCCGCCAGCGCGTTGAGTTGCGGCTGCGCACGCTGAATGAGCAAGCGACTGAATGGGCCACCCGCCGCAGCGATGCAGAGTTGGCCCTGGAAGACCTGGCCGAGCTTGAACTGCTGGGCGAAGACAAAAACGAGGTGCTGGCCGCCAGGCTGGAGGAGCAGGCGCAGCACCTGCCGACGCTGGAAGAGGCTTTGCGCCAGGCCCAGCGCGCTGCCAGCGATCAGCGCGCCAGTGTCACCCAGGTGCAGCAGCAGATCGGTGTGCTGGCCGCCGAGCAACGCGGCATTGAAGAACAATCGCGCCAACTGGGCACACGACGTGAGCGGCTGCTGGCTGACCGCAACAGCCTGGTGGCGCCCGATGAACACAAATTGTCCGAGTTGCGGCATTTGCTGGAAATGGCGCAGGAGGCAGCAAGCGTGGCGCAGGCGCGGCTTGAAACGCTGACCGACAGCGCCCCCGAGCTTGACGAGCGGCGCCGCAACCAGCAGCAGACGGTGAACCGCGAGTCGGCGCAACTTGCCGAGTTGTCGGCCCGGCTTGACGCGCTCAAGACACTGCAGGAAAAGGTCAAGACCGATGGCAAGTTGCAGCCCTGGCTGCAAAAGCACGGCCTTGACCACTTGCAGGGTCTGTGGAGCCGCCTGCACATCGAGCAGGGATGGGAGAACGCCCTGGAAGGCGCCTTGCGCGAACGACTGGGCGCGCTGGAGGTGAGCCGGCTGGAGTCGGTTCGGGCTTTGGCGCTGGACGCGCCGCCAAGCAAGCTGGCCTTTTACAGCCCGCCGCCCGCTCCGGCCACCCCGACCCATGCCGGGCTGCCGCGCTTGTCCGGCTTGCTGCGACTGCACGATGCCGGCCAAAAAGCGGTGCTCGACGACTGGCTGCAAGGCTGTTTTACCGCCAGCAGCCTGGATGACGCCCTGGGCAATCGCGACAAACTCCAACCCGGCGAGATGATTTATGTCAGGAGCGGCCATGCGGTGGGCCGCCACAGCGTCAGCTTTTACGCGCCAGATTCGGAACAGGCGGGTCTGCTGGCGCGCGCCCAGGAAATTGAAAATCTGCAAAAGGAGTTGCGCGCCCAGGTGCTGATCAGCGACGAGGCGCGGGCATTGCTGGTGCGCGCCGAGGCCGCCTATGCCGATGTGGCGCAGCGTCTGGCCACGACCCGCAAGGAGGCGAGTGACGCACAACAAAGCGCCCACATGCTGCAAGTGCAAACCCTGCAGCTGAGCCAGCAGTTTGATCAGGCCCGCAGTCGCAGCACCCAGTTGGCCACTGACCTGGCCGAGGTCGAGGGTCAACTCGATGAATTGCAGGAGCGCCGCGTCAGCGCCGAGGCGCGCTTTGAAGAGCTCGACATGCAACTCGCCGACACCCAGCAGCGCCATGCCGAGCTGGATGACCTGGTGGTGGTCGCCGAGCGCAAACTGGGTGCCAGCCGTGAGCAGCAGCGCAGCCTGGAACGTGAACAGCAGGAGGCCGCGTTCAGCCTGCGCAGCCTGGAGGCGCGCCGGGCCGAGTTGTCGCGCGGCATCGAGACGGCCGTGGCGCAGGCCGCCGCGGTGGCTGCCGAGACGCAAAGAGGACAGGATGAACTGGCGCGCCTGAACGACGCCGCCGCGCAAGGTGGCCTGCAACAGGCGCTGGCCGTCAAGCTGGAGCGCGAGCAAGTGCTGGGCGCCCAGCGCAGCCAATACGACGATCTGACCGCCAAACTGCGCGCCAGCGACGAGCGCAGGCTGCAACTGGAGCGGGCGCTCGACCCCCTGCGCGCCCGCATCACCGAATTCCAGCTCAAGGAACAGGCCGCGCGGCTGGGTTTTGAGCAATACAGCCAGCTCCTGAACGACGCCCATGCCGACCTGGAGGCGGTGGCGCAGTCCATCGCACACGACAACGTGCGCCTGGCCGGTTTGCAGGGTGAAATTGACCGCATCAACCGCGACATCGCCGCTCTGGGCGCGGTCAACCTGGCCGCTCTGGACGAACTAAGCGCCGCCCGCGAACGCAAGCAGTTTCTGGATGCCCAGACGGCTGACCTGCAGGAGGCCATGACCACGCTCGAAGACGCCATCAGGAAGATCGACGGCGAAACCCGCGAACTGCTCTCAGACACCTTCAACAAGGTCAACGAGCATTTCGGCAAAATGTTTCCGGAGCTGTTTGGCGGTGGCAATGCCCGCTTGGTGATCACCGGCGACGAGATCCTGGACTCGGGGGTGCAGGTGGTGGCGCAACCGCCGGGCAAGAAAAACCAAAGCATCGCCCTGCTTTCGGGCGGCGAAAAGGCGCTGACCGCCATTGCGCTGGTGTTTGCCATTTTCCAGCTCAATCCGGCACCCTTTTGTTTGCTCGACGAGGTCGATGCGCCGCTGGACGACGCCAACACCGAGCGTTATGCCAAACTGGTGGTCAGCATGAGCAAGGGCACCCAGTTCTTGTTCATCAGCCACAACAAGATCGCCATGGAAATGGCAAGACAGCTGATTGGGGTCACCATGCAGGAGCAGGGCGTGTCGCGAATTGTGGCGGTGGACATGGACGCTGCACTGTCAATGTCAGAATGGGGAGAACAATGATTACTTTGCAAATGAGTTTGTTGCTGCTTGGGCTGCTGCTGCTGCTCGCCATGGCCGGCTATTACGCCTGGCTGGCGCGCAAAAGCCGGCCGCGTCAGGCGGAACCGGCCGAGCCACGTCTGGGCGAGCCAGCCGATAGTCGCATCGAGCCCCATTTGAACGACCATCCGCTGAATGGCGACACCTTTGCCAGCAGCCCGGCCCCTGAAAAAAAGCCGGCCCTTGATCCGCTGATTGATGCCGTGGCCCCGATCGCGCTGGAGGCGCCCGTGTCGGGCGAAGCCGTGCTGGCAGCTTTGCCGTCAACCCGCAGGGTGGGCAGCAAACCGTATGCCATCGAGGGCTTCAGCGTGCAGGATCAGCGCTGGGAGTCGCCGGTGGCGGGACAGTACTACAGCCAACTGCAGGCCGGTGTGCAACTGGCCAACCGCTCTGGTGCGTTGAACGACATCGAGTTTTCCGAATTTGTCATGAAGACGCAAAACTTCTGCGATGCCATCAACGGCACCCCCGACCTTCCGGCGATGCGCAGCGAGGTCAGCCGCGCCCGCGAACTCGACCAATTTGCCAGCAGCCATGATGCGCAACTGGTGTTGATGGTGCAGGCCCGCCGGGCGGCCTGGAGCCCCAGCTATATCCAGCAGACCGCGGCGCGGCTCGGTTTTGTGATGGGTTCCATGGCGGGTCGGCTGGTGATTCCGGCCAGCACGAGCGGACTGCCGCCGGTGGTGAGCCTGAACTTTGACACACTCACCGCGCTGGCGGACGACCCCACTCAATCGGCCTTGCGCCAGATCACGCTGGGGCTCGATGTGGCGCAGGTGGACCGCAACGAAAAGCCTTTCGATCGCCTGCGTGAAGTGGCCGACGCGCTGGCCCGGGAGATGGACGGCATGGTCACAGATGACCAGGGCGCGGCCCTGTCGCCCGAGGGCATGACGGTCATTGCAGCAGAACTGGAGCAGTTGTACGACTTGCTGGCGCAACATGAACTGGCGTCTGGCTCACCCTTGGCGCGCCGGCTTTTTTCCTGAGACCCGTCATGCATGAGCACCTTTGATTTGTTTGCCCCAGAGCCTGACGATGCCGCGCTGATGGCGCAACTGCGCCAGACCCTGCATGAGCATGGGCACCGTTATTACGTGCTGGACGCACCGACCCTGCCTGATGCCGAATATGACCGGCTGTTCCGGCAGTTGCAGGCGCTCGAGGCACGCCACCCCGAGCTGATCACGCCAGATTCCCCGACCCAGCGCATTGGCGGCAAGCCGCTGGACCAGTTTGCCCCGGTGCGCCACGCGGTGCCCATGCTGAGCATTCGCACCGAGACCGACACCCAGGCCAGTGGCGCCGAGAATTTTGATGCCCGTCTGCGGCGGGAACTGAATTTGACAGACGCTGACCCCGCCATCGACTATGTTGCCGAACCCAAATTTGATGGCTTGGCCATGAACCTGCGCTACGAGCAGCGCGTGTTGGTGCAGGCCGCCACCCGGGGTGATGGCGAAGTGGGGGAGGATGTGACGCAAAACATCCGCACCATTGGCCAGATTCCGCTGCGCCTGCCCGCTGCAGCACCTGCTGTGCTGGAGGTGCGTGGCGAGGTCTACATGCGCCGCGACGACTTCGAGGCGCTCAATGAAAAGCAGCGCGCCGCCGGGCTGAAGGCCTTTGTCAACCCGCGCAATGCCGCCGCCGGTGCGGTGCGCCAGCTGGACCCGGCCATTGCGGCACAACGACCCTTGAGCTTTTACGCCTATGGCCTGGGGGCAGTGACCCCGCCAGAAAGCGGGGGGCCGGCCTGGCAGAGCCACTTCGAGCTGATGCAAAGCCTGAAAACCTGGGGTTTTCCGGTCTCGGAGCTGGTCAGACAAGCAAGAGGCGCGGCCGCACTGGTGGCCTATTACGCCGCCATTGGCCAGCAGCGTGATGCCTTGGGTTTTGACATTGATGGTGTGGTTTACAAGGTCAACAGCCTGGCGCTGCAGCGCCAGTTGGGCTTTGTCACGCGCGAGCCGCGCTGGGCCGTGGCGCACAAGTTTCCAGCGCAGGAAATGCTGACCACCGTGCTGGCCATTGACGTGCAGGTGGGTCGCACCGGCAAGTTGACGCCGGTGGCCAAGCTGGCACCGGTATTTGTCGGTGGTGTCACGGTGACCAACGCCACCCTGCACAACGAGGACGAGGCCCGCCGCAAGGACGTGCGCGTGGGCGACACCGTGGTGGTGCGCCGCGCCGGCGACGTGATCCCTGAGGTGGTGAGTGTGCTGTTCGACAAGCGTGTGGACGATCCGGCCATGTTCACCATGCCTCGCCTTTGCCCGGTGTGTGGCAGTGCGGCGGTGCGCGAGGAGGGCGAGGCCGACTACCGCTGCACCGGCGGGCTGTTTTGCAGCGCCCAACGCAAGCAGGCCCTGTTGCACTTTGCCCAGCGCCGCGCGGTGGAAGTCGAGGGGCTGGGCGACAAGCTGGTTGACCAACTGGTTGATGCAGGCATCATCAACACCCTGCCTGACCTCTACCGACTCGGCTTCACCGCACTGGCCAGCTTGGCGCGCATGGCCGACAAGTCGGCGCAAAACATATTGGATGCGCTGGAAAAATCCAAGCAGACCACGCTGCCACGTTTTCTGTTTGGCTTGGGCATTCGCCATGTGGGCGAGGCCACGGCCAAGGCGCTGGCACGCCACTTTGGCAAGCTCGACGCCATCATGGACGCCCCCGAGGACGCCCTGCTGGCAGTGGCCGACGTGGGGCCGATCGTGGCCAAGAGCATTCGCACTTTTTTTGACCAGGCGCACAACCGCGAGGTGGTCGAGCAATTACGCGCCTGCGGTGTGACCTGGCCCGAGGGCGAACCCGCGCCGGTGGCGGCCCAGCCCTTAAGCGGTCAGACCTTTGTGCTCACCGGCACCCTGCCCACGCTGGGGCGGGAAGAGGCCAAGGCCCTGATCGAGGCCGCCGGCGGCAAGGTGGCCGGTTCGGTCAGCAAGAAAACCAGTTTTCTGGTGGCTGGCGCCGAGGCCGGCAGCAAGCTCGACAAGGCGCGCGAGCTCGGTGTGGCGGTGCTTGACGAAGACCAGTTGAAGGAGATGCTTGATGGCGGTGCGTGAGATTCTGAAAATGGGCGACCCGCGCCTGCTGCGCGTGGCCCAGCCGGTGACGGCGTTCGACACCGATGCACTGCATTTGTTGATCACCGACCTGCTCGACACCATGCGCGCGGCGGACGGTGCCGGGCTGGCGGCACCGCAGATTGGCGTTGATTTGCAGTTGGTGATTTTTGGCACCGACCGTGTCAACCCGCGCTACCCGCAGGCACCCATCGTGCCGCGCACGGTGCTGACCAACCCGGTGATCACGCCGCTGGGCACTGCCGAGGTGGAAGACTGGGAGGGCTGCCTGTCAGTGCCCGGGCTGCGCGGCAAGGTGCCGCGTTTCGAGCAGATTCGTTACACCGGCTTTGACCAGTATGGCGATCCCATCGACCGCACCGTGCAGGGCTTTCACGCCCGCGTGGTGCAGCACGAGTGTGACCACCTGATCGGCATGCTTTACCCCATGCGCATGCGTGACTTCACGCAGTTCGGTTTCACCTCAGTTTTGTTTTCGGGACTCGACAGCGCTGACGAGTAGCCCAATGGCATGCAATCCGGGGATGCCCCGGAACGGGTCCGCCCAAGATCAAGCCAGCGCTTCCAGCAACTCGGTCTCAATGGCGATCTGGGCCTTGTTTTCCTGCAATTCAGGCCCGTCAATCAGGAAGGTGTCATCAACGCGCTCGCCCAGGGTGTTGATCTTGGCCAGTTGCAGGTTGACCTTGTGCCGGGCCAGCACCCGGGCCACACTGTAGAGCAGGCCCACCCGGTCGCTGGCCGAGATGTTGAGCAGCCAGCGCTGGCCTTTTTCATCGGGTTGCAGACTCACGCGCGGGGTGATCGGGAAACTCTTGACCCTTCGCGAAACCCGACCCTTGCCAGGCGCAGGCAGCGGACCGGTTTGCATAATGGCACGCACCAATTCCGCCTCCACCATGCTGGCAAGTTCATGGTAGAGCTCATGCATGGCCTGGGTGGTGACCTGAAATGTGTCGAGTGCATAGTGGTTGAAGGCGGTATGCACGCGGGCCTCCAGAATGCTGAAGCCCCGATGCTCAAAGTAGCCGCAGATGCGGGCAAACAGATCGGGCTGATCGGGCGTGTAGACCAGCACCTGCAGGCCTTCACCCAGTGGCGACATGCGGGCCCGCACGATCGACTTGCCGGAATTCACATGGCGCGACAGTTGGCGGGTGTGCCAAGCAATGTCTGAGGCGTCATGGCGCATGAAGTAGCCCACATCAACGGTGTCCCACAAGGCCTTGTGCCCCTCGAAGGGCTGAGCGTGCAGGGCCAGTTGGATCAGGGCCTCGCGCTTGCGGGTTTCAACCTCGACATGGGGATCGGCGGCGTGGCCACCCAGCACGCGCAGGGTCAGACGGAACAGGTCTTCGAGCAGCTTGCCTTTCCAGGCGTTCCACACCTTGGGCGAGGTGCCGCGAATGTCGGCCACGGTGAACAGATAGAGCGCGGTCAGGTAGCGCTCACTGCCCACGCGCTTGGCAAAGGCGGCGATCACGTCGGGGTCGCTGAGATCGGTTTTCTGGGCCACGCGGCTCATGGTCAGGTGTTCCCGCACCACAAAAGCGATGAGTTCGGTGCTTTCCCGGCTCACATCGTGCTGTTTGCAAAAGCGCAGAGCTTCAACTTCACCCAGCACCGAGTGGTCGCCGCCACGGCCTTTGGCGATGTCATGGAACAGGGCCGCCACATACAGTACCCAGGGCTTGTCCCAGCCGCTTGCCAGTTGCGAGCAAAACGGGTATTCGTGGGCATGTTCGGCAATGAAAAACCGCCGCACATTGCGCAACACCATCAGCACATGCTGGTCCACCGTGTAGACATGGAACAGGTCATGCTGCATCTGCCCGACAATTTTGCGAAAGGCCCACAGGTAGCGCCCCAGCACCGAGGTTTGGTTCATCAGCCGCAAGGCGTGGGTCACGCCGCTGCCATGCCGCAGAATTTGCATGAAGGCCGCGCGGTTGACCGGGTCCCGGCGGAAGTCGCCGTTCATCAGGTCGCGGGCGTTGTACAGGGCACGCAGCGTGCGAACTGACAGTCCATTCATGTCGGCAGTCTGAAATACCAGAAAGGTTTCCATAATGGCATGTGGCTCACGCCGGTAGATATCGTCGCTGGCGACCTCAAGCATGCCCCCCTTGTCGGAAAAATGGGCATTGATGGGACACGGCTCATGGGTGCTCGGGCTCAGGCGCTCTTCGATGTTGAGCAGCAGAATCTGATTGAGCTGGGTCACGGCCTTGGCAGCCCAGTAGTAGCGTTTCATCAGCGCCTCGCTGGGGCGAACCAGGGAACGCTTGTCGGTGGTGGCGGGCGGCGCCTCAAAACCAAAGGCTTGGGCCACGGCGTTTTGCATGTCGAAAACCAACCGGTCTTCGCGCCGCTTGGCGATCAGGTGCAAGCGGGTTCGTATCAGCCAAAGCAGGGCTTCGTTGCGTTTGATTTGCTGCACTTCAAAGGCTGTGGCCAGTCCATTTTCGGCGAGCTCGTTCCAGTTGGTGCCCAGGCCTGCCGCTTTGGCTACCCACAGAATCACCTGCAAATCGCGCAGGCCGCCGGGGGACTCCTTGCAATTGGGTTCCAGTGAATAAGGCGTGTTGTCGAACTTGTTGTGGCGCTGGTTCAGTTCCAGGGTTTTCGCCACAAAAAAAGCATGGGGGTCCATGGCCGCAACAAATTGCTGCCTGAACTGGTCATAGATGATTGCATCACCCGTGATGAGGCGCGACTCCAGCAACGAGGTCTGCACCGTCACGTCCCGGCGCGCCTCGTTCAGGCAGTCTGCCACCGAGCGCACGCTGGAACCAATCTCCAGCCCCGCATCCCAACAACTGCCGATAAAGCCCTCGACGCGGTTTTTAAGATCAGCGTCATGTTCCAGCATGATGTCGTCGGACAGCAGGACCAGCACATCCACATCCGAATAGGGGAACAATTCGCCGCGGCCGTAACCGCCCACGGCTGCCAGCGCCAGGCCGGGTGGGAATGCCGCGTGCAGCCAGAGCGTCATCAGGGTCTGGTCGGCCAGCTTCGACAGCTTGCCCAGCGTGCTGCCCACGCTGCGCGTGCTGCGGCCACCCTCTGCCAGCGATTGAAAAAGAGCCGCTTTATTGGTGCGAAATTCCTCGCGCAGCGCTTTGAAGTCCGACATGGGCTTTCCCTGGAAAACGCCTGTCAGGCGACAGACAGGTGGACCGCAGGTGCTGCGGGCATGACAAACTCCGGGATGGCCGGACTGTTGGCCGACAGCGTCAGGACCTCGTATCCGGTCGGTGTGACCAGCACGGTGTGCTCCCATTGCGCTGAGAGTGAGTGGTCTTTGGTGACGATGGTCCAGCCGTCCCCAAGTTCCTTGATGTCCTTGCGACCGACATTGAGCATGGGCTCAATGGTGATGGTCATGCCGGCTTTGAGCTGGTCCAGGGTGCCGGGTTTACCGTAGTGCAACACCTGCGGATCCTCATGAAAGTTTTGACCTATGCCATGGCCGCAGTACTCGCGCACCACGCTCAGGCCCTGGCTTTCGGCAAAGCTCTGAATGGCGTGGCCGATGTCGCCCAGGTAAGCGCCGTCGCGCACTTTCATAATGCCCTTCCACATGGCTTCATAGGTGAGTCTGCAAAGTCGCCGGGCCGCCACCGAGACCTCTCCCACCATGTACATGCGGCTGGAGTCGCCATGCCAGCCGTCCTTGATCACGGTCACGTCAACGTTGATGATGTCGCCTTTTTTGAGCGGCTTGTCGTTGGGAATACCGTGGCAGACCTGGTGGTTGATTGAGGTGCAGATGGATTTTGGGTAGGGGCTGTGGCCTCCCGGCGCATAGTTCAAGGGAGCCGAGATGGCCCCCAGCACACGCGTGGTGTAGTCCTCGGCCAGACGGTCGAGTTCGTTGGTGGTCACACCGGGCTTCACAAGTGGAGCCAGATAGTCCAGCAATTCAGCGGCCAGGCGGCCCGCAACGCGCATGCCGGCAATGCCTTCGGAATCTTTGATGGTGATCGTCATGGTGCAAATTATCCCATTGCGATCAAGAACCATTATTTGTAAGTGTTTCAGACCGGCGCTGCGCGTTGCAGGCTTGAAGCAAGGGAAAATCGCGGGTTATTCAACTCACCCGTCAAACTTCTGTGATCAGCCACAAAATCTGCGTTGCGCCCATGCTGGACTGGTCTGACAGGCATTGTCGTTACCTGCATCGGCTGCTGTCGCGTCACGCCCTGCTCTACAGCGAGATGGTGACCACCGGGGCTCTGATTCATGGCGACCGTGCGCGGCACCTGGACTTCAGCGCGGTTGAGCGGCCGCTGGCGCTGCAACTCGGCGGCAGTGAACCTGCCGACTTGGCACAGTGCGCGCGCATGGCTGAAGAGTGGGGTTACAGCGAGGTCAACCTGAACTGTGGCTGCCCCAGCGAGCGGGTGCAGCGCGGAGCCTTCGGCGCCTGTTTGATGCGCGAGCCGGCCCTGGTGGCAGACGGCGTGAAAGCCATGCTGGATGCGGTGTCGATCCCGGTTACCGTGAAGCACCGCATTGGCATCGACAAAACAGAGAGTTATGACTTTGTGCGCGACTTTGTTGGAACGCTCAGCCTGGCCGGGTGCCGCACTTTCATCGTGCATGCGCGCAACGCCTGGCTCAAAGGCCTCAGCCCGAAGGACAACCGGGAAGTGCCGCCGCTGCGATATGAGTCGGTGTACCGGCTCAAACTGGATTTTCCGGCGCTTGAATTTGTCATCAACGGCGGCATCACCCAAACGACCCAGATCGTGCAACACCTGCAGCAGGTGGATGGCGTCATGCTGGGCCGCGAGGCATACCACAACCCGTGGTGGCTCAGCGAATGGGACCAGCAGTTTTTTGCCGATGCCAGCCAGTCAAGCCAGACCCGCGAGTCGGTCGAATTGCAGATGGTGGCCTACATGAATCAGCAGGCCCTCAGGCACGGCACACCCTGGCAAGTCATCGCCCGGCACATGCTGGGTTTGCGCCACGGCCTGCCTGGCGCGCGCCGCTGGCGCCAAGTCTGGAGCGACCACAAGCTCAAGGGACTGCCGCCAGAGCAGGTCATGGCACTGGCGCACGGGCAAGCCGCGCTTGCGGGATGATTGAACTCAGTGGGCAGAGGCGGGTTTGTGCGACATGAGCCGGTCGGTGTAGGCGATGGCGATCGCCGAAAGCAAAAAGGTGATGTGAATCGCGGTTTGGGCAATCAGCACCTTGTCACTGTAATTGGCGGCATTGATGAATGTTTTGAGCAGGTGAATTGAGCTGATGCCAATGATGGCCGTTGCCAGTTTTACCTTTAACACTGAAGCGTTCACATGGCTGAGCCACTCGGGCTGGTCAGGGTGACCTTCAAGATCGAGGCGAGAGACAAAGGTTTCATAGCCCCCCACAATCACCATGATGAGCAGGTTGGAAATCATGACCACGTCAATCAGCGCCAGCACCACCAACATGATGATGGTCTCGTTCAGCGCCGTGACGGTCACGTCCGACTTGTAGCCAATACTGTCGACCAGAGCCTGCAGCGCGTTCTGGTTGCCGAAGACCGCCTCCAACAGATGCACCAGTTCCACCCAAAAGTGAAATACGTAAACGCCTTGTGCTGCAATCAGGCCGACATAAAGTGGCAGCTGCAGCCAGCGGCTGGCGAAGATAAAACGGGGGATTGGACGCATATAGACCGGTTTGTGAGTTGACGTGGGTTCAGACATGGAAGCCTCGGGTAGAGTCGGTGAGGCCCGATTCTATGGGGTTGGCTTGTCAAGTTTGTGTCAGTCAGTGGCCTGTAAGTGCCAGCCGTGACATTATCGGGAGAACTTTGTTTAACTAGAGGAGACCTATCCGTGACCACACCAAATACTGCTGTTGAATCCACCTTGGTTGAAAACCGTGTTTTCCCGCCGAGCGAGGCCACCGTCAAGGCGGCCCGCATCTCGGGCATGGATGCCTACAACGCCCTGTGCGCCGAGGCAGCCAATGATTTTGAGGGTTTCTGGGCCCGTCTGGCCCGCGAAAACGTGGTCTGGAACAAGCCATTCACGAAAACCCTTGACGAGTCCAACGCGCCTTTCTACAAGTGGTTTGACGACGGCGAACTCAACGCCTCGGCCAATTGCCTGGACAAGCACATGGGGACGCCCAACGAGAACAAGGTTGCGGTGATTTTCGAGGCAGACGACGGTGCCGTTACCAAGACCACTTACAAAGAGTTGCTGGCCAAGGTTTCCCAGTTTGCCAACGCGCTCAAGGCCAGGGGCATCCAGAAAGGTGACCGCGTCCTCGTCTACATGCCCATGACGCTGGAAGGCGTGATCGCCATGCAGGCTTGCGCCCGCATTGGCGCCACTCACAGCGTGGTGTTTGGCGGCTTTTCTGCCAAGGCCCTGCAAGAGCGCATCATCGACGCCGGCGCAGTGGCCGTGGTCACCGCCAACTTCCAGATGCGCGGTGGCAAGCAGTTGCCCCTGAAATCGATCGTGGATGAAGGCCTGGGCCTGGGTGGCTGCGAGTCCATCAAGACTGTGTTTGTGTTTGAGCGAACCACCGCTGCCTGCAACATGGTCGCTGGGCGTGATGTCACTTTCACCGATGCACTGGCTGGCCAAAGCACCGAATGCGCGCCGGTCATGGTGGGTGCCGAGCACCCCCTGTTCATCTTGTTTACGTCCGGCTCCACCGGCAAACCCAAGGGTGTTCAGCACGCCACAGGCGGTTTCTTGCTGTGGTCCAAGTTGACCATGGACTGGACGTTTGACCTGAAGGCCGACGACGTGTTCTGGTGCACAGCCGACATCGGCTGGATCACCGGCCACGCCTACGTGGCTTACGGCCCCCTGGCCGCGGGCGCTACCCAGATCATCTTCGAGGGCATTCCGACCTACCCGAACGCCGGCCGTTTCTGGCAGATGATCGAGCGCCACAAGTGCACCATTTTCTACACCGCGCCCACGGCGATTCGCTCACTGATCAAGCTGGCCGAAAGTGACGAGAAGTTGCACCCTGACCGCTCAGATCTGTCGAGCCTGCGCATTCTTGGCTCGGTCGGTGAACCCATCAACCCGGAAGCCTGGATGTGGTACTACAAGAACATCGGCCATGAAAAATGCCCGATTGTGGACACTTTCTGGCAGACCGAAACCGGCGGCCACATGATCACACCGCTGCCAGGCGCAACACCGCTGGTGCCCGGTAGCTGCACCTTGCCGCTGCCTGGCATCATGGCCGCCATCGTGGATGAAGCCGGTCACGACGTGCCAAACGGGTCGGGTGGCATGCTGGTGGTCAAGCGCCCCTGGCCCTCGATGATCCGCACCATCTGGGGCGACCCGGAACGTTTCAAGAGCAGCTATTTCCCGGCTGAAATGGGTGGCACCTATTACCTCGCTGGCGACGGCGCGGTGCGCAGTGAAGACCGCGGCTATTTCCGCATCACGGGCCGGATTGATGACGTGTTGAACGTGTCGGGCCACCGCATGGGCACCATGGAAATTGAATCTGCCCTGGTGGCCAAGACCGACTTGGTTGCTGAGGCCGCCGTGGTGGGCCGCCCTGATGAGATGACGGGCGAGGCCATTTGCGCGTTTGTGGTGTTGAAACGTGGTGTGCCGACTGGCGACGAAGCCAAGGCCATCGCCAAGGAATTGCGTGACTGGGTAGCCAAGGAAATTGGCCCGATTGCCAAGCCCAAGGACATCCGTTTTGGTGAAAACCTGCCAAAAACCCGTTCAGGCAAAATCATGCGCCGTTTGCTGCGTTCGTTGGCCAAGGGTGAGAACATCACCCAGGACACGTCAACGCTGGAAAATCCGGCTATCTTGGGCCAGTTGGGTCAAGCTTACTGAGGCCAGTCAAGTCAGTCAAAAAGCCCGCAATTGCGGGCTTTTTTTTGGTGGCCGGGGGCTCTTATTTGAGCGACAACATCCAGGTCACCAATTGTTTGGCCTCTGCGTCGCTGACCTGGGGGTTGGCCGGCATGGGAATGGCGCCCCAGACACCTGAGCCGCCCTGCTTGATCTTGGCAGCCAGTTTGGCTGTCACATCCTGGCCGGCATATTTTTTGGCAACATCCTTGTAAGCGGGACCGACGACCTTTTTTTCGACCGCATGGCAAGCCATGCAGTTTTTCTTTTGTGCCAGTGCCTGATCTGCCAAAGCGGGTAAGGCTACAACGGCCGTCGCAAGCAAGGCAAAAAGAGTTCGCTTCATGCTGGAGTCCTTTGAAAAGATGGGTTAGAGTCTGAACCGGACCATTGTAATTAGCATGAATCATGCAGGTTGCAGCGGCTTCGATCTCTCGGTATGAAAGGTGACTATGTATTTGCTGGGTTTGGGTATTGTTTTACTGTTGCTGAAGTACCTGGCCATCGGACCTGTTGCCGCTTGGTCCTGGTGGTGGGTGCTGACGCCATTTGCTTTGGCCGTGGTCTGGTGGACCTGGGCTGATGCCTCAGGCTTCACCAAACGCAAGGCCATGGAGATTGAGGAAAAGCGTGTGCGGGACCGGCGTGACCGAACCAAAAGCGCGCTGGACACCAATTACAAAAACAAGAAAGACTGACTCAGGCGTAGTCATCCAGCACCGCGCCCTTGCTGGCGGTGGATGCATTGAAGGCGAACTTGGCTTGCACACCACGCGTGTAGCGCGGCGCAGGAGCCGTCCAGGCGGCACGCCGCTTGGCAATAACGTCATCGCCCACATTGAGCTGCAGCAGCAACTGGTGGGCGTCGATGGTGATCGCGTCGCCTTCTTCAATCAGGGCAATGAGGCCGCCAACCGCGGCTTCGGGAGCCACATGGCCCACCACCATGCCCCAGGTGCCGCCAGAAAACCGGCCGTCGGTGATCAGGCCCACGGACTCACCCAGGCCCTGGCCGACCAGGGCGCCTGTTGGCGCCAGCATCTCAGGCATACCTGGGCCTCCCTTGGGCCCAAGGTAGCGCAACACCATCACATCGCCGGCCACAATTTTGTTGGCCAGAATGGCTTTGAGGGCCGACTGCTCGTCTTCGAAGACACGCGCCGGGCCGGTCATGACCGGATTTTTCAGGCCGGTGATCTTGGCCACGCAGCCTTCTGGCGCCAGATTGCCTTTCAGAATGGCCAAGTGGCCCTGGGCATACATGGGATCGTTCATCGGGCGAATCACATCCTGATCAGCGCGCGGCGCGGCGGGAATGTCCTTCAGGACCTCGGCGATGGTCTGCCCAGTGATGGTGAGGCAATCGCCATGCAGCAAACCGGCCCCAAGCAGCATCTTCATCACTTGCGGGATGCCACCGGCCCGGTGCAAGTCTACCGCCAGGTATTTGCCGCTGGGTTTGAGGTCGCACAGCACCGGGGTTTTGGCGCGCACGCGCTCAAAGTCGTCGATGGTCCATTCCACACCTGCCGCGTGGGCAATGGCCAGAAAGTGCAACACGGCGTTGGTCGAGCCACCGATGGCCATTACCACGGCAATGGCGTTCTCGATCGACTTGCGGGTCACGATGTCGCGCGGCTTGATATCCTTCTTGACGGCCTCAATCAGCACCTTGGCTGATTCTTTGGCCGAGTTCATTTTTTCGTCATGCGGGTTCGCCATGGTACTGGAGTAGGCCAGTGAGATGCCAAGCGCCTCGAAGGCCGAGCTCATGGTGTTGGCGGTGTACATGCCACCACAGGATCCCGGGCCGGGAATGGCGCGGCGCTCGATCTCCAACAAGTCTTCATCACTCATGCGCCCGGCAGCGTTTTCGCCCACGGCTTCAAACACGCTCACAATGTTGAGATCCTGCCCCTTGTAATGGCCGGGCAAAATAGTGCCTCCATAGACATAAATGGCGGGGACATTGGCGCGCAGCATGCCCATCAAGCCGCCAGGCATGTTTTTGTCGCAACCGCCAATCACCAGCACGCCGTCCATCCACTGGCCCTGCACACACGTCTCGATACAGTCGGAAATCACCTCGCGGCTGACAAGGCTGTATTTCATGCCCTCGGTGCCCATTGACATGCCGTCCGATATGGTGGGGGTACCAAACACCTGGGCATTTCCGCCAGCCTCTTCAATCGCTGCTATGGCAGCATCGGCCAGCTTTTGCAGGCCCGAGTTACAGGGTGTGATGGTGCTGTGGCCATTGGCGACACCAATCATGGGTTTGGTGAAGTCATCACCTTCGTAGCCCATGGCGTAATACATGGACCGATTGGGGGCGCGCGATTTGCCCTCGGTGATGTTTTTGCTGCGCGGATTCATGACGACGGGTTTGATATCCATATTGACTCATTGGGGTTGGGTTGCAGTTTTCAGGGTAAACGCCGGGTCCAAGTGCGTAACGCCTGAAGCTATTTTAAAGACCGTTGGCCGTCAAAATCGGCTTTTGCTTGCGAGACAATGCCAACCATGCTGATTCATCCTGAAATTAATCCTGTCGCCCTGCAACTTGGTCCGCTCGCCATTCACTGGTATGGCCTGACCTACCTGGCCGCCTTTGGCTTGTTTGTGTGGCTGGGGCGGCTGCGGCTGCGCCATGAGCCCTTTGTTTCCTCGACAGGAACCAACGCCTGGCGCAAGCAGGATGTTGAAGACATTCTTTTTCTCGGGGTGGTTGGCGTGGTGCTGGGAGGCCGCCTGGGTTATTGCCTTTTTTACAAGCCGCTGTATTACGCCGCTCATCCGCTGGAGATCTTTGCGGTGTGGCAAGGCGGCATGAGTTTCCATGGCGGCATGCTGGGCGTGATATTGGCCATGATCTGGTTTGCGCATTCGCGTGGCCGGCATTGGCTGCAAGTGGCCGATTTTGTGGCACCCTGTGTTCCCACCGGGCTGGCCGCCGGGCGCGTGGGCAACTTCATCAATGGGGAGTTGTGGGGCAGGGTGGCCAGCCCGGATTTGCCATGGGGCATGGTGTTCAAGGGGGCGGGTGATTTGCCGCGCCATCCGTCGCAGTTGTATCAGATTTTGCTGGAGGGCTTGCTGCTGTTTGTCTTGCTATGGCTGTATGCCCGTAAAGAACGCGCGCAAGGACAAGTGTCCGCCATGTTCCTGCTTGGCTATGGGTTGTTCAGATTTGTTGCCGAATTTTTCCGCGAGCCAGACGCCCACCTTGGCTTGTTGTCGCTGGGGATGAGCATGGGGCAATGGCTTTGCCTGCCCATGATCTTGGGCGGTTTGGGCTTGTGGTGGTGGGCTGGCACGCAGCCACAAAAGATCAGATAACAATTTCAGGCCCAAGATGCCGGCAAAAATCAAATTCGAACTTGACGAGGGCGTCGCGCACGTCACACTCAGCTACCCCAGGCGTTTCAATGCCATGTCGCGCGCCATGTGGCGGGATCTGCGGTCTGCGTTTGAACGCATTCAGGGCATGACCGACGTGCGCTGTGTGCTGGTGGCGGGCGATGGCGCGCATTTTTGCGCGGGTGGCGATATCTCGGAATACACAAGCTTCCGGTTTCATGAGGCCGCTTTGCGAGAGTTTCACGAGGTGGAAGTGTGGGGTGCCCTGAGCGCCATGCTGGCTTGCGATGTGCCATTGGTGGCGCAAATTGAGGGCAACTGCATGGGCGCGGGTGTCGAGATCGCCAGTTGTTGCGACATCCGTCTGGCGGCAGAATCAGCCCGTTTTGGTGCCCCCATTGCCAGGCTGGGGTTTCCAATGGCACCGCGCGAGGCCGCGCTGGTCGCGCGCGAGGCAGGTCTGGCAACAAGCCGCCAGATGTTGCTTGAAGCCGCAGTGTTCAGTGCGCCAGACATGCTCCAGCGCGGTTTTTTGAGCCGTGTCGTTGCCGATGTCGACGTCAGCGCCGTCGCACAAGCCACCGTGCGTCGCATTTCTGAATTGGCGCCACAAGCGGCGCGCCTGAACAAGCAAACCCTTCGGGCGCTCAATCATGGGCAACTGCCAGGCTTGCTGGCCACGGCCTACGACTACGCTGACAGCGCCGAGCAGCGCGAGGGCATCAGTGCCTTTCTGGAAAAAAGACCGCCGAGGTTCTGATAAGTCACCAGCGCCACCCGAGGCAATCCAAAGAGGAAATCACCGTGTCCGAAGTTTCTGCCAATCTTTATGCGCACCTGCGCGCCGCGTTCCCGGTTGACCTGGATGCAGTCGCCGTCGAAACCGACTCAGGTGACTGTTACAGCTGGCGCGACCTTGACCGCGGTACCGCCATGCTGGCCAATTTTTTGCAGTCGCTGGGGTTGCCGCACGACGCACGCATTGCAGTGCAGGTTGAAAAGTCGGTTGAGGCACTGATGCTGTACCTGGCCACGCTGCGCGCCGGTTTTGTTTTTTTGCCGCTTAACTCCGCATACCAAAGCGCCGAGATTAACTATTTTCTAGGCGACGCCGAACCTGCCGTGGTGGTGTGCAGTGCGCAAAATTTCGGCTGGGTCACCACGCTGGCGTTCAGCGCCGGCACGCGCTGGGTCTTCACCCTGAACGACGACCGGTCTGGCTCGCTGCTGGAACGCGCAGCTCAAGCCTCGGACCAGCATGCCGTGGTGTCCAAAATGCCTGATGATCTGGCGGTCATCATCTACACCAGCGGCACCACGGGGCGCTCCAAGGGCGCCATGTTGACGCATGGCAACATGCTGAGCAACGCGCTGGTGTTAAAGGATTTCTGGGGCTGGCGCAGTGCGCAGCAAGGCGGCGACGTGTTGATTCATGCGCTGCCCATTTTTCATGTGCACGGCTTGTTTGTGGCGATTCATGGCGCGCTCATCAATGGCAGCAAGATGATCTGGCTGGCCAAATTCGATCCCAAGCTTGTTTTGCAACATCTGCCGCATGCCACTGTGTTCATGGGTGTGCCGACCTTGTATGTGCGATTGCTGGCCGAACCGGGCCTGAACCATAGTGCAACGCGACACATGCGGCTGTTCATTTCAGGCTCGGCACCCCTGTTGCTCGATACCTTCAAGGCTTGGCAGGAACGCACCGGCCATGCCATTCTGGAACGCTACGGCATGAGTGAGACCATCATGCTCACCTCAAATCCTTTGCAGGGCGAGCGCCGCGGTGGCACGGTCGGCCCGCCGCTGCCGGGGGTGAGTTTGCGGGTCATAAGCGGGCAGGGCAGAGAACTGGCAGCCGGCGAGATCGGCGACATCCAGGTAAAGGGCCCCAATGTGTTCGCCGGATATTGGCGTATGCCGGAGAAAACAGCTGAAGAATTTACGTCCGACGGATTTTTTAAGACGGGTGATGTCGGTCAGCTGGATGCATCCGGTTACGTGACCATCGTGGGTCGCAGCAAGGACCTCATCATCAGCGGCGGCTACAACGTCTATCCGGCGGAACTGGAGAGTTTTATCAACGATTTGCCCGGCGTCTCCGAAAGTGCGGTGGTGGGCGTGCCGCATGCTGATTTTGGCGAGGTGGGCGTGGCAGTGGTGGTGCCAAAGCCTGGGGTGCAGCTGGATGCGGGGCAGATTCTGGCCGCACTCAAGGCGCGCCTGGCCAATTACAAAGTGCCCAAGCAATGCCATGTGGTGGCCGATTTGCCGCGCAACGCCATGGGCAAGGTGCAAAAGAATTTGTTGCGCACCCAATACCGCTGAGGCGGTCATGCCGCCGGGCAACCAAGGCGGCAAGAGTCCGTCCTATCTATCGCAACACCAGCACAGGAATATGCGAATGGGTGAGAACCTGTTGGGTCTCGCTGCCCAGCAGCAAACGCTTGACGCCCTTGCGACCATGGGACGCCATCACGATGAGATCGCATTTGTGCTTGCGCGCTGTGGCAATGATGGCGTCCGACACAATGTCCGACTTGACAGTCAGGGCGCGCGTCTTGACACCTTGCGCCTCAGCTGTTGCCTTGACCTCGTCCACCACGGCCTGGCCCTCTTCTGACCATTGTTTTTCAATGCGCCCGACCTCTGCCGCCTGCAAAGCCAGGCCGCCTTCAAAATAACTCTGGGGATAACGGGGAACCACTTTCAGAGCCACCAGGCTGGCGCCGGTGAGGGCTGCCAGGGAAATGGCACTGCTGACGGCTTTCTTCGACAAGGTCGAGCCATCAGTTGCAAGAAGTATTTTGTCGTACATGATCGTCTCTCCAGCAAGTTGAAAGTATCAGCATACACCCTGTGGGGATGTTATGAAATTGATAAATGTCAGGTAAATTACGACCCTTGTCAGTTACCCTAGCAAGATGTCGTCCTTGATGTCCAGTCTCCCCGCTTTTGAAGAACCCAGGCTTTCATTGTCAAAGGCTGGTGGCGATGGGGCGTTTCATGAACAGCCAGCCGCGCCGGACCTGACGCTGCTCGACGAAGAACAGGAATGGACCGCTTTCAGCCGGCCCGTGGCACAGCAGCCCGGGCGCTGGGAGTCCAATGTCATGATCGAAGGCATGTATTGCGCGGCCTGTGCGCTGACCATCGAGGATGCCATCCAGAGCGTGCCGGGCGTGCGCAGCGTCGAGGTTAGCGCAGGCAGTCACCGAGCCAAGGTGGTTTGGGAGTCGCAGGCTGTGTCGCCCTCGGGCTGGATGCGGGCAGTGCATAAAGCGGGTTACCGGGCGCTTCCAGCCAACGACGTCTTCGCCCGTGAGCGTCGCCTCGTCGAGTCGCGCAAGGCTTTGTGGCGAATGATGGTCGCCGGCCTGTGCATGATGCAGGTCATGATGTATGCCTACCCCGCCTATGTGGCCCAACCCGGTGATTTGACCCTGGAGATGGAGCAGTTGTTACGCTGGGCCTCCTGGGTGCTGAGTTTGCCAGTGATTTTTTTCTCATGCGGTCCCTTTTTCAGTGGTGCCTGGCAAGATGTGCTGCATCGGCGCGTCAGCATGGATCTGCCGGTGGCGCTGGGCATGCTGATCACTTTTGTGGTCAGCAGCGTCGGTACCTTTGACCCAACGGGTATTTTTGGCCACGAGGTGTATTTTGATTCGCTGACCATGTTTGTGTTCTTCCTGCTGGCCGGGCGCTGGCTTGAGTCGCGCCTGCGTGACAGGACAGCAGGCGCCCTTGAGACCTTGATGAACCGCCTGCCAGACAGCGTTTTGCGGCTCATGCCCGACGGCCAGTTTGAACGCGTTGCTGTCCGGCGCCTGCAGGTCGGTGATGTGGTTCGTGTTTTGCCGGGGGAAGCTTTCCCCGCCGATGGCGTGTTGTTGCAAGGCCATACCTCGGTGGATGAGGCCTTGTTGACCGGTGAGTCACGGCCGTTGACTCGCCAGGTGGGCGATGAGGTGATCTCTGGCAGCCATAACCTGTCTGCCATGGTGCAAATGCGGATCGACCGGGTGGGCGAGCAGACGCGATTTGCCCAAATCGTCAACCTGATGGAAAGCGCATCCACCAGCAAGCCTGCCATGGCGCGACTGGCTGACGTCATCGCCAAGCCTTTTTTGATCGGGGTGCTGATTGCTGCCGGCCTGTCTTGTGCCTATTGGTGGCAAACCGACCCTGAGCGCGCGCTGATGGTGGCGGTCTCTGTGCTGATCGTCACCTGCCCTTGTGCGCTGTCTTTGGCGACACCCGCGGCCATGCTCTCCGCTGCGGGGGCGCTGGCCAAGCGCGGCGTGTTGGTGCGTCGCCTCACTGCCTTCGAATCCCTGGCCGAAGTGGATACCGTGTTGTTTGACAAGACCGGAACCCTGACGCGTGATGCCATGGTTGTGAATCAAATTCATGTTCGGCAGGGCGCGACGCGGCAACAGGTCCTGGCGCTTGCGGCAGCGCTGGCGCAAAACTCCCTGCACCCGCTTTCCAAGGCTTTGGTGACGGCGGCCACGCTGGAAGATACGCTGGAACACTGGCGGGTGGTGCAAACAACGGAGCATGCAGGGCAGGGGGTCAGCGCTGAGGTAATTCCGGCGAGCGGGTCGGAGTCGGCGATTCGCCTGCGCCTTGGGTCGGCCAGCTTTTGCGGCGTTACGCCAGCCAATGCCAGCACTTTGCAGGTCCATTTGAGTGATGAAGCCGGCTGGCTGGCCAGCTTTGAATTTCAGGAAGATATTCGTCAAGATGCACAGGACACCGTGGCCGCCCTGCAGCGAGCGGGCATTAGCGTGTATTTGTTGTCAGGCGATGCCAGCGATGCGGCCCACCGGGTGGCGGAAAAAGTAGGCATTGGTGAAGTCCGGGGTAACTGCTCACCGCAGGATAAGCTTGATTTTTTGCGTGAATTTCAAGACCAGGGGCATAAGGTTGCAGTTGTCGGCGATGGCTTGAACGACGGACCGGTATTGGCAGGGGCGCATGTATCTTTTGCCTTTGGTCAAGCCGTACCTTTGGCGCAAGCCCAAGCAGATTTTCTGGTTTCAGGTGGACGTTTGACAAATGTGGCTGATGCTCTGATGCTGTCACGGCGCACGTTGACCGTTGTCAGACAGAATCTAAGTTGGGCCGCCATCTATAACGCGGTCTGTGTGCCTTTGGCTGTTTTTGGACTGATCCCGGCATGGCTGGCGGGCCTCGGTATGGCAAGCAGTTCCTTGCTGGTGGTTGTCAATGCATTGCGTTTATCAAAAGACGCGCAGTTTGAACGGAAAGCTTGATGGATATCTTGTATTTTTTGGTGCCACTGTCGGTTATCCTGATATTTTTTATCATCGGCGGGATTTGGTGGGCCATATACAGTGGACAATTTGATGATGTGGAAAAAGAGGGGGAAAGAATTCTGAAAGATGGTTAGAAATTTTTGTAATTATTTGATCTGAATCAAACGGCGCGAGCCATGCCTCATGCATACTGCGCCGCTCAATCTAAAAGAGGTGAACATGGCATTTGCAAATTCGCAGGCAACAACTTACAACGACAAGGTTGTAAGGCAGTTTGCCATCATGACGGTGGTGTGGGGCGTGGTGGGTATGCTGGTCGGAGTGATCATCGCCGCCCAGTTGGCTTGGCCCGAGCTCAACATGGGTATTTCCTACTTGTCGTTTGGGCGATTGCGTCCATTGCACACCAATGCTGTCATTTTTGCCTTTGGTGGTTGCGGTTTGTTTGCCACCTCTTACTACGTGGTGCAGCGCACCTGCCAGGTGCGCTTGTTCAGCGACAAATTGGCAGCTTTCACCTTTTGGGGTTGGCAGTTGGTCATTGTGCTCGCCGCGATTTCGCTGCCTTTGGGTTACACCGCAGGCAAGGAATATGCTGAACTGGAATGGCCCATCGACATCCTGATCACGCTGGTTTGGGTGACTTATGCCCTGGTCTTCTTTGGCACCGTGGGTACCCGCAAGGTTAAGCACATTTATGTGGCAAACTGGTTCTTTGGTGCCTTCATTCTGGCGGTTGCCTTGTTGCACCTGGTCAACAGCGCGGCAATCCCCGTGGCGCTCATGAGCATGAAGTCTTACTCGGCCTACGCGGGTGTGCAGGATGCCATGGTGCAGTGGTGGTATGGTCACAATGCTGTGGGCTTTTTCCTGACCGCCGGCTTTCTGGGCATGATGTACTACTTCATTCCCAAGCAGGCAGGTCGCCCGGTCTATTCCTACCGTCTGTCCATTGTGCACTTTTGGGCACTCATCTTTACCTACATGTGGGCGGGCCCGCATCACTTGCACTACACCGCCTTGCCCGACTGGACGCAGTCCATCGGTATGGTGTTTTCCCTGATTTTGCTGGCTCCGAGCTGGGGTGGCATGATCAACGGCATCATGACCTTGTCCGGCGCCTGGCATAAACTGCGCGATGACCCGATTCTGCGTTTCCTGATTGTGTCGCTGTCGTTCTACGGTATGTCCACATTCGAGGGACCGATGATGGCGATCAAGACGGTCAATGCCTTGTCGCACTACACTGACTGGACCGTTGGTCACGTGCACTCGGGTGCGCTGGGCTGGGTCGGACTGGTTACCATGGGTTCGATGTATTACCTGATTCCGCGCCTGTTTGGTCAAAAGCAGATGTTCAGTGTGAAAGCCATCGAAGTTCACTTTTACATGGCCACTATCGGCATCGTGCTCTACATTGCGGCGCTTTGGATTGCCGGCGTGATGCAGGGCCTGATGTGGAGGTCCATCAATCCTGATGGCACCCTGACCTATACCTTCGTGGAGTCAGTCAAGGCCAGCTATCCGTTCTACGTGCTTCGTCTGGCGGGTGGTCTGTTGTACTTGTTGGGCATGATCCTCATGTTGTGGAACACGATCAAAACAGCCACAGCAGGTCGTTCGGTCACGGTCAATATCCCCGCCGTTGTTGCACACGCTTGAGGCACAAAAATATGTCTAATTCAAATAAAAGCGGCGGAATGTCGCACTCAACGATCGAAACCAACAACGGATTGATGATTGTCCTGATCCTGATCGTGTTGTTGTTTGGTGGTCTGGTTGAAATCGTCCCTCTGTTCTTCCAGAAATCAACCACGGTGGCAGCGCCAGGCCTCAAGCCTTATAACGCGCTCCAGTTGGCCGGACGGGACATTTACACCCGCGAGGGCTGCTACAACTGTCATTCACAGATGATCAGGCCGTTCCGTGCTGAGACCCTGCGTTACGGCCCTTACTCCAAGGCCAATGAGTTTGTTTATGACCATCCTTTCCAATGGGGCAGCAAACGCACCGGGCCAGACCTGCACCGGGTCGGTGGCAAGTACAGCGACCAGTGGCAGATTACCCACCTGAACAATCCGCGTGACTTGGTTCCCGAGTCCATCATGCCGGCTTATCCATGGCTGATGAACACTCCCGTGGATGCTGCCAGCATGCCATCGCACATGAAGGCGCTGCGTAAAGTGGGCGTCCCATACACCGACGCTGAAATTGCGGCGTCGGTAGAGGAACTCAAGGGCAAGACCGAGATGGATGCCATGGTGGCTTACCTCCAGGTTCTTGGCACAACCTCCAAGTAACAAGAGGAAACTCGTATGGACTTTGATGTCAACACGCTACGCTCGCTGGTTACTGTGGTGAGCTTTCTGACCTTCATCGGAATCATTGCCTGGGCGTATTCCCGCAAGAATTCCGCTGACTTTGACAAAGCCGCCAACCTGCCTTTTGAGCAGGATTGACTGTCACACTGATTGGAAAAAAAATGAGCGATTTCACAAGCAATTTTTGGGAAATATACATCGCCGGCATCACCTTGGTCAGCATTATTGCTTGCCTGGTATTGCTGGTTATCACCGGAAAGATGAAAGCCTCTACCTCCGGTGACAACACCACCGGCCATGTCTGGGATGGTGATTTGCGTGAGATGAACAATCCTTTGCCGCGCTGGTGGAGCTACATGTTTGTGATCACCATTGTCTTTTCTCTTGTGTATCTTGTGCTCTATCCTGGCCTGGGTAGCTACCCCGGCACCCTGGGGTGGAGTTCTGACAAGTTGCATGCTGACGAGGTCGCCAAGGGTGAGGCTGAGACCGCGCCGATCTACGCCAAGTTCAACGGCATGAAGCCCGAGGATGTGGCCAAAGATGCGCAGGCCATGGCCATTGGCGAACGCTTGTACAGCAACAACTGCGCACAGTGCCACGCATCGGATGCCCGCGGTAACAAGGGCTTTCCAAATTTGACCGACGCTGACTGGTTGCACGGCGGGACGCCAGAGAAAATCAAGGAAACCCTGGTTGCCGGTCGCAATGGCAACATGCCTCCCATGGCTGCTGCGGTTGGGAGTGCCGATGATGTCAAAAACGTAGCTCAATATGTTTTGAGCCTCTCGGGCAGTCCACATGACTCCACACGTGCAGCGCTGGGCAAAGAAAAGTTTGCTGTATGTGCTGCCTGCCACGGTGCAGATGGCAAGGGCATGCTGGCAGTGGGTGCGCCCAATCTGACAGACAACATCTGGCTACACGGTTTCGGCGAAAAGGCTATTGTCGAAATGGTCAACAACGGCAAGGTCAATGTCATGCCGGCACAAGCCCAACTGACGGAGTCACAAATTCATGTGTTGACTTCCTACATCTGGGGCATGTCCAACAAATAAGCGTATCAGCCTGCGCTCCAAAGACTTGGCCTCCCTGCAAAGGGAGACCGGGTTTTTTTATTTATGGGCCAGAACATACTCGCTGTGCAACTGTTGGTAACTTAACCCACTTCTTTATCCAACGTAACTGAGATCACAAAATGGAAAATTCTGCAAATGTAGCTCCCGCCCCTTGGTGGAAGTTCGGCTTTGTCTGGATGGTCATTGCCGGACCGGCAATTGTGGTGGTGGCTGGGTTTGTGACGCTCTACCTGGCGATGAGTCGTCCTAATGAGATCATTTATGACGACAGTTACTTTCAGGCACGTCAGTCAGACCAGTCCATTGAGGCGCGCAGAAAAGAAAGCAGTTTGGCACCAGCCATCGCGGGCCGCAACCATGCTACAACCGGTATCGTTCCAAAAAGCGATTGATAGCCCAAGGAAGTGGAGCTATTTGGGGTTCACGATTTCTTGAAGGGCCGTTGTATTGACGATACGGACATGGCGTTGCTTGACTTCAACGATGCCGTCTTCAACAAATCTTGAAAAGGTGCGGCTAATCGTCTCAAGTTTGAGTCCCAAAAAGCTTCCTATCTCCTCACGCGTCATACGCAGGATCAATTCTGATTGTGAAAAACCGCGAGCATGCAACCGCTGTGCCAGATTCAACAAGAACGCAGCCAATCGCTCTTCCGCACGCATGCTACCCAGCAGCAGCATAACGCCGTGTTCCCGCACGATTTCACGGCTCAAAATTTTGTGGACATGGTGCTGCAGTGCATTCACTTCCCGTGACAAGTCCTCAATTTCTGTAAAGGGCATGGCACAAATTTCTGCATCTTCCAAAGCAATGGCGTCGCAGGTATGGTGGTCATTCACAATGCCATCCAAACCGATCACTTCCCCGGCCATTTGAAAACCGGTGACTTGATCCCGACCGTCCTCTGAGGTGATGCGGGTCTTAAAAAAGCCGGTTCTGATGGCATACAGATTGTTAAACCTGTCACCATTGTGATAAAGCGTTTCACCCCGTTTGATTTTTTTACGGACTCCAATGATCGCGTCGATACGATCAAGGTCTCCTTCGCTTAAGCTGATAGGCATGCATAATTCACGCATGTTGCAGTTTGAACAAGCAATTTTGATGGTCTGATAATTCATTGGGCTTATTTTGACACTCTTTAATGCGGTTATCTGACGTACATCAATTTTATGCAGAGGGAAAGGGGAGGGCTCTAACTTGGAATTTATTGATCATCGTCAAGAATAATACGGATTTCGATGGCATATTCAAATAGATTTCAAAGGAATGAGAATGATCGACAGCGCCGCTGAGCCTATTTCCGAGAGCTTGATTCGTCAATATGACGTGTCCGGTCCTCGTTACACATCTTACCCAACGGCAGACCGATTTGTAGAAGCGTTTACTGCTCAAGACTACGTACAGGCACTTGAACTGAGGCGCTCCGGAGCTTCTGCTTTGGCATTGCCACTGTCTTTGTATGTGCATATCCCATTTTGTGAGTCCTTGTGCTACTACTGCGCCTGCAACAAGATCATCACCAAACACCATGACCGCGCGACGGCCTACATCAAATACCTCAGTCGCGAGGTAGATCTGCACACCCAGCACCTGGGAACTGCTCAACCTGTCTCTCAGTTGCACTTTGGTGGTGGTTCACCGACCTTCCTGTCGGATGATGAGTTGCGCGAAGTGATGGACATGTTGCGCCGGAATTTCAATCTCGCACCCAATGGCGAAAATTCGATCGAGATTGACCCACGCACGATTGACAATAGCAGGTTGGATGCTTTGTTCGAGATGGGCTTTAACCGTCTGAGCTTTGGCGTGCAGGATTTTGATCCAGCGGTTCAGAAAGCTGTGCATCGTATTCAGCCTGCGGATCAAGTGTTTGATTTGGTGCACGCCGCCCGTGAACGTGGCTTTGAGTCGATTAATGTTGATCTGATTTACGGGTTGCCTGAGCAGACCCCCGAGTCTGTGGACCGGACTATGGCTCAAATTTCTGAACTCAAGCCTGACCGTATCGCGCTGTATGCCTACGCGCACTTGCCAGAACGGTTCAAACCACAGCGCCGGATTTCGTCATCCGAGATTCCAACGGCTGCCGCAAAAGTCACCATGCTGTCCCGATCGATGGCTGCGCTAATGGCTGCGGGCTATGTTTACATTGGTATGGACCACTTCGCCTTACCTGATGATTCATTGGCAATTGCCAAGCGCCAAGGACGATTGCACCGCAATTTCCAGGGCTACAGCACGCAGCCTGACTGCGACATGATTGGATTTGGCGTGTCGTCCATCGGGCGAGTTGGCGCGACATACAGCCAGAACGCTAAGACCCTGGAAGAGTATTACGATTTTCTTGACCAAGGACATTTTCCGATCGTCAAGGGGCTGGCCTTGTCGAAAGATGATTTACTGCGCAGAAGCGTGATCATGGCATTGATGTGCCAGGGAAGATTGTCTTTTGAGTCGATCGAGCTAGCGTACCTCATCAACTTCAGCGAATATTTTGCCAAGGAATTGGAGATATTGAACGGGCAGGTCGCTGAGGGATTGGTCGAACTTGATGATGGTGGCATACAGGTGACCTCCAAGGGCTGGTTCTTCGTGCGGGCGGTC
>NZ_JAABQC010000001.1:15513-76181 GCF_011391645.1 Rhodoferax sp. | reverse complement strand
TTCAGCCAACAAGGCCCGACCCAATCCCTGGCCCATCCCCGATGGCGCCAGATAGATTGAATCTTCTGCCGAAAAACGGTATGCGGGGCGCGGCTTGAACCAGTTGCAGTAGGCAAATCCGAGCACCTGAGCGTCATCAACCGCGACCAGGTAGGGCAAATTTTTGCTCAACACATCCGCGCGGCGCTGGGCCATGTCCGCCTCAGTGGGCGGGTCAACCTCGAAAGTGCCGGTTCCATGCAACACATGGTGGGCATAGATGGCCGTAATTTGAGCGATGTCGTCGGATTGGCTGGCGCGAATGATGGGCATGGTGTTTGTCAACGATATAATGTGCGGCTGTCTGGCGTGTCGCATAACCGGGTGGTCATGTCGCGTGTCTCAAACGCCAGGTTAAATGCCAATTTTTCGTGGAATTCATTCCACTTCCCCAAAGGATACATCATGGTCGTCATTCGACTCGCCCGTGGCGGAGCAAAAGCTCGCCCGTTTTTCAATATTGTGGTGGCTGACAAGCGCACCCGCCGCGATGGCCGCTTCATCGAGCGCATTGGTTTTTACAACCCGATTGCAACCGCCAATGAGGAAAGCATCCGTATTGCCCAGGACCGCCTGACCTACTGGCGCAGTGTGGGCGCGCAAGCATCGCCGACCGTTGAACGCCTGATCAAACAAGCTGCTGCCAAAGCAGTTGCCTGATCGTCGCTGATGTTGCCCGGCCTGGAGGCTGCCGAATTGCCGGCAGATGCCATCGAAGTCGGGCGCATCCTTGATGCCTGGGGCATCAAGGGATGGTTCAAGGTCCTTCCCTACAGCGCCGATCCCGAGGCGCTTTTTTCTGCCCGATGCTGGTTTCTGCTGCCCACCGAAAAAGGCGCAAAGACATTTGAAGGCGTTGGCAAGCTAACCATCAAAGAGGCCAAAACCCACTCGGATACGGTGGTCGCTTGCGCGCATGAATTTGATGACCGCAGTGCCGCTGATGCCCTGCGCGGGGCGCGCATCTTCATTGCACGCAGCAGCTTTCCGGCCGCGCAAAAGGACGAGTACTACTGGGTCGATCTGATTGGCCTTGACGTCATCAATCGCGAAGGTGTTGCTCTGGGGCAGGTGCGCGACCTGCTGACGACCGGGCCGCAAACGGTGCTGGTGATCGATCAGGTTCAGGATGGCAAACCGGTGGAAATCATGATCCCCTTTGTGGCGGTTTACGTTGATGATGTGAACTTGCGCGAACGCCGCATTCTGGTGGATTGGCAGCCAGATTATTAAGAGCGGCATCATGCGATTTGACGTGGTGACGCTGTTTCCGGAACTGTTTGCCCCCCTGCTCAACACGGGCATCACCCGGCGCGCCTTTGAATCGGGTCAAGTGGATGTGCGCTTGCGCAACCTGCGGGATTTCGCCCTGGGAAATTACCGCCGGGTGGATGACCGCCCCTTTGGCGGGGGTCCGGGCATGGTGATGATGGCCGAGCCATTGGAGAAGTGCCTGGCCACCGTTCGCACCGAACGCCAGGACAATGCGCCGGTGGTGCTGTTTTCCCCGACCGGCAAGCCGCTTGACCACACCATGGTCACACGATGGGCCGACAGTCGTGGCGCGCTGCTGATTTGTGGTCGCTACGAAGGCATTGACCAGCGTTTTATCGACACCCATGTCAACGAGCAGATCAGTCTGGGCGACTTTGTGCTGTCTGGCGGCGAAATCGCCGCCATGGCCCTGCTTGACGCCGTGGCCCGGTTGCAACCGGGCGTGCTGGGCGACGCCGACAGCCATGCCCAGGACAGCTTCAACCCAGCCCTGGACGGCTTGCTGGATTGCCCGCATTACACCCGACCCGAAATCTGGCAAGGAAAGCCTGTTCCGGAAGTGCTGCTCAGCGGTCACCACGTCAACATTGATCGCTGGCGCCGCAACCAGCGTTTGTTGCTCACCCTTCGCTTGCGGCCTGAGTTGATCGACCAGGCCCGCCGCGCCGGCCATTTGAGCCAAACTGACGAGGTCGCCCTGTCAGGCTATAATCATTGGCTTCCCGATCCTCTGTAAGACCGCCAAAGTGCAGTGCACATTGGCATACGTCATGGTGACGCTGGTGCTGGCATGATCATTGAAAGAACTTATGAACCTGATCCAAACTCTTGAGCAAGAAGAAATTGCTCGTCTCGGCAAAACCATTCCTGTATTTGGCCCCGGCGACACCGTTGTCGTGAGCTTGAACGTGGTTGAAGGCACCCGCAAGCGTCTGCAAGCCTACGAAGGCGTGGTGATTGCCAAGCGCAATCGTGGCCTGAACAGCGGCTTCACCGTGCGTAAAATTTCCAGTGGCGAAGGTGTCGAGCGCACCTTTCAAACCTACAGCCCGCTGATTGCCAGCATTGAAGTCAAGCGTCGCGGTGATGTGCGCCGCGCCAAGTTGTACTATTTGCGTGACCGCAGTGGCAAGTCGGCGCGTATCAAGGAAAAATTGCCGGCACGCAAAGTGGCGGCTCCTGCTGCCGCTTGATCCGCTGGCAGACAGCCCAAAAAACCGCCTCAGTCAACTGTGGCGGTTTTTTTTCGCCCTGCATCTCCGTCATCACCATGACCGCAATCAAGATCGATCCGCGCACCGTGCCTGTGGTGCAGGTTGACCGCCACCTGCCTGCCGTGGAGCAACAAAGGCTCCGCCCTGACGCACTGCGCTCACGTTTTGCCACGCCACCCGTTTGGAGCCCTGAGTTTTCGATTGAAAAGAAATTCATGGAGCGCGAGCCCATGGCCGCCGCCGTGCTGCTGCCCATTGTGCTGCGCCCGGAACCCACCGTGCTGCTCACCCTGCGCACACCCCACCTGAGCACCCACTCCGGGCAAATTGCCTTTCCCGGCGGCAAGGTCGATGAGACCGATGCCGGCGCGGTCGCCGCCGCGCTGCGCGAGGCAGAGGAAGAAATTGGTTTGGGTGCGCAATTTGTGGAAGTGTTGGGACAGCTGCCGATTTATGTCACCGGCTCAGCCTTTCATGTCACACCGGTGGTCGCCCTGATTTCTCCGGACGTCGTCTTGACACCCAACCCGTTTGAGGTCGCCGATGTCTTCGAGGTGCCACTGGCCTATTTGATGAACCCTGCACACCATCGGCATCATCAGACAATGTGGCAAGGCGTGCAACGTGAGTGGCTGTCGATGCCCTACCAGGATGCCACCACCGAGCGCTATATCTGGGGCGCAACAGCCGGCATGTTGCGTAACTTTTACCGGTTTTTGCGAGCATGAAGCAGGCAACCGCTATGATTCAGACATGAGCTTCATCTCCGTGCTGTTTGCCCTCTTGCTGGAACAGGCGCGTCCTTTGGGCCGCGGCAATCCGATCCATGCAGCCATGCGTTCGTGGGTGCGTTTCTGTAGTCGCAACCTGGATGCGGGCAAGCCTCTTCACGGCTGGATGGCCTGGGGGCTGGCGGTAGGCGGGCCATCAGCGATGGCGTTGTTGATTTATTGGGCGCTTGATTTTTGGGGCGGGAGCGCCCTTGCGCTACTCTGGAGCGCACTGGTGTTGTACGCCTCCCTCGGTTTTCGCCAGTTCAGTTTTCACTTCACCGAGATCCGCGATGCATTGGCCAACGACGATGATGCTTTGGCCCGCACATTGTTGGCCCAATGGCAACACATCGACACCCAGTCCTGGTCGCGCAGCGAGGTCATTGGCCGCGTCATTGAGCTCTCTGTGCTGGCAGCCCATCGACATGTGTTTGGCGTGTTGGTCTGGTTTTCCGTACTGGCAGCGCTTGGTTTTGGCCCCATGGGAGCGGTTTTGTATCGCCTGGCAGAGTTTGTCAACCGCTATTGGCAGCACAAAAGCCAGACGCTGCAGCAGCCCGTCAGCCTGGCTTTGCAGACCAATGCAGGCCTGGCCTGGCATTGGATCGACAGCTTGCCAGCGCGCGTGACGGTGCTGGGTTTTGCGGTGGTCGGCAATTTTGAAGAGGCGATCGACGGCTGGCGACGTTACGCAGCCCAATCAGGCACAGACAACGATGGACTGGTGCTCGCCGCCACTGCTGGCGCCGTCAATATTCAAATCGGACCGGTCAGCGCTGGCAGATCATCCACAGCAGCGGGGCCGGCAGCGGCAAATGGTTTCAGCCTGCGACCGCCCCCCGAACTGGCGCACATGGCCATTTTGGTCGGTCTGGTCTGGCGCACCGTGGTCATGTGGCTTGTGCTGTTGGCGCTTTTGACGCTGGCGCGACTCATCGCCTGAGCTTGAGCGCAAAATTTGATCTGATTGGTGTCACGCCACTCCCCGAACGTCTATTGAAATGAGCCCCGTTTTGAACGCCCAATTTATCAGTCCCATTGTCCAGCGTCTGGTGCCCTATGTGCCCGGCGAGCAACCCAAGATGGCCAATCTGGTCAAGCTCAATACCAACGAAAACCCTTACCCGCCGTCACCACGGGTGGTGGCAGCCATCCAGCAGGCGGCTCAGCATGGCCTGCAGCTGTACCCCGACCCCGATGGCAGCACATTGCGGCAAGCCGTTGCCCGTCACTTTCAGCTGTCTGCAGAACAAGTCTTCTTGGGCAATGGTTCAGACGAGGTGCTGGCACATGCTTTCTTTGCTTTCTTTCAACAGGGCTGCCCACTGCTGATGCCCGACATCAGCTACAGCTTTTACAAGGTCTATTGCGGCTTGTACAGCATTGCTGCACGCACCGTGCCGCTGCGCGAAGGCCTGCGCCTGAACGTGTCCGACTATGCTGCGTCCGATCAGGCCGTCGCCGGGGTCGTGGTTGCCAACCCCAACGCACCCACGGGCATCGGCCTGCCACTGGCCGACATCGAGACCCTGCTGCAAATGCACCCAAACCGCGTGGTGCTGATCGATGAGGCCTACGTTGACTTTGGCGGCCAAACCGCCATGACGCTGATTAACCGCTACCCCAACTTGCTGGTGTCGCACACCCTGTCCAAGTCACGCTCGCTGGCTGGCCTGCGCATAGGCTACGCCTGCGGTCAAGCGCACCTGATTGAGGCACTGAACCGTGTCAAAAACAGCTTTAATTCTTACCCGCTGGACCGACTGGCGCTGGCCGGGGGCGTAGCCGCGTTTGAAGACCATGCCCATTTTGAGCAAACCCGCCAGGCCGTGATGGGTAGCCGCGAAGGGCTGGTGCTGGCGCTGGAAGACCTGGGCTTCAAGGTGCTGCCTTCGCAGGCAAACTTTGTCTTTGCGCGTCACCCCGACCATGAGGGGGCTGCACTGGCCGACGGCTTGCGGGCGCAAGGCGTGCTGGTGCGGCACTTCAAGCAAGCCCGCATCGACCAGTACCTGCGCATCAGTGTGGGCACGCCCGGGCAATGTGATGCGTTGGTCACAGCGCTCACCAAACTGGTGAGTCCAGCGGCGTGAGACAGCGGCCTAGTAGCGCCGCTTCTGCTTCAGTTCGGCGTATAAATCGTTGTAGATCTGGTAGCGGTTCACGCTGATGCTGTCAGGCTTGTCGTCCGAGTTCACCGCGGCAATCACACCACAGCCAGGCTCATGCAAGTGACTGCAGTTGTAGAACTTGCAGTTTTGGACATGGGGCTTGAAGTCGGGCATGTAGGCCGCCAATTGGGCCGGATCAATGTGGTTCAGGCCAAATTCCTGAAACCCTGGCGAGTCAATTAGCGCCGTGGTTTTGTCGGCATCCACCCAATACCAGGTGGTGCTGGTGGTGGTGTGTTTGCCGCTGCTCAGGGCCTGTGACAAGATGCCGGTCTGCACCAGTGCACCCGGAATCAGGCAGTTGATCAGGGTGCTTTTGCCCGCGCCCGACGGGCCCAGCACCAGCGTGGTCTTGCCTGTCAGTCGCGGGCTCAGAGCGGCACGGCCCGCCACCACGTCCGCGAGCGACAGCGGCAACACGTCATACCCCATGTGGCGATACGGCGCCAGCCAGTTCCAGGCACGGGCAAAGGGCTCGGTGAGGTCGCTTTTGTTGAGAACAATGACCGGACTGATGTGCTGCTCTTCGGCGGCAATCAGGGCCCGCGAGAGTTGGCTGCTGGAAAACTCTGGCTCGGCGGCAATCAGGATCAGCACCTGATCGAGGTTGGCGGCAAACATCTTGGTTCGCACATCGTCCTGCCGATAGAACAGGTTGCGGCGCGCCTCTATTTTCTCAATCGTGCCCTCGTCCTGCGAGGCCAGCCACAACACCCTGTCGCCGACCACACCCTGGCTTTTTTTACCGCGCGAATGGCAAATCAAGCGCTCACCCGCGTCGTTTTCAACCAAAAAATGGCGTCCATAGTTGGCCACGATCAGGCCGGGTTCCCGCTGCGGCTGAGCCATCAAGGCGTTGTCCTGGCAACACCTGGAAGCGCATCGACCGCGGCGGCACAATCAAAGTCCGCCTGCGAGAGTCCGGCCACATCATGCGTGCAGTAACGCACCACGCAGTTTCCAAAGTGCACGATAAGTTCCGGGTGATGATCACGGGTCTGGGCCAGCCAGGCCACGGCGTTGACGAACAGCATGGTCCGGGCGAAGTCTGCGAACCGGAAGGTTTTCTGGATCACCACCGCTGCGCCATCGCCGTCCAGATGCCAGCCCTCGAGTTTGGCCAGCCGCGTGACCACCTCAGTTGCGGTCAGGGCTCTTTTGGGTTGCATGAGGGACATTTTGGATCCGAAAAATTAACGCACTGCCGCGGCAATGCCCTGCATGCGCGCCAGCCGCTCCGAAGCACCAGGATGCGAATAATAAAAGCGCACATACAGGGGGTCGGGCGTCAGCGTCGAGGCATTGTCTTCGTAAAGCTTGAGCAGCGCTGTTGAAAGATCCTGCGCGCTGGTTTGCCTGACAGCGTAAGCGTCTGCCTCAAACTCATGCTTGCGCGACAACTGCGCAAAAAGGGGGGCCAAAAAGAAGCTGAACACCGGCATGACCAACATGAACAGCAACAGCGCCAGTGCATCATTGCCAGACGCCAGGTTGGGCTGAACCCCCAGCCCCGTATAAAACCAGACCTGCTGGGTCAAATAACCCAGCAGCGCGAAGCCGGCCAGACTCAGGGCAAACATGGAAACGATGCGCTTGATGATGTGCTTGTGTTTGAAATGCCCCAGCTCATGCGCCAGCACCGCATCCACCTCAGCCGCGCTCAGTTTGGCCAGCAGCGTGTCGTAAAACACCACGCGCTTGGCGGCACCAAAGCCGGTGAAATAAGCATTGGCGTGGGCGCTGCGCTTGCTGCCGTCCATCACGAACAAGCCCTTGGCGGAAAAGCCGCACCGCTGCATCAAGGCTGTGACACGGGATTTCAAAGTCTCATCTTCCAGCGGCGCAAACTTGTTGAACAGGGGCGCGATCAGCGTCGGGTAGATCACCAATAACAACAGGTTAAAGCCCATCCAGAACAGCCAGGCCCACAACCACCACAGGTTGCCGGTGGCGGCCATCATCCAGAGGATCAGGGCGGCGATCGGCAGCCCGATCAAGGCGCCGATCAAACTGGACTTAAGCAAGTCGGCCAACCACAGTTTGAGCGTCATTTTGTTGAAGCCAAACCGCTGTTCCAGCACAAAGGTCTGGTACCAGGACAATGGCAAATCGATCACGCCACTGATGACCACAAAGGTCACCAGCAAAGCCAACTGCTGTCCCATGCCAAGGCCCATGGTATGCGCCAAGAACTGATTCAGGGCGGAGAGCCCGCCAAGCAAAGTCCATCCAAGCAAAACCGCCACGCCCAGAGCCATCTCCAGCAGCCCGAGTCGGGCCTTGGCCAGGGTGTAGTCGGCTGCCTTTTGATGGGCGGCCAAGGAAATGGTGTGCGCAAAGGCTGCAGGCACCGCTGCACGGTGCTGCGCCACATGGCGAATCTGACGCGAACTGAGCCAGAACCTGACCAGCAAACCCAGGCCCAACGCGGCCGCAAACAATGCGGTTAACAAAAGTGAAGCGGGGAAGAGCGTGTCGATCATGGCCGGGGAGTTTAGGTCATCGGCGACAATTTGACCCATGCATAACGCCAACACCCCCACTGAATCGGCTGCTCTGGCCAAATCGGACCTCAACCTGGTCTGGCTGGACTGCGAAATGACCGGCCTGAACCCGGAACATGAGCGCATCATCGAAATCGCAGTCATCGTCACCGACGCCCATTTGACCCGGCGCATCGAAGGCCCGGTGCTGGTGATTCACCAAAGCGACGACCTGCTTGACAAGATGGACAAGTGGAACACCAACACGCATGGCAAAAGTGGCCTGATTGGCAAGGTGAAGGCCTCAACTTTGGGGGAAGAGGAAGCCGAGAAAATACTGCTTCATTTTTTAAGTCATTACGTGCCCAAGAGCGGCGCACCCATGTGCGGCAACAGCATCGGCCAGGACCGGCGTTTTCTGGCCAGGTACATGCCCAAACTCGAGGCGTTTTTTCACTACCGCAATCTGGACGTGAGCACGCTCAAGGAACTCTCCAAGCGCTGGGCACCCGATGTCTACAAGAGTTTCAAGAAGAAGCAGCGTCATACGGCGCTCGCTGACGTGCATGAGTCCATTGACGAACTTGAACACTACCGCACGCACTTTTTGCAACTGCCCAAACCGCCTCTTTGAACGGAAATTGAACCCGACTCAGTAGAAACCCGAATCTGTGGCATAATTCGAGGCTTCGCTGAAATTACAGCGTATTTTGTACATCTCCCAACATTCACTGGGTCTGTAGCCGGGTTGTTTCACAACCTGCCTCAAAAAGACCCCCAGCATCCAGACGCACTCACCTTGCTGAGTCTGAGCCGGTTCCGTTTGATGGTTGATGTTTTTTAACCACCACACGGATCCACCGCACACCTTGCGGGGCTTCGCGTTTGAGGACATTCCATGACTGACGCTACTCTAGCGGCCGGCGAAATTTCGTCTGCTGAAAATTTTTCCAACGACATCAACCTGTTGCCCCACGATGCTTCTGAAGCGTCTGACGTTGCAACACCAGTGGCTGAAGACATCCCTAACGGTTTTGTCACGCTTGGCCTGGCTCCGGAGCTGATTGCCGCCGTGAAAGACCTGGGCTTTACCCAGCCCACCACGGTACAACTGAAAACCATTCCCCTGGCCATGCAAGGCGCGAGCACCGATGGCAACAAAGCCAAATTTGTTGACCTGATGGTCTCCAGCCAAACCGGTAGTGGCAAAACCGCCGCTTTCCTGTTGCCCGTGCTGCACACCTTGCTCAAGCAGCAAGAACAAGTTGAAATCGATGCCCGCGCTGAATACGAGCAAGCTGTGGCTGACGCTGCTGCCAAAGGTGAGGCGCCTCCGAAGCGTGCCAAGCGCAAAGACCCGACCAACCCGCGTCATTTTTCCGCCCCAACACCCGGCGCGCTGATCGTCTGCCCGACCCGTGAGCTCGCTCAGCAAGTGGCTCACGACGCGATTGACCTGGTGCAGCATTGCCGCGGTCTGCGCGTGGCCAACATTGTGGGTGGTATGCCTTACCAGCTGCAAATTGCCAAGCTGCAAAACGCCAATTTAGTGGTGGCCACCCCGGGTCGTCTGCTGGACCTGCAGCGATCCATGCAAATCAAACTCGACCAGGTGCAGTTTTTGGTGGTTGACGAAGCCGACCGCATGCTCGACCTCGGTTTCTCGGATGACCTGGCTGAAATCAACCAGCTCACCATCGACCGCAAGCAGACCATGATGTTCAGCGCCACCTTTGCGCCGCGCATCCAGCAACTGGCCTCCCGCGTGATGCGCGAACCCCAGCGCATCACCATCGACAGCCCGCAAGAAAAACACGCCAACATCAAGCAAGTGCTGTTCTGGGCTGACAACGCCCAGCACAAACGCAAGTTGCTGGACCACTGGCTGCGTGACACCACCATCAACCAGGCCATTGTGTTTGCCAGCACGCAAATTGAATGCGACGGTTTGGCCAATGACCTGCAACAAGATGGTTTTGACGCCGTTGCTTTGCACGGTGCACTCAGCCAAGGCTTGCGCAACCGCCGACTGATGGCGCTGCGCCAAGGCCAGGTGCAAATCCTGGTGGCAACCGATGTGGCCGCCCGCGGCATTGACGTGCCCACGGTCACCCACGTGTTCAACTTTGGCCTGCCGATGAAGGCCGAAGACTACACCCACCGCATTGGCCGCACCGGCCGCGCTGGCCGTGACGGCCTGGCCGTGACCTTTGCCGAATTGCGTGACCGTCGCAAGATTTTCGACATCGAATCGTTCAACCGCCAGCCGATCAAGGCCGAAGTGGTGCCTGGCTTGGAACCCAAGCAGCGCATTCCTGAATCACGCCCAAGTGGTTTTGGTGGCCGTGACAACCGTGGCGGTGGTGATTTCCAGTCGCGCGACCGAAAATTTGGTGGTGGCGGCCGCAGCGGTGGCTTTGATGCGCCGCGTGGCAACTTTGACGCGCCTCGCGCTGGTTTTGCCGACCGCAATGCCACCGGCCCGCGTATGGCTGGGGCGGGCAACTTCCAGAACAACAACGGTGGCGGTTTTGCCGGCCGTGAAGATCGCTCTTTTGCACCGCGTGACAGCGCGCCACGAGAAGGCTTCAACTACGAACGCAAGGGTGGTTTCAATGATCGCTTTGCCGGCGACCGCAACACCACCAGCGCAGCTCCCCGCGGTGATTTTGCCGCCCGCAAGCCTGCCTTTGGCAAGCCCGCGTTTTCCAAACCTGCCGGCGGCGGCAAAGTGTTTGTGCCGCGTGACGCGCAAAAGCGCTTTTCCAAAAACGACCGCTAATCAAGACTGGTAACCATTCAGGCCCGCTGATCGAAAGATCAGCGGGCTTTTTCATGAGCAGCAAGCGGCGCAGTGCATTGCATGCATTGCAGCGCCCCCCGCTCAAGCCATCAGCAAAGTAGCTGCCTGCAGGTTTCCCAGCACAATGGCAGCCACTTGCAAGAGCACAAGCAGCACCAGGGGCGACAGATCAATGCCCCCCACCAAAGGCATGACACGGCGGATGGGCTGCAATAGAGGCTCAACCAGGCGGGTGATCACCGCCCCGATGGCCGATGGCGCAGACACCCAGGACAGGACGGCATAGACAATAACGGCCACCGTCATGCCAGAAATGGCCATGCTCAACAAGCCAAACAGTGCCAGAACCGGAACGACAAAGAGCCCACCCCCGGCTCCGGCGAGCAGCCACAACACCAAGTACTTTCCCAGTTGCAACAAAAAAGCCGCCACCAGGCTGGCCGTGTCCAGGGCACCCAGCGCCGGCAACACGCGCCGCAGCGGCAGCACAATCCAGTCGGTCAGCGCAAACACGAATCGTCCCAGGGGATTGCCTGAACGCACTGCCATGGGGATGCGCATGAGTTGCATGTAAAGACGCAGCAGGCAGGCACCACTCACAATGCCAACAGCAACCTCAAGCAACAAAGAAATAATCTGATAGAGCATGGCCTCAGCACATGGTTAACAAGCAGCAGCAATGATAACGACCGGCGCACTAGCTCTTAAAATCCGGGGTTCTGTCAAAAACACCTGATGCCTTGCTGCCCACTTGATGGACCGAATGCAGCTTTTTTGGATTGCCCCCATGCCTGACCACACCACCACGCCCACACACCCACCAGTCCCTCAGGACGAAAACCAGTTGATACTGGAGCGGCGCGAAAAACTCAAAGCCCTGCGCCTGGCGCAGGCCGAGGGCAAAGGCGTGGCCTTCCCGAACGACTTCAAGCCCGCCGACCATGCGGCCGACCTGTTTGCCGCGCACGCGGGGCAAACACCCGAGGGTTTGATTGAGCAGGGCGCTAAGGCCAAGGTCGCCGGGCGCATGATGCTCAAACGCGTCATGGGCAAGGCCAGCTTTGCCACGCTGCAAGACAGCACCGGGCGTATCCAGATCTACATCAAGGGTGAAGACGTGGGCGCTGACGTGTACGCAGCTTTCAAACACTGGGACCTCGGCGACATCGTTGCGGCAGAAGGGCTGGTCTTCAAGACCAAGACCGGTGAACTCTCCATTCACGCCAGCAGTATTCGCCTGCTGACCAAAAGCCTGCGCCCACTGCCCGACAAGTTTCACGGCATGGCCGACCAGGAGATCAAATACCGCCAGCGCTATGTGGACCTGATCACGGACGAGGACACTCGCGAGCGCTTCAGGGCGCGCAGCAAGGCCGTCAGCGGCATCCGTGAATTCATGGTGGCGCACGAATTTCTGGAAGTGGAAACCCCCATGCTGCACCCGATTCCGGGCGGTGCCAACGCCAAACCCTTCACCACCCACCACAACGCGCTGGACCAGCAGATGTTTTTGCGCATTGCGCCTGAGCTGTACCTGAAGCGCCTGATCGTCGGCGGGTTTGACCGTGTGTTCGAGATCAACCGCAGCTTCCGCAACGAAGGCATCAGCGTGCGCCACAACCCCGAATTCACCATGATGGAGTTCTACGCGGCGTATTGGGACTATCAGGATTTGATGACATTTACCGAAGCGCTGATTCGTGACGCCGCCCAAAAAGCCCTGGGTACCTTGCACTTGAGCTACGCCGGCAAGGCGGTTGACCTGGAGCAACCGTTTGAGCGCCTCACGATTCATGAAGCCATTTGTAAATACACCGAAGCAGGGCAGATGCTGGACGACGGCTCGGGCTTGAAGGTGGACAACGCTGCCTGGCTGCGCTCGGTGTTGCCCAAACTCGGCATCACCGAAGCCAAGCATCACATCTCGACGCGCAGCCTGCCCAGCCTGCAGGTGTTTTATTTTGAAGAGACTGTGGAAGAAAAGCTCTGGCAGCCCACCTTCATCATGGAGCACCCCACTGAAATTTCACCGCTGGCGCGCGCCAACGACAGCCGCCCGGAAGTGACCGAGCGCTTTGAGCTCTACATCACCGGTCGTGAATTCGGCAACGGCTTCAGCGAACTGAACGATGCCGAGGAACAAGCCGCACGCTTCCAGGCTCAGGTGACGGCCAAAGACAGCGGCGACGACGAAGCCATGTATTACGACCACGACTTCATTCGCGCCCTGGAGTACGGCATGCCACCCACCGGCGGCTGCGGCGTGGGGCTGGACCGGCTGATGATGCTGCTGACCGACAGCAGCAGCATTCGTGATGTGATCCTGTTCCCGGCCCTGCGCCGCGAGGCCGGAAAAGAATAAGCCATGCACCCACCCACCCCCTGGCCCTACCCGCGCTGGATCGCTCACCGGGGCGCGGGCAAACTGGCGCCTGAAAACACACTGGCAGCATTCCGGCTGGGAGCCAGCCATGGTTATCGCATGTTTGAATGCGATGTGAAACTGAGCAGCGACGGTGTCCCCTTCTTGTTGCACGACGACAGCCTGACACGCACCACCAATGCCTTCGACAGGCTGGGGGCGCACAACAGCAGCACGGGCGGCGACCATCCCTGGGGAGCGCTGTCCCAGCTTGATGCCGGCAGTTGGCATTCACGCACCTTTGCCGGTGAGCCTTTGCCGACCTTTGAAGCCATTGCCCGCTACTGCCTGCGCAATGCATATTTTTTAAACATTGAGATCAAACCGACGCCCGGCCTGGAGCGCCAGACCGGCGAAGTGGTTGCCAACCATGCCGCTCGCCTGTGGCAAAACGCTGCCGCGCCGCCGCTGCTGACCTCGTTTGATGTCGCCGCGCTGGAATCGGCCATGAGCACGCAGCCAGCATTGCCGCGCGGCCTGCTGCTCGATACCTTGTGGACGGGCTGGCTGGAAACCGCGCAACGGCTGGGCTGCGTCGCCATCGTCTGCAACCACACCCTGTGGAACCAGCTCAGCCTGGCGCTGGCGCACAGCGCAGGTTTCAAAACCCTGAGTTACACCGTCAACGATGAAGCCACGGCTCAGCGCCTGCTGGACCTGGGGCTGGATGGCATCATCACCGACCGCGTGGACTTGTTCTCGCCCGTCAGCCTTTGCGCATGAGCCATTGGCTGGTGGCGGCAGTAACCACCAGGGCCAGATAAGTCACCATCTTGCCATCCTGGCCAAACAGCGCCAGACCAAGAAGCAGGATCACCAGCCCCGCAAAAAAAGTGAATCCAATTTGCGCTGGCAGAGAATAAGTGGACGGTCTTTTCCTGATCAACCACCGGGCTAACCAAGGCAGCAGCAACGCCAGCCACAACGCGGGCGCCGCGAAATTGATGAGATGATCCAGCAGTGTCAGAAATCCCATCAGAAACCCTTCGGGGGAAAGAAAAAATGATACAGGTCAAAGCGCATGGCGGCTGATTTTATAATCCACGCATGACAGTCTGGGCCCTAGGCATCAACCACACGACCGCACCACTGGATCTGCGCGGTCGTTTCACGTTCGCCATCGACCAGGTCGAGCCCACGTTGCGACGCTTTCGCGAGACGCTGGCACACCAGCCCGAGGCGGCGCTGATCTCCACCTGCAACCGCACCGAAATTTATTGCGCCAGTGAAAAGCCTCACCTGGAGCACACACTGGACTGGCTGGCCGAGACGGGCGGTGTGTCCCCTGCCCTGTTGCGGGCGCACTCCTACACGCTGGAAGACAGCATGGCCGCTCGCCATGCGTTCCGCGTCACCAGCGGGCTGGATTCCATGGTGCTGGGCGAGACCCAGATTCTGGGCCAAGTCAAAAATGCGGTGCGCGTCGCCGAAGCCGCGGGCGCGCTGGGCAACACACTGAGCCAGTTGTTTCAGCGCTCCTTTGCCGTGGCCAAAGAAGTGCGCACCTCCACCGAGATCGGCGCGCACTCCATCAGCATGGCAGCCGCTGCCGTGCGACTGGCCGGCCAATTGTTTGAAGATTTGGGCGAGGCCAGGATGCTGTTTGTTGGCGCGGGCGAAATGATCGAGCTGTGCGCCACCCATTTCGCCGCCAAAAACCCCAAATGCATGGTGATTGCAAACCGCACACTCGAGCGTGGCGAAAAACTCGCCAGCCGGTTTGGTGGCGAAGTCATGCATCTGGCGGAGTTGCCTGATCGGCTGCACGAATTTGACGCAATCATCAGTTGCACCGCCAGCACCCTGCCAATCATTGGTCTGGGCACGGTCGAAAGGGCGTTGAAAAAACGCAAACGCCGCCCCATGTTCATGGTCGATCTGGCCGTCCCGCGCGACATAGAGCAGGAAGTCAAGGCTCTGGAGGATGTCTACCTGTACACCGTCGACGACCTCTCCAGCGTGGTGCAAACCGCGCAGGCCAGCCGCCAGGCGGCAGTGGCGCAAGCTGAGGCGATTGTCGATGCAGGGGTGATGAGCTTCATGCATTGGATCGACCAGCGCGGCTCGGTGCCGCTGATCCAGCAACTCAACGCCCAGGCCGACGAATGGCGCGCCCATGAGATCGCCCGCGCCCGCAAGATGCTCGCCAGGGGCGCTGATGTGGATGCCGTGCTGGAGGCCCTGTCCAAGGGCTTGACGCAAAAAATGTTGCACGGCGCCATGGCTGAACTTCGCGCGGGCGACGCCCAGGCGCGCGAACACGTCAGCACAGCCATCCATCACTTCTTTTTACGCAAAGAGCGGTAGATGGGCCCCGCACTGCGTTAGCGACGATGCCGCTTGGTCCATGCCCTGCATGCGTGGATTGTTCTCCATCTGATCTGTCTCTGACGGTCAGAAAATCAATCAGTCAGCCCTCAACGTCCATGAAAACCTTTCTCCGTCAACAACTTGTCCGTTACACCGACCGCCTGGGCGAACTGGAGTTTTTACTGTCGCGTCCGGACATCATGAGCGACATGGCGCAATTTCTGCTGCTGTCGCGCGAACACACCGAGGTGGCCGCCGTGGCGAGCCGCTGGCTACGTTACCAGCAGCGCGAGGCTGACCTGGCCGCCGCAAAGGAACTACTGGCCAGCAGTGCCAGTGAGCCCGACATGGCGGCGCTGGCGCAGGAAGAAATCGATTCCGCCAACGCCGAGTTGCAGCAGCTTGAGACTGAGTTGCAGCGCATGCTGCTGCCCAAGGACCCCGACGACGCGCGCAATGCCTTTGTTGAAATCCGTGCCGGCACCGGTGGCGACGAATCTGCCCTGTTTGCCGCTGACCTGGCGCGCATGTACCTGCGCTATTGCGAGCGCCGCGGCTGGAAACCTGAAATCATCAGCGAGTCGCCCAGCGAGTTGGGCGGCTACAAGGAAGTTGTCATCAAGGTCGAAGGGGACCATGTCTATGGCGCGCTCAAGTTTGAGTCGGGTGGCCACCGGGTTCAGCGCGTGCCGGTCACTGAAACCCAGGGCCGCATCCACACCAGCGCCTGCACCGTGGCCGTGCTGGCCGAGCCCGATGAGCTAGACGCCATCAAAATCAACCCGTCAGACCTTCGCATTGACACCTACCGCGCCAGCGGCGCCGGTGGCCAGCACATCAACAAAACCGATTCGGCGGTGCGCATCACCCACCTGCCCACCGGCATCGTGGCCGAATGCCAGGACGGCCGCAGCCAGCACAGCAACAAGGCGCAAGCCCTCAAGGTGCTGACAGCCCGCATTCAGGAAAAAGACCGCAGCGAGCGCGCGGCACGAGATGCCGCCGAGCGCAAAAGTCTGGTGGGCAGCGGCGACCGCAGCGACCGTATCCGCACCTACAACTTTCCGCAGGGGCGACTCACCGACCATCGCATCAACCTGACGCTCTACAAGCTGCTCACCATCATGGAAGGCGATCTGGACGATGTCGTGAACGCGCTGCAAGCCCACGAAGCAGCGGCGCAACTGGCAGCACTTGAGTTGAATGCCTGACACGCGATGAAAGAAGACAGTCCGGCTCACTCCAGCTTGGGGCAAACGCTCGCCAGTCTGCAATCCAGTGGGCTGGAGCGGCTGGACGCCCAACTGCTACTGCTTCACCTGCTGGGCAAACCGGCCAACCAGCGCGGCTGGCTGCTGTCGCACGACGACGAGCCGTTGCGGCCTGACATCGCCGCGGCCCTGGAAGCGCTGGTGCAGCGCCGCTTGGCTGGCGAACCGCTGGCCTACCTGACAGGCCGGAAGGAATTTTTCGGGCTTGACTTGCAGGTGGATGCCCGAGTGCTGGTGCCCCGGCCCGATACCGAAACGCTGGTGAACTGGGCACTGGAACTGCTCGACGGCGAGCAGCGCGTGCTTGATCTGGGCACGGGCAGCGGCGCCATTGCGCTGGCACTGAAGGCCAGCAAGCCGGCGCTTCACGTCCATGCCACCGACTACAGCGCGGAAGCCCTGGCCGTGGCCCAGGTCAATGCCGAAAAGCTCAAGCTTGACGTCAGCCTCCACCGAGGCGCCTGGTTTGCCGCCCTGCCCGCCACTGCGCCCCGGTTTGACTGTATCGTTTCCAATCCACCCTACATCGCTGAACTTGACGCGCACCTGGCGGCGTTGACATTTGAGCCGGCACAAGCACTTACCAGCGGCCCTGACGGCCTGGACGACCTTCGCCAGATTATCACCCAGGCCCCAAGGCACCTGGCACCGGGCGGCTGGCTGCTGCTGGAACACGGCTACGATCAGGCACAGGCCGTGCGCACCTTGCTGCGCGAAGCCGGTTTTGTGCAAGTGCAGTCACGCCAGGACCTGGCTAACATCGCCCGCTGCAGCGGCGGCCAACTCATCCCGTCACCTCAACATGATCCAGACCATGACCAACCTCATTGAAGAGCGCCTGACCGAACTGGAAGTCAAGGCCAGCTTTGCCGAAGACCTGCTGGACAAGCTCGACCAGATCATCATCCGCCAGCAAGATCAGATTGACCGCCTGGAGCGCGAAGTGCAGTGGCTGCGCCAGCAAACACCGCAAGAAGACATTGCGACGCCACGCAACCTGCGCGACGAGTTGCCGCCCCACTATTAGCATCCCTAAGCCCGGCAGGGTCTAGCCCCCATTCGCCGTTAAAAGTGAAATAATTCAGCCTGTTTTTAAAAGAGGAATTTACAGCATGAGCGACGCACAACAACGCATTGACGACCTGGTCAAACACAACGACATTCTGCTTTTCATGAAAGGCACGTCGAGTTTTCCGCAGTGTGGCTTCTCAGGCCGCGCCATCCAGATCCTGAAAGCCTGCGGCGTTGATCCCAAAGCCATCAAAACCGTCAACGTGCTTGAAGATGACGGCATTCGCGCCGGCATCAAGGACTACAGCAATTGGCCCACCATTCCCCAGTTCTTTTTCAAGGGTGAATTCATCGGCGGCTCCGACATCATGATGGAGATGTACGAGAACGGTGAATTGCAAACCATGCTGGGGACGCCTGCCGCCTGACACAGCGTGACTGTCAGCCCCGCTGGGCTGCTTCAGCGGGGACTCAGGCGAGCCAGATTTTCTGCGCCTTCAGCACCGCCTGCGGGTAGGGCGCGCGCCCCCTTGAACCGTTGTAGCGTCCCAGCGCCATAAACCAGTCACCCCTTTCACGGTTCAGGTAGTGGCGCAAAATCACGCAGCCAAAGCGCAAATTGGTCTGCATATGAAACAGCTTGCTGGCATCACCATCGGCCAGCACCCGGGTCCAGAATGGCATCACCTGCATGTACCCGCGTGCTCCCGCGCTACTCACGGCAAATTTGCGAAAGTTGCTCTCAACCTGAATCAAACCCAGCACCAGCGACTCGTCCAAACCGGCGCGCCGGGATTCGTACCAAACGGTTTGCAGAAATTCCTTGCGGATATTCCAGTCTGAGTATTTTCTGGCCAGGCGCTCGCTCATGGCTCCCAGCCAGCGCAAATAACGCAGCCGCGACTCGGTGTCTGAAAACTCTGGCACGGGTGGCGCATGGTTGGCAATGGCGGAACTCAAGGCAGTGCGTACGGAGTCAACCAAAGGCTCCTCCATTTGCGCCCCAGCCCATGATGGGCCCGCATGAAGCAGCGCGCCCAGTCCCGCACCCACGCCAAAGGGCCGCACGCTGAAGGCACTTGCAAGAACCGCTCGCCTGGTTGTCATCCCGCCACACCGTCGCCGACAACCCTGCGCGGTGCTCCATTCGTCTCGGGCAAGAATTGTTTCATGGGCCGACTTTAACCTTCAGCTTCGACATCAGCAAGCCGGTGATCCCGGTCAGCGGTATCGCGCTGGCAGCCGCATCCCGGCGGTACTGGTACTCCACGTTGCCTTCTTTCAGGGCCCGGTCACCGATGTTGACACGGTGCGGCACGCCAATCAGCTCCCAATCGGCGAACATGGCTCCGGGGCGCTCGCCGCGGTCGTCCAGTATCACATCCACGCCTGCGGCAAGCAACTCGGCATATAGCTTTTCCGAAGCCGCTTTCACATCGGGCGAGCGATCCGCATTGATCGGGCACAACACCACTGTGAAAGGCGCCAGCGCATCGGGCCAGATGATGCCGCGCTCGTCGTGATTTTGTTCAACGGCAGCGGCGGGCAGGCGCGTGATGCCAATGCCGTAGCAACCCATTTCCATGAACTGGGGCTTGCCGTTCTGATCGAGAAAGGTGGCGTTCATGGCCCGGCTGTACTTGGTGCCCAGATAAAACACATGGCCCACTTCGATGCCACGCTCAATCACCAGCGCGCCCTGGCCGTCGGGCGAGGCATCCCCGGCCAGCACGTTGCGCAAGTCGGCCACCAGTGCAGGCTCCGGCAGGTCACGACCCCAGTTGACGCCCGTGATGTGAAAGTCGGGCTCGTTGGCACCACAGACCCAGTCGCTCATGACCGCCACGTCGCGATCCGCGACGATTTGCACCGGCTTTTTCAGCCCGATGGGTCCCAGGTAGCCCGGCAAACATCCAAAGTGGTCTTCAATCTCACCTAGGGTGGCAAATCGGAAAGTTTGCAACCCCGGCAACTTGTTGACCTTGACCTCGTTCATGTCGTGGTCGCCGCGCAGCAGCAGCAGCCAGACCTGCGTTTTCACCACCTCGCCCCGGTCGTTGAGCACATCGGTGGCCAGCACCAGCGATTTGACGGTGCGACTCAGGGGCAGGCTCAACAACTCAGCCACAGCGGCACAGGTGCTCTTGCCAGGCGTCGCCGTTTTGGTCATGGCTTGCGCGGCCCCAGGCCGCGGGCCAACCGGTGCCAGCGCCTCGGCCTTCTCCATGTTGGCCGCGTAGTCACTGCCCGGGCAATACACAATGGCGTCCTCGCCAGTGGCGGCAATCACCTGGAACTCTTCACTCAAATCCCCGCCAATGGCGCCGCTGTCGGCCGCCACTGCGCGATAAGTCAGGCCAAAGCGGTCAAAAATACGCCGGTAGGCCTGCGCCATGATCTGGTAACTGGCCTTGGCCGTGGTTTGATCCCGGTCAAAGCTGTAAGCATCTTTCATGATGAATTCACGCCCCCGCATCAGGCCAAAACGCGGACGGCGCTCATCCCGGAACTTGGTTTGAATCTGATAGAAATTCTTTGGCAGCTGCTTGTAGCTGCGGATTTCCTGGCGCGCAATGTCGGTCACCACCTCTTCGCTGGTCGGTTGAATCACAAAGTCGTGCGCGTGCCGGTCTTTGATGCGCATGAGTTCAGGGCCCATTTTTTCAAAACGGCCGGTTTCAGCCCATAACTCGGCAGGCTGCACCACCGGCATGGCCAACTCGACAGCGCCGGCACGGTTCATTTCTTCACGAACAATGGCCTCGACTTTGCGCACCACACGCAGCCCCATGGGCATCAGGGTGTAAATACCGGCACCTAGCTTTTTGATCATGCCGGCACGCGTCATGAGCTTGTGGCTGACAACTTCGGCATCCGCCGGGGCCTCTTTGAGGGTAGAAATGAAGAATTGGGAGGCTCTCATGGGGATTTCCAGCGCTGTGTCAGGGTTATGCCGCTTGCTGCACGGCCCGGGCTGTGCATAATCAAGCTAATTTAAAAATTGGGGTTTGATTATGCTTGACCGGGACGGCTTTAGGCCGAACGTCGGCATCGTCCTGCTCAACCAGAAAAATCAGGTGTTTTGGGGCAAGCGTATTCGTACGCACTCCTGGCAGTTTCCGCAGGGCGGCATTGACCGGGGCGAGACCCCCGAGCAAGCCATGATTCGGGAACTGCATGAAGAAATCGGGCTGCAACGCGAACATGTCCGCATTGTGGCCCGCACCCGTGACTGGTTGCGCTATGAGGTGCCAGACCGTTTTATTCGCCGCGATTCGCGTGGCTTTTACAAGGGCCAAAAACAGATTTGGTTTTTGTTGCAACTCGTCGGTCACGACTGGGATCTGAACCTGCGCGCCACCAGCCATCCCGAGTTTGATGCCTGGCGCTGGAACGATTACTGGGTGCCGCTGGACGCTGTGGTCGAGTTCAAGCGTGAGGTGTATGTGACGGCTCTGACCGAACTGTCACGCTATTTGCCGCGCAATGAATACCGAAACAGGTTTCTGCGTCAAGGTATCCGCCCGCTGGACCTGGAACAGTCGTGCGCAGGCATGCCGGATGCAAGCTTTGGCATGCAACCTGGCATCCCCCTTGAAAATGATCCCCCGCCCGGACAACAACATGCCTGAATCACCGTCTGTCAAAACCTTTGCGCGGCAAAAATGGCTGCTGCTGGCTGTGACTTGCTGCGCATTGGCGGCCCAAGCACAAGGCCCGGCCGATGATCCAGACTGGAAAGAGACCGAGGTCCCGGCGCCTCCCAAATTCGATCCCAGGCAGCGGGTGAGCATCGAAATGCCGCCTTATGTGAGCACGAAATTTGGCATCGACCCGGCCACCTTGGTGGTCACGCCTGATGGCATCGTGCGCTATGTGATGGTGGCGGTGAGCCCCAGCGGCACCGTGAATGCGTTTTATGAGGGCATTCGCTGCGCCACAGGTGAAGTCAAAAGCTACGCCCGAGCCAACGACAGCGGTGTTTGGACGGCCATCAAAGCGCCAGAGTGGCGTCGGCTTAATGACAACCAACCCTCCAGGCACGCGTTGGCGCTGGCCCAGCAGGGCGCCTGCGAAGGCAACACCAGCAGCAGTTCAGCGGCGGACATTCTCAGAAAACTCAAAAGCAAATAGCTCGGCAGGCGGGGGCCCGCGATCAGGGTGTCAGCGTTTGAGCACCAGGTTGTCACGGTGCACCATCTCTGGCTCTGCCAAATAGCCAAGCAAGCCTTCAAACTGGCTTGATGGCTTGCGGCAGATCAGACGCGCCTCGGTGCTGGCGTAGTTGGCCAGTCCGCGGGCGACTTCAAGCCCTTGCGGATCGCGAATGGCAATCACATCTCCCCGCGAGAAGTCACCCTCCACACCGGTCATGCCGATGGGCAACAAACTTGACCCTCCGCCCAGCAACTTGGCCACAGCGCCGGCATCCACCGTGACGGCGCCACGCAATTGCAAATGGTCGGAAATCCACTGCTTGCGCGCCTGCATTTTTTGCGTCGGCGCCACCAGGAGTGTGCCGATGGCCTCACCCTGGCCCAAGCGCAGCAAGGCATCGGGCTCGCGCCCCCAGGCGATCACGGTAGAGGCCCCTGAACCCGCTGCCCGCTTGGCGGCCAGAATTTTGGTAATCATGCCACCGCGCCCCAGGCTGGAACCGGCGCCGCCAGCCATCACCTCCAGCGCAGCGTCGCCAGCCTGGGCCACATGCACAAACCGGGCATTGGCGTCTTTGCGCGGATCGGCGGTGAACAGGCCCTTTTGATCGGTGAGGATCACCAGCGCATCCGCTTCCACCAGGTTGGCCACCAGGGCGCCCAGCGTGTCGTTGTCGCCAAACTTGATCTCGTCATTGACCACCGTGTCGTTTTCATTGATGACCGGCACGACGCCGAGCTTGAGCAAGGTGAGCAGCGTGGAACGCGCGTTGAGGTAGCGCTCGCGATCCGCCAGATCGGCGTGCGTCAGCAGCACCTGGGCACTGCCCAAACCGTTCTCGCGCAGCTTGGTCTCATACATGTGCGCCAGGCCCATCTGCCCCACGGCCGCAGCCGCCTGCAACTCATGGATCTCATGCGGGCGCTTGGACCAGCCCAGGCGCTTCATGCCTTCGGCAATGGCGCCACTGGACACCATGATGACCTCGCGCCCCTGGCGCACCAGGACCGCCATCTGCCGGCACCATTCGCCGATGGCCGCCTCATCCAGGCCCCGGCCATCGTTGGTCACCAGGCTGGAGCCGACCTTGATGACCACGCGGCGGGCATCCCGCAATGCTGAATTCTCTTGTTCTTGAGCCATGCAACCCTCTTGGGCCAGTTATTTTTGAGCAGGTTCCGCCACATCTGCAAAGCGCGGATCGACGACCTCGGGCGCCAGTTCAATTTTTTGCTGCGCACTGATGTGCTTGTAGACCGCCTTGATCAGCGACTCGCACCCTTCACGTGTCAGTGCCGAGATTTCAAACACCGGCCCCTTGAACTTGAAACGCTTGACAAAGTCCTTGACCAGAGCTTCGCGCTCTTCCTTTGGAACCATATCAAGTTTATTCAGCACCAGCCACCGCGGTTTTTTATGAAGCGCGGAATCGTATTTTTTGAGCTCGTTGACAATGGCTTTCGCCTGCGCCACGGTATCGACGCCGTCGTCAAAAGGGGCCATGTCAACGATGTGCAGCAGCAGACGGGTACGCTGCAAATGACGCAAGAAAAGATGCCCCAAGCCGGCACCTTCGGAGGCACCCTCAATCAAACCGGGCAAGTCGGCCACCACAAAGCTCTGCTCCGGCCCCACCCGCACCACACCCAGATTGGGGTGCAGGGTGGTGAACGGATAGTCGGCAATGCGCGGACGGGCGTTGGATATCGCTGTGATCAAAGTGGACTTGCCCGCATTGGGCATGCCCAGCAAACCAACGTCAGCCAGCACCTTGAGTTCCAGCTTGAGGTTGCGCTTTTCACCCGGCCAGCCTGGTGTTTTTTGCCGCGGTGCGCGATTGATGGCACTCTTGTAACGCATATTCCCGAAACCACCGTCGCCGCCCTTGGCAATGGTGATGACCTCTCCGGGCGCAAGCAACTCAAACAGCACCTCGCCCGTTTCGGCGTCGGAGATGATGGTGCCCACCGGCATCTTGAGCGTGATGTCGTCGCCTGCGGCACCGAACATGTCGGAGCCCATGCCGTGCTGGCCGCGCTGGGCATCATGCCGGCGCGAGAACCGATAGTCAACCAGCGTGTTGAGGTTGGGGTCAGCTACCGCAAAGACATGGCCACCGCGGCCACCGTCGCCACCGTTTGGGCCGCCAAACTCTTTGTACTTTTCATGCCGAAACGAGACGCAGCCAGCGCCACCATCTCCGGCGGAGATGTCAATGTAGGCTTCGTCAACGAATTTCATGATAGGTGCCTTATAAATAAAAAACCCCGCGCCGGGCGCAGGGTCTTGGGTGAGCGCAAGACAGCCCTTAAGCTGCTGCGGTCACGCTCACGGTGTGGCGGTTGAGCGCACCCTTGATGGCAAAAGACACATGGCCTTCTGTCAATGCAAACAGGGTGTGGTCTTTGCCGATGCCGACATTGGTGCCGGGGTGGAACCGGGTGCCGCGCTGGCGCACAATGATCGCGCCTGGGGCGACCAACTGACCACCAAACATCTTCACACCGAGCATCTTGGGCTTGGAATCGCGCCCATTTCGCGTCGAGCCGCCGCCTTTTTTATGTGCCATGACCCGTGCTCCTTAAGCAGTAATCGCACCAATCAGCAGTTCAGTGAACTGTTGACGATGACCTTGACGTTTTTGATAGTGTTTACGACGGCGCATTTTAAAAATGCTGACCTTGTCGTGTTTGCCATGTGCCAGCACCGTGACACTGACCGTTGCACCGGACACCAAGGGTGTGCCCACCTTGAGTTCTGCGCCGCTACCGACTGCCAGAACCTGGTCGATCACAATCTCTTGGCCTACGTCCGCAGCAATCTGTTCTACTTTAATTTTTTCGCCAGCAGCAACTCGATATTGCTTGCCACCGGTTTTTATGACCGCGTACATATTGACCTCTTCAAAGATTTACCCTGCAAACGAATTTCCGCAGAGCCTTGTATTATCACATAAATTTGGGAAAATGCTGATTCTCAAAAAGATCAGGGGTGCCCGGCGCCAAAAGCAGCGCGCCAGCTTTCTATAATGCGCGCAACCAACTGAGCCACTGTTTTGCACGCCACCCACACCAATAATTCCAGTTCCACGGCGATCATCGCTCAGGATATGCGCGAGGTTGACTTGGTCATTGCACAGCGACTCGACTCCGGGGTGCCACTGGTGGGCCAGGTGTCACGCTACATTATCTCTGCTGGCGGCAAGCGGTTGCGCCCCGCACTGCTGCTGCTTATTTGTGGTGCACTCGACTTCAGAGGTGCGCAACGTTTCAACCTGGCCGCCGTGGTGGAGTTCATTCACACAGCCACCCTGCTCCACGACGACGTGGTGGATGATTCGTCCCTGCGCCGTGGCAACGCCACCGCCAATGAAACATTTGGCAATCCGGCCAGCGTCCTTGTCGGCGACTTTTTGTATTCCCGCGCCTTTCAGATGATGGTTGATGCACAAAGCATGCGCATCATGGAAGTGCTGGCCGACGCCACCAACATCATCGCTGAAGGCGAAGTGATGCAGTTGATGAACATGCACAACGCCGCGCTTGATGAAGCGGGCTACCTGCAAGTGATCCGCTCCAAAACCGCCAAGCTGTTCGAAGCCAGCGCCCGCGTTGGCGCCATACTTGCCAATGCCAGTCCCGAACTGGAGTCCGCCTGCGCCGAATACGGGCAAGCCTTGGGCACCGCCTTTCAGGTCATCGACGACGTGCTTGATTACACCGGCGATGCCGCAGTCATGGGCAAGAACCTCGGTGACGATTTGCGCGAAGGCAAAACCACGCTACCCCTGATCGCAGCCATGCAACGTGGCAGTGCCAGCGAACGCGAACTCATTCAAACTGCCATTGAAACCGGCAAACTCGAGCTGATTGACCAGGTCGTTGCCATTGTGCAAGCCACTGGCGCGTTGGATGTGGCGCGTCAAGCGGCGGCAGACGAAGCGCGCCGCGCCATCAGCGCCGCCGAGCAGTTGCCCGACAATGAACACAGGCAGTGTTTGATACAATTGGCGGCTCAATTACTGGAGCGTCAATCCTGACGTTTCAGGGCAAGAATAAATCGGAATGTAGCGCAGCCTGGTAGCGCACTTCGTTCGGGACGAAGGGGTCGGAGGTTCGAATCCTCTCATTCCGACCAAACAAATCAATGGGTTAGCGATTTTTGACTACTAATGCATTTTGCTTTTCGTCTCTTAATTGCCGTTTTGGCCTAGCTTTTGGCCTAACCATTAAGAAATTCAATTGATCGACATGATGTGAAAGCAGGTGAACAGCCACTGACGCGTCACCATCGCCGATATACACATGTCTCTCCGATGATCTTGTTCGGGCCACGCTGTTTCCCGTAATTTTCAAGAGTTGGGCGCGCGGCTCATCTATGCGTTCAATTATGGCTGCGGGTTTTTCATTTACAGGCCGTCGTCTGCTTGTGGCTCGGTGCTGGCGCGGGCGCCGCGGTACCCAGGCTGGGCCAGCAGTTCAAGGTAAAACGCATCGCCGCCTTCTTTGGCCACGGCATCGATCAAGGCAGTCAGGGTGGCAAAGTGAACCCCCTGAGCCTTGTCTGCGGTAGTGCCAAATTTGCAGTCAAAGTCCCAGAAGTCCACGCCTTCAGGCAAGGTTTTGCGGCGCTCGCGCTTGATGTACTGGCGAATCTCATGCTTGGTGGCATCCAGCACACGGTCGCGGTTTTTGCCTTCTATGCTGAGTTGAAATGTCTTTTTCATGCTGTCCTTTGAGTCTGTTGTGGGCACGCCTGGCAGGGTCGGCTTGTAGTGGGGGTGATTATGCGTCCAGCCCCGCCCAAGCCATCTGCCAGCGCGCCCCGACGTGAAGCGCGTAAACTGCCCGAGAAATCGCCAGCCTATTTTCCTCACCCCACTTGCTCTTTATGCCGTTTTCCACACTTGGCTTGACCAGCCCGTTCCTTCAAGCCATTCACACATTGGGTTTCGACGTGCCCACGCCCATTCAGTCGGGGGCCATTGGGCCGGCACTGCAGGGTCGCGACGTGCTGGGGTGCGCGCACACCGGCTCGGGCAAAACGCTGGCCTTTGCCTTGCCCTTGTTGCAAAGCCTGTCAGGCTCGCCTGGCAAATTGGCCCAGGCACTGGTTCTGGTGCCCACGCGGGAACTGGCCACCCAGGTGGGCGACAGCCTCCGCGCCCTGGCGCAGCACTTGCCACACCCGCCCAGGGTGAGCGTGGTGTTTGGCGGTGTGTCGATCAACCCGCAGATGATGGGCTTGCGCGGCGGCACCGAGGTGCTGGTGGCCACGCCGGGGCGACTGCTGGACCTGGTGGCGCACAACGCGGTCAAGCTCTCAGGAGTGAAACTGCTGGTGCTCGACGAGGCTGACCGCCTGCTCGACCTGGGTTTTGCCGAAGAACTCAACCAACTGCTGGCGCTGCTGCCCGCCTGGCGCCAAAGCCTGTTTTTCTCGGCCACTTTTGCGCCCGCGGTGCAGTCCCTGGCCAACACCCTGCTGCGTGACCCGGTGCGTGTGGATGTGCGGCCTGACGCCGCGCCGCCGCTTGAGATCGTGCAGCGCGCCATTGCCGTGGACACGTCCAGGCGCACCCAGTTGATGCGCCACCTGATCCAGCAAAACGCCTGGTCGCGGGTGCTGGTGTTTGTGGCCACCAAGTTTGCGTCTGAGATCGTGGCCGACAAGCTGCGCAAGGCAGGTTTGACGGCCGAGCCCTTTCACGGCGAACTCAGCCAGGGCAAACGCACCCAGGTGCTGGCTGACTTCAAGGCAGAACGCCTGACCGTGGTGGTCGCCACCGATGTGGCGGCGCGCGGTCTGGACATTGCGGGCTTGCCGGTGGTGGTGAACTTTGACCTGCCGCGCTCGGCCAGCGATTACACCCACCGCGTCGGCCGCACTGGACGCGCGGGCGAGCCTGGTCTGGCGGTGAGCTTTGTCAGTGCCGCCACACGGGCGCACTGGCGGCTCATCGCCAAGCGCCAGCAGTTGTCGATTGAGCTGGAAAGCATAGCCGGCTTTGAAGCGCTGGAGGCCGCCCCGCCCGCCTCCAGCCTGCCTGACGCTCCCGGCAACGGCGGCGTCAAGGGCAGTCGCCCCAGCAAGAAAGACAAACTGCGCGCACTGGCAGCGCAAGCCAAGCCGCCCGTACCTTAAAATCGCGGCCTGTTTCACAGCCTCTGGATGAACACCATGAACCGCTGCATCAATGCCCACAAGGGCTTTTCTTTTTTGGCTGGTGGCCCTGATCACCAAAGCCCAGGGTTTGCTCAATCCTTTTCCGAAGCCAGCCTGGCGCAGGCAAAACGCGCGGGCGTGGTGCCGTTTAACCGGTAGCTAATTCGATCCGCGTTAGCAACATGATGGGGCTTTGCCCTGTAGGAGCGGCGCCCTCGCCGCGAAGGCACCCTCCAAACGACATCCAGACAACCTTCGCGGCGAGGGCGCCGCTCCTACAAAATACCAATACACAACTCCATTTTCACCATGAACAAAAAAGTCTTTATCAAAACCTACGGCTGCCAGATGAACGAGTACGACTCAGACAAGATGAGCGACGTGCTCGGCGCGGCCCAGGGCTACACACAGACTGACAACGTAGAAGAGGCCGACCTGATTTTGTTCAACACCTGCTCGGTGCGTGAAAAGGCGCAGGAAAAGGTGTTTTCGGACCTGGGGCGCGTCAAGCACCTGAAAAAACGTGGCGCCCTGATCGGCGTCGGCGGCTGCGTGGCGAGCCAAGAGGGCGAAGCCATCATTGCCCGGGCGCCCTATGTGGACGTGGTGTTTGGTCCGCAAACCCTGCACCGGCTGCCGCAAATGCTCGATGAGCGCGCCCGGCTGAACCGCTCGCAGGTTGACATCAGCTTTCCCGAGATCGAGAAATTCGACCACCTGCCCGCTGCGCGTGTCGAAGGTGCCAGCGCCTTTGTGAGCATCATGGAAGGCTGCTCCAAATACTGCAGCTACTGCGTGGTGCCTTACACCCGCGGCGAGGAAGTGAGTCGCCCGTTCGAGGACGTGCTGGTGGAGGTGGCGGGTCTGGCCGACCAGGGTGTGAAGGAAATCACGCTGCTGGGGCAGAACGTGAACGCCTGGCGCGCAAAAATGATCACCAGTCCTGGCGCTGCCGGCGACACCGGTGAGATGGCCGACTTTGCCACGCTGCTTGAATACGTGTCGGACATTCCCGGCATCGCGCGCATTCGCTACGTCACCAGCCACCCCAATGAGTTCACACCGTCGCTAATTGCCGCCTACGGCAAGCTGCCCAAACTGGTCAGCCACCTGCACCTGCCGGTGCAGCACGGCAGCGACCGCATTTTGATGGCCATGAAGCGCGGCTACACCGCCATGGAATACAAGAGCACGGTGCGCAAGCTGCGCGCCATTCGACCCGACATGGCACTGAGCAGCGATTTCATTGTGGGTTTTCCGGGCGAGACCGAGGACGACTTTGGCAAGATGATGAAGCTCATCGACGACGTTGGTTTTGACAACAGTTTCAGCTTCATTTTCAGCCCGCGCCCCGGCACACCGGCGGCTAACTTGGCCGACGACACGCCGCACGAGGTCAAGCTGCGCCGCCTGCAACACCTGCAGGGCGTGATCAACGACAGCATCAAGCGCATCAGTGAAAGCCGCATGGGCACCGTGCAGCGCATCCTGGTGGAGGGCGCGTCCAAGCGCGACGCCACCGAGCTGATGGGCCGCACCGAGTGCAACCGCGTGGTGAATTTTGTCGGCCATCCGCGCCTGGTGGGCCAGATGGTGGATGTGACCATCACCGACACCCGCACCTTCACGCTGCGCGGCGAGGTGCTGACCCAAGACACGGCACTGGCTTGAAATACCTGCAAGGCTACCCGGCCACCACCCTGGCGCAGGTGGCGCAGATGCTGCACGAGGACAAGGTGGCCGATTGGCTGCTGAAAAAATACCCGCAGGCCCACGCGGTGCGCACCGACCGCGCCCTGTTCGACTACGTGCAGGCGCTCAAAACCGATTACCTGCGCGGCGCGGAGCCGGTGAACAAGGTGCTGTTTGACAGCAAGCTGCATGTGGTCAAAAACGCCCTGGGCACCCACACCAGCGTGTCACGCGTGCAGGGCAACAAGCTCAAGGCCAAGCGCGAAATCCGCATTGCCACGCTGTTCAAAACCGTGCCCGATGAATTTTTGCGCATGATCACCGTGCACGAACTGGCGCACCTGAAGGAAAAAGCCCACGACAAGGCTTTTTACCAGCTCTGCAAACACATGGAGCCCGGCTACCACCAGCTCGAATTCGAGGTGCGGGTGTATTTGACGCACCTGGAAACCGCAGGAACCCGACTGTGGGAAGCTGAAGGTTTTGAGGGTCAGACCACTCGCGCAGCGACGTGCTCTGACCCCGACTGATTAGTGGCGCAGCGGCTTGAGCAAATCCGACAGCCCGTTGTGATCGATCTCGTGCATCAGCGCCAGCAGGCGGCCGATCTCGCCCTTGGGCACGCCTTCACGCGCAAACCAGCGCAGGTAGTCGCCAGGCAAATCGGCGATCAGTCGGCCCTTGTGCTTGCCAAAGGGCATGGTGCGCGTCACCAGCAGTTGCAGGTCTTCTGGCTTCATTTCAACCGCCTGACCGTTTGACGCTGCGGCCCTGCGCCTTGAGCAGTTCCATGACGCGCTCGACATGGTCCCCCTGCACCTCGATCACGCCGTCTTTCACCGTGCCGCCCGAGCCACAGGCCGTTTTGAGTTGCTTGCCCAGGGCGTTCAGCGCCGCGTCATCCAGGTCCAGGCCTTTCACCAGCGTCACGCCCTTGCCGGCCCGCCCCTTGGTCTGGCGCGACACCCGCACGAGGCCGTCGCCGGCCGGACGAGTTGCGGCCGAGCGGCAACTGCACTGCGCCTGTGGTTGGCGGCACTGCGGGCACATGCGGCCGCTGTCGGTGCTGTACACCAGGCCGCTGCTGAGGAGTTTGTCTTTCATGGGCGTTCAGATAGGGTGCACAAGATCATGGATTGTCCGATAAAGCCGGTGTGCCAAAATGGCTTGCAACACGATTCCAGGAAAGTCACCAATGTCACGTCAAAGCGTTTGGGCACCCAAGGTTTTCGCTCTGATCAAGGGCGGCAACAGCTCGGCCGCCATTGCCCAGATCAAGGTGGCACCCACTGTGAAAGACCTGCAGGATCTGCGCAAGCTGTTGACCGCTGCGAATCTGCTCAGGGCCCAGCCCAATGTGGACGCGGCGACCAACGACATGATCGCCGAGCTGTCAGCACCCCGGCTGCACCGCTCGCCCTGAAAACTCAGGGAATCAGGTCAAGCGCCTGCATGTAGGCGGGCTGCACCATCAAGTCGTCCCACGGCGTGGCGCGACCGACAGGCAGCAGGGCCAGCCGGCGCTCTTCACTGGCGTCAAGCGGTTGCCATTGGCCCTTGAGTTGTGCTTCGGTCAGGCCGTTGATCAGGGCATCCAACTCGGCACCGTCACCCAGCGACTGGTTGCACAGCAGCACCATGTCGCAACCTGCATTCAGCGCCGCCACCGCCGCCTGGGTCGGGCTGACCGGTTGGCCATCCAGCACGCGGGCGCCGGCCATGGAGAGGTCGTCGCTGAACACCGCACCATTAAAGCGGAGTTGACCGCGCAGGATGTCACCCAGCCATTTGCCTGAAAAACCAGCCGGCCGGGCATCCACCTTGGGGTAGATCACATGCGCCGGCATGACACTGGTAAGCGCTGTGCCGAGCCAGTCGTAGGGTTTGGCATCGTCGGCCAGAATGGCCTTGAGGCTGCGCTTGTCGACCGGAATGTCGGTGTGTGAATCGGCCTTGACGAAACCGTGGCCAGGAAAATGTTTGCCGCAATTGGCCATGCCGCTTTGCAACAAGCCATGCATCAGGCTCTTGGCCAGCAGGCTCACCACGCGCGGGTCGCGGGCAAAGGCGCGGTTGCCAATCACGCTGCTCTCGCCAAAATCCAGATCCAGCACCGGGGTAAAGCTCAAATCGATGCCGCACGCGCGCAGCTCGGCGCCGAGCACATAACCACAGGCGGTGGCCGCCCGGGTGGCGCGCATGGCACCGCTGCCCTCGCCCGCCTTGCCGTCTTGCAGCCAGAGCTCGCCCAGGGCGCGCATCGGTGTCAAATGGGTAAAACCATCGGTCTTGAAACGCTGCACATGACCACCCTCATGGTCGACACAAATCAGCAAATCCTTGCGCAGCTTCTTGATGCTGTGGCACAAAGCGGTGAGCTGCTCGCGGCTCTGCCAGTTGCGGGCAAACAAAATCATGCCGCCCACCAGGGGGTGCTTGAGGCGTTGTTTGTCCTGTTTGCTGAGGGTCAGACCGGCGATGTCGATGATCAGGGGTGCGTGCAGGGTCATGATGTTATTCCGGGTAAATTGCGTGATGTGGTGTGCTGACTGACTAACGATTAAAGACCATTTTTGCCAATGATTTCAACCACGCAAAAACTCGCGGCATAGTCGGTCTCGTCGGTTACGCTGATGTGGACACTCAAACCTTTGGCTTCAAACCAGGTTTTGAGTCCGCCGTGGAGCACGATATGCGGCTGGCCGCTGGGCAATTTGCCAACCTCGCACAGGCGCCAGGTCATGGGCATGCGCATGCCCAGCCCGATGGCTTTGCTGAAGGCCTCCTTGGCGCTGAAACGGGTGGCCAGATAACGCACACCGCGCTCGGGCCAGCGCTCGCTGCGCTGATGCCAGGTGGCCAGTTCAGCCTCACTGAGAATTTTTTGCGCAAAGCGTTCGCCGTGGCGATCCAGGCTGGCCTGAATGCGACGAACGTCGCAGATGTCGGTGCCAATGCCGTAGATCATGCGGCATCGCGAATGCAGCGCAGGTAGTCCTTGACGGTGGCGGCGTAGCCCAGCTCCAGCGCATCGGCGATCAGCGCATGGCCAATCGACACCTCGCTCACCCCCGGCACCTGGGCGATGAAGGCGGTGAGGTTGTCGCGGTTCAGGTCGTGGCCGGCGTTCACTTCCAGGCCAACGTCCAGCGCAGCTTGCGCGGCCTGGGCAAAACGCGCCAGTTGCGCGGCCTGCCCGGGCGTGCCCCAGGCGGCGGCATAAGGCTCGGTGTAAAGCTCCACCCGGTCCGCGCCCACGGCTTTGGCAGCCGCCATGGCGGAGGCATCGGCATCCATGAACAGGCTCACGCGCAGGCCCCAGACGTGGGCCTGATCAATCAGGGGCTTGAGCCGGGCGGCATCGTCCGGAAAACACCAGCCATGGTCACTGGTGAACTGGCCCTCGGTGTCGGGCACAAACGTGACCTGGTGCACCGGCAACTGCTGCGCCACCAATTGGCCCACCACGTCCATCAGGTTGTGCAGCGGATTGCCTTCAATGTTGAATTCACGCTCTGGCCAATCTCTTAGCAGCCGGGCCAGCTCGGGCACGTCACTGGCGCGTATGTGGCGCTCATCCGGGCGCGGGTGCACGGTGATGCCGTTGGCTCCCGCCTGCAGGCACAACGTGGCCGCGCGCGTCACGCTGGGAATGCCCAGGTGACGGGTGTTGCGCACCAGCGCCACCTTGTTGAGATTGACGGACAGAGAAGTAGTTTTCATAAGCTTTGCAGATCGATCATCATTTGCCGGGTGCGAAGGCTGGGCACACCACAATGGTAATTGAGCAACGTGCGCAACTGCGGTTTGAGTGCACCAGCCACGTCGGCACAAGCGCGCAACACGGTGCTCAGTGGTACCCGCTCACCCAGAACTTGTTGCAGCGCCATCCACTGGGCACCGCTCAGGCTGTTGCGGTCGGTGGCGTTGGCCTGGCGCAAACCGCCCTCGGGTACCAGACTGTAACGCGCCTCGGGGTGTAGCGCCAGCAAGGTCATGGTCTGGGCGTCCAGCAGGGGCAGCAGGCCAATTTCGCGCAGCAGCAGCAGCTCAAAGGCACGCAGGGCCGCTTCCAGCACCTCGCCATGTTCGCTGGCAATGATCTGCACCACGCCGGCGTAGACGTCAAACAGCAGCGGGTGCGGGTCTTCGCGCGCCAGCAGCTTCATCAGCAGTTCATTGAGGTAGTAGCCTGACATCAGCGCGTCGCCGGTGGGCATGACGTGACCGCCCTGCCATTCGGCGGCCTTGAGCGTTTTGATCTCAGCCTCGCCACCAAAGGCCAGATGCAGCCGCTGCAGCGGCAGCAAAATGGGTCGAAAGCTGGAGCTGGGCCGCTTCACACCTTTGGCCACCAACGCCATGCGGCCATGGTGCCGGGTGAAGACCTCCAGGATCAGGCTGGACTCGCTCCAGTCGTAGCGGTGCAACACAAAGGCGGGTTCTTCAGAGATACGCTTGGTGGCCATCAATATAAATTCACCATACCAGCGCTTTTTCAGTCCGCCAAATTCACAACGACTTTTCTCAGTGAAAGATCGATTCGGTCGTAGTTCACGCATCCGTCCTGGTGCACTGGCGAAACCACCATTTCAAACATGACGCGGCTGCCGGGCGGCACTCCACTGACAGGATATGTCAAATCACGGAAGGATTGTTTGCCGCCACTGAAGAAATTGAAGTCAAGAACCGTCCGCCGGCTCAAAATTTGGCTGGAAGCGTTGTTCAGCGTGCCCGTGATGAAGGCGAAGCAGCTGACGTTATTCAAAGAGGAAATTTTTCGCTTGATCTGATAGTCAACACTGATACCGCCGCCTAATTCAACATGGTGCTTTTCCAACTCCATTGAGGGCGCGGCAGCCGGCAAAGTTGAAGGAAAGGGGGGCACTTCGGGTTGGCTGGCGCAACCGGCGATGGTCATCACCAGCAACGCGAGGCGTGCCCATTGTTGGAAAGAAGAGAAATGCATCTGTTTCATGGTTTTCCCAGTATCACTTCCACCGCTCGATTTCAGCAGCGCTCTCATGCAAGGCATGCTGGGACCATCAATTCGTCTGGCTCAGCGCACCTACTCGTAACCAAACGATCGCACGCGCGCTTCGTCGTCAGCCCAGCCAGAGCGCACCTTGACCCACATCTCGATGAACACCTTGCAGTCCATCAGTTTCTCCAACTCAACGCGGGTCTCCATGCCGATGCGCTTGATACGCTCGCCCTTGTCGCCAATCACCATCGCCTTGTGGCCGTCGCGCTCGACCACGATGGTGGCGGCGATGCGCAGCAGGCGCTTCTGGCCTTTTCTCTGGGGCGGCTCTTCCTCAAACTTGTCGATGATGACGGTCGAGGTGTAGGGTAGCTCGTCGCCGGTCAAACGAAACAGTTTTTCGCGCACCATCTCGGCTGCCATGAAGCGCTCGCTGCGGTCGGTGAGCTCGTCTGCGGCGTACCACCAAGCCTGCTCGGGCAGGTATCTTTCGCAAATGCCCAGCAGGCGTTCCACATCCTTGGCGCTCTTGGCCGACATCGGCACAAACTCGGCAAAAGCGTGCTTGTCCTGCATGGTCTGCAGCCAGGGCGCGATGTCGCCGCGGCGGTGCACGTTGTCTAGCTTGTTGGCAATCAGCAGGGTGGGAATATTTTTACCGAGCAGTGCCAGCACGCGCGCGTCGGCCGGGGTGAAGCTGCCGGCTTCCACCACAAACAAAATCAGGTCCACGTCGGCCACCGCGCCGACCACGGTTTTGTTGAGCGACTTGTTCAGCGCGTTGCCGTGCAGGGTCTGAAAACCGGGAGTGTCGACAAACACAAACTGGCTCGCTCCCACGGTGTGCATGCCGGTGATGCGGTGGCGCGTGGTTTGCGCCTTGCGCGAGGTGATGCTTATTTTTTGCCCCACCAGCGCGTTCAAAAGCGTGGATTTGCCAACATTGGGCTTGCCCACAATGGCGATCAGGCCGCAGCGCTGACCCGCAACCGGCGCTGCGGCGGCACCCGCCGGACGCATGTCGCGGCGCATGCCTGCCAGCAGATCTTCCAGGTTGTCCTGCACCTCAACCTCAGGTGCCTCGGAAGCTGTTTTTTTGGGGGTATTCATCAGATGACCGTCGCTTTCAAAATTTCCAACATCGCCGTCGCGGCAGCCTGTTCGGCAGATCGACGCGAGCCGCCAATCCCGCGCTCGGCGCGGTTGAGTTCAGGAATTTCGCATTCCACATCAAAGCTCTGTTTGTGTGCCGCACCCAGGGTGGCCACCACCCGGTAACTGGGCAATTTCATGCGGCGCCCCTGCAGCCATTCCTGCAACTCGGTTTTCGGGTCTTTGCCAATGGCCTCCATCTCCGGGTTGATTTGCACCGCCTCGTAAAGGCGTTGCACCAGGGCTTGCGCGGCAGCAAAACCGGCGTCCAGATACACCGCGCCAATCACGGCCTCCAGGGCGTCTGCCAGAATGGACGGACGTTTTTGCCCGCCCGAGCGCAACTCGCCCTCGCCCAACAAAATCACATCAGGCAAGCCCAGCGACACGGCCAGTTGGTGCAGCGTGTCCTGCTTGACCAGATTGGCCCGCACCCTCGACAAATCACCTTCAGGCAGGTTTTGCAAGCGCCGGTACAGCATGTCGGCCACCACCACGCCCAGCACCGAGTCGCCCAAAAACTCAAGGCGTTCGTTATGGTCAGCAGAAAAACTGCGGTGCGTGAGCGAGCGCTTCAACAAAGCGGCATCGGCAAACTGATGTTGCAGGCGCTGTTGTAGCGTTACCAGTTCCGCATTCAAACCATCACCCGGACTTTCAATTCGATTGGCCACTGTATTTGAGGGTCAGAAAGGCGGGGCCCACCAGGTGGAACTCGCGCTCGTACGCAAAGCGGACCACCACCTTGTCATCTTCCTTGGTCACGTCCAGGTCTTTGGCGGTAATCGAGGTGATACTGTCAATGCTGGTGGCCCGGTCAAAAATCATGCGGACTTCGGGCACCGTGTTGCCTTCCTTGGCTTTGTTCACTGCCTTCAGTATCGTCTGATACTCCATGACTGACGGCACCACCTGGGCCGTCATCACGCCGACAACGGCCACCAAGCCCCCCACAAAAAGCAAACTCACCAAAGTCATGCCAAGTTGGCGGGATTTAAAAGGGGAAGTCATGTCAGTCTCCAGTTCAATTAAAAGAGCCGATGCGCTTGAGGTTACCAAAATTCATCCAGACAAAGAAGGCCTTGCCAACAATGTTTTTGTCTGGCACAAAGCCCCAGTAGCGCGAATCCAGCGAATTGTCGCGGTTATCGCCCATGGTGAAGTAGTGCCCCTGCGGCACCTTGCACACCACGCCCTCAATACTGTAGCGGCAATTGTTTTTGAATTCAAATTCGTCGGCACCCGGAATAAAGGCAGGGCGCGCTGGATCAATGAGCAGGCGGTGCGGTTGCCCCCCCAGTGTTTCTTCAAATTGTGGAAAGTAACGCATGGTGTCTTCGTCAAAAAACTCGGGGAGCGCGTTGACCGGCAACGGCGTGCCATTGATGCTCAGACGCTTGTTCAGATAAGCCACCTCGTCACCCGGCACCCCCACCACGCGTTTGATGTAATCCAGGCTGGGTTTGGGCGGATAGCGAAACACCATCACGTCCCCGCGTTGCGGTGGCGTGCCCTGGGTGATTTTGGTGTTGAGAACCGGCAGACGCAGGCCGTAATGAAACTTGTTGACAAGAATCAGGTCACCAACCCATAGCGTCGGAATCATGGAGCCCGACGGAATCTTGAAGGGCTCAAACAGGAACGAGCGCAGGATGAAGACGCAAATGATCACCGGGAACAAGCCCGCCGTCCAGTCCAGCCACCAGGGTTGCGCCAGGATGAGCTTTTTCGCCTCGGAGACATCGCCGTCCACCTTGCTGATGCCCATTTTGTTGAGTTCAGCGTTGCGGGCGCTGGTCTGCGCCTCCAGCGCGGCCGCTGCCTTTTCACGTTGTGGCAAAAAGTAAAACCGCTCGGCCAGCCAGTACAGTCCGGTCACCACAGTCGCCAGGAACAGGAGCAGGGCGAAGTTGCCTTCCAGCTTGCCAAAATACCAGGCCCCGACATAGGCGGCAAAGGCCGCCAGAATCACGGAAGTCAGGGCTTGCATCACGCGTCCACCTTCAGAATGGCCAGGAAGGCCTCTTGTGGCACTTCGACCGAACCAATCTGCTTCATGCGTTTTTTACCTTCTTTTTGCTTTTCCAGCAGTTTGCGCTTGCGCGAAATGTCGCCCCCGTAACACTTGGCAATCACGTTCTTGCGCAGCGCCTTGATTGTCTCACGGGCGATGATGTTGGCCCCAATGGCGGCCTGTATGGCCACGTCGTACATCTGGCGCGAGATCACCTCGCGCATCTTGGCCACCACGGCACGACCCCGGTACTGCGACTGGGAGCGGTGCACGATGATCGACAGCGCATCGACTTTTTCCCCATTGAGCAAAATGTCGACCTTGACCACGTCGGCCGGGCGGTATTCCTTGAACTCGTAGTCCATCGAAGCATAGCCGCGTGAAACACTTTTTAGCTTGTCAAAGAAATCCATCACGATCTCGCCCAGCGGCATGTCATAGGTCAGCACGACCTGGCGGCCCTTGTAAGCCATGTTGAGCTGCATGCCGCGCTTCTGGTTGCACAAGGTCATGACCGGGCCGACATACTCCTGCGGCATGTACAGGTGCACAGTCACAATGGGTTCTCGGATCTCATCCAGACGGCCCTGATCGGGCATTTTGGATGGGTTCTCGACCATCTTGACTTCACCATCGACAGAAACCACCTGGTAGACCACGCTTGGCGCGGTGGTGATCAAATCCTGGTCAAACTCGCGCTCGAGGCGCTCCTGCACAATTTCCATGTGCAGCAGGCCCAGAAATCCGCACCGGAAGCCAAAACCCAACGCCTGCGAGACTTCGGGCTCGTAATGCAGCGAGGCGTCATTGAGCTTGAGCTTTTCCAGGCTGTCGCGCAGGCCTTCGTACTGGTTAGCCTCGGTCGGATACAAACCGGCAAACACCTGCGGCTGGATTTCCTTGAAGCCTGGCAAGGCCTCGGTGGCAGTGGCTGCAGCACCACCGCTGCCCGGCCGGATCAGCGTGATGGTGTCACCCACCTTGGCCGCCTGCAGTTCGCGAATACCGGCAATGATGTAACCCACCTCACCGGCCTCGAGTGCCTGGCGCGGCTCATTGGCCGGGGTGAAAACACCCAGGCCGTCAGCGTTGTAAGTGGCGCCGCTCGCCATCATCTTGATGCGCTCGCCCTTGGCCAGGCGACCGTCGACCACCCGCACCAGCATCACCACACCGACATAGGAGTCAAACCAGCTGTCGATGATCATGGCGCGCAGCGGGCCTTTCGGGTTGCCTTTGGGCGGCGGAATGCGGGCCACCACGGCTTCCAGAATCTCATCGATGCCCATGCCGCTCTTGGCCGAGCAGGCAATCGCCTCGGAGGCGTCAATGCCGATCACGTCCTCGATTTCCGACCGGGCATTGTCAGGGTCGGCATTGGGCAGGTCCATCTTGTTCAGCACAGGCACCACTTCCACACCCAGATCGAGTGCCGTGTAGCAGTTGGCCACGGTTTGGGCTTCCACGCCCTGGCTGGCGTCGACCACCAGCAAGGCACCTTCACAAGCCGACAGGGAACGGCTCACCTCATAGGAGAAGTCCACATGGCCGGGGGTGTCGATCAAATTGAGGTTGTACACCTGCCCATCGAGCGCCTTGTAGTGCAGGGCTGCGGTTTGCGCCTTGATGGTGATGCCGCGTTCCTTCTCGATGTCCATCGAGTCCAGCACCTGCGCTTCCATTTCGCGCTCCTGCAAGCCACCACAACGCTGGATCAGGCGGTCGGCCAGCGTGGATTTGCCATGGTCAATGTGGGCAATGATGGAGAAATTTCTGATGTGTTGCATCCAGGAAAACCGATTTAAAGTGATTGATTGGCAAACAGAAAAAAGGGCGCGTTCCAGAGAGACGCGCCCCGAACCAAACAGATTGGCTACACCAAAGTCAAGTGCCCGATTGTAATAAGGTCAGGCACCCCCCAATTCAAGGGTTCAACCGGAGCATGGTGTATTGGGCCCACTCGCCACGGCGAAAGAGAATATTGATGGGTTTGGTTTTGTCCAGGCCCGTCAAAACCTTCTCCAAACCAGCGACACTGGTTACCGTCACGTTGGCCACTGCCATGATCACGTCGCCCTCGCGCAAACCGGCACGAGCCGCCGGACCGCTGGCGGCAGTCACCTGCACGCCTCCCTTGATGCGAAGCTCCTTCTTGGCATCATCCGTCAACTCGCTCAGTTCGAGGCCTGTGGTCTGGGTTATTTTGGACTCGGCGGCTTTGGGTGCTTTTTCTGGCGATTTGGCGGCTGTTTTTTCAGGCTCGATCTCGGCCACGGTGACCGTCAAATCCTTGCTGGCACCGCGTCGGAACACCGTCACTGTGCTCTTGGCCCCCGGCTTGGTGCTACCGACCATGCGCGGCAGGTCGCTCGACTTCTCAACTTTTTTTCCATCGAACTTGATGATGATGTCACCCGCCTCGACGCCTGCCTTGTCGGCCGGACCCTCAGTTTCAACGCCACGCACCAGAGCGCCATAGGGCTGACCCAAACCGATGGACTCGGCCACCTCTTTGGTGACCTGTTCAATCTGCACACCAATGCGGCCCCGGGTGACGCGCCCCGTGGCCCGCAACTGCTCGCTCACGCGCACCGCCTCGTCCATCGGGATCGAGAACGAAATACCCATGGAGCCACCCGAGCGCGAATAAATCTGGCTGTTGATGCCCACCACTTCGCCACGCATGTTGATCAACGGGCCTCCTGAATTGCCAGGATTGATCGCCACGTCGGTCTGAATGAAGGGCAAATAATCGCCCGTGTCGCGTTGTTTGGCACTCACAATGCCGGCGGTCACGCTGTTTTCCAGGCCAAAAGGCGAGCCGATCGCCATCACCCACTCGCCCACCTTGAGGCGACTGACATCACCCACCTTGACCGCCGGCAGACCAGTGGCCTCGATCTTGACCACAGCAACATCACTGCGCTTGTCGGCGCCGATAATTTTGGCCTTGAATTCGCGCTTGTCGGTGAGGGTCACGAGGACCTCGTCAGCGCCATCGACCACATGGGCGTTGGTCATGATCATGCCGTCCGGGGTCAGGATGAAGCCAGAACCCACACCCCGGGGCTGCTCGCCCTGGTTGGGCCCCTGACCATGCCCTGGGGGTGGGCCCTGGCGCGGACCATTGGGAATATTGGGGATCGGCAGACCGAAACGGCGGAAAAACTCCAGCATGTCAGGGTCCATCTGGCCCGACTGGCTTTGCCTCGGGCTCACCTTCTCCAGAGTGCGTATGTTGACCACTGAAGGCCCCACCTGCTCGACCAGATCGGTGAAGTCAGGCAAGGCACGCACCTGGGCGGTGGCCGGGGTCATTGGCAACAGCACCGTGGATGCCGCGGCCACCATGGCGACGCTGAGGATACAAGCGTGCAGGCTTTTAAAAGTAAATTGAATCATCGTCGGCCTTATCAAAAAAACATACACAGAAATATAGACTTATTTTTTTCTTTCAAGACCCTGGACAAAAATGGCCAGGGTCTGCGTGGGCACTTCACCCACGGCGGTGATCCACCAAGGACCCAGGCGATGCGTCAGCATATGGGTGGCCCCCCTGGCAAATTTGTCGTGCCGCACCATGTTGCTATGGCGCGCGGCATCAAAGCTTTCTATGAACAGCGACACCGAAGCCAGTCCGTCCGAAAAAACCCACTGCAAGGTGCTCCCTTTGCGGTCGGAAGGATCCATATTCACCCGTTTGTGGCAAGCCATGGGTTTGAAACCCGCGACTTGTGCCTTCATGCCCCAGCCCTCCTGCGCCGCCGTGGTCTTGACCAGTTCGGGCCTTTTGATCTGGTAACCCTCGGTGTTGTTCATCTGTGCAACAAGTTTGGCCATATTGAGAGGCTCGTTCAACTGCAACTCCGAAAACGCCGCCTGCTCCAACACGCCCCGGGCTGGGTCGAGCGTTTGCAGTTTCACCACCACACCGCTTTCACGCTCGGTCCAGACCTTGTAACCAAAACGCAGCGCATCGACCGGCACCAGTTGCACCACCTCAGAGTCAAGCCCGGCAACGCGCTCCTGTCCCAAGGTCTTCAGCCGGTAAAACCGGGCGATCGAAGAGTCCGCCCGGTTCAGCAAATTGGGAAACAGGCCGAGCGAATCGCGGCTCTCGGATATCACCACCCGCCGGTCCGGCAAAAAAGTCATCACCTGATCGTTGTGGCGAAAGGTGCTGCGCGCCGCGCCGGTCAGGGTGTCGACCCGCTCAATTTGCTGCTGGCCATCACACGCATGCCAGATGCGTGATGTCGACAGCGTGTCGCCAACAGTCACCACAAAAGTGCCCGCGTAGGACCGCAACCGGGCAGCGTCATGCAAGCGCATCAGCCAGCGGCTGATCGACGCCCCCTCAACAGGGGTCACCTGCGACGTTCCGGCAGGCAGGCGGACCTCGTTTTGGGCCCTGGCCGCACTGGCGTTCAGAAGAAGTCCCAGCCCCAGCGCCCAAGGCAACAATCGGATCAACGCGCACCCTCCTCAAATGTGGCATTGCGCAGGAAACCGGTGGGCATTTGCAGTGCCGAGGTGCCGCCAAACTGGCGGTGTGCCGCCAGCAAGGCATCAAGCTGCGGGTCCCGAATCATGACCGGCGCCGCGCTCACGGTTGGCTCATTCTTGCCGGCACCGTCGCGCGAGGGAGTCGCTGACAAGTCGCCCATGGAGGCCAAGGTGGCGCTTGATGGCGCAGGTTGGGCGGCAGTTGCAGGCGCCGCAACGGGCGCAGTGGCCAGTTGCGCACCCTGTGAACCGGAATCCTGAAAACCTTGCCACGCCATCACTCCCACCACGGCAACTGAGGCCAGGCCCACGACCAGGCGCCAGGCGTTGTCGTTGGCGCTGACAAGCCGTGGAGCAGTCCTGGCTTGAGTGTCTGAAACGCGTGCGTTATCCGCCAGCAGGTCTCCCGCAGGGTGCAAAGCCAAAGGCGCGGCCTCTTGTTGCAGCCTGGCGCGCAGTCGCATCACAAAGTCGGCATCTTTGGCGCTGGCGGTCGATTGCCCGGTGCGCATGACGTCACCCAGCACATGGTAGGCATGCCAGCTTTGGCGTGCCTCGCTGCTGGCGTCCAACTGCGCCAGCGCATTTGAAAATTCATCGCCACGCAGTTGCCCGTCGACCAGCGCCGACACCAACTCGGTGTTTCTCATGGATTTATCTGTCATGCTTGTCCTGCTCTCTTGAAAGATTTCATGGTGATTGGCCAGCCGCGATAACTACCAACGCTTGCCATTTTGATTTTCAAGCATGGGTTTGATCTTGGCGGAGACAGCCTCTCGCGCCCTGAAGATGCGCGAGCGCACGGTTCCCAAAGGGCAATTCATCACTTCAGCAATCTCCTCGTAACTCAAACCCTCAATCTCGCGCAAGGTCAAGGCCTGTTTCAAATCGTTGGGCAAGGCATCAAGCGCCGCATTCACGGCCTGGCCGATTTCCTTGGCCGCCAACACCGACTCGGGCGTTTCGTCCGTACTTGGTTCACTTCTGCGTTGAAAAGTTTCATCTTCTTCGTGATTGGATTGCAGGGTGCCCAGAAAAACTGCGGGATCGTTTTTGAACTTGAGTAAAAAGCGCTTGGCAGTATTGACAGCAATACGGTAAAGCCAGGTGTAAAACTGGGCGTCACCGCGAAACTGGTGGAGCGCCCGGTAAGCGCGAATAAAAGTCTCCTGCGCAATGTCTTCCACCAGGTCCACATCACGCACCATGCGCCTGATGAGCCGCTCGATGCGGCGCTGGTACTTGATCACCAGCAATTCAAAAGCGCGCTGATCCCCAGCGCGCGCGCGTTCCACCAGCATGGCATCACTGTCGCCAGGCGCTGTTTCGGGATCTGGTTCGATGGGTGATTCAGTCGACATTCAGGTCTCTGCCGAAGCTGCCGGGCGCAAAGGTTCCTGTTCGGCCGGAACGGATGACGTATTGAACAGGGCGCGACGCAATGCCAGCCAGCGCTCAGGCTGGGCCTGCCGCGCCGGCCACGCCCACCGGGCAGGTCCGGTGGAGGGGCGCAAAAGGATTAGCAAGTGATGTTGTCCGTCGACAATGACTTGCGGCACAACAGCCAGGCTGGACGACCCAGAGCGCAACAGCCAGCCCTGGCCGTCCCAGACCAGTTGAGCTGCAACGGTGTGCCAGACACTCCAGATGGCCCACACGCAGGTGACCGACCAAAGCAACAAACCCAGAGCATGCCCAAGCCCGTGCCCTTTTGAGATCAACCACCAGACCACTTGCACGATGGCACCGGCAAACACCACAGCCAGTGTCAGCCCCGCCTGAAAACGCGAACGCCCCACCGGGTAGATCACCGCTGGGGGCTTGTACATGCTGTCAGTCGGTACCAGTGAAACGTCAGGGTGCCCGTTTAAAAACCAGCGAGCCGTTGGTGCCGCCAAAACCAAAATTGTTTTTGACAGCCACGTCAATCTTCATGTCGCGCGCGGTGTTGGCACAAAAATCCAGATCACAGTCGGGGTCCTGACTGTAGATGTTGGTGGTGGGCGGGCTTTTTTGGTGATGCAAAGCCAGCACGGTCACCACCGATTCCAGGCCACCGGCCCCACCCAGCAAGTGGCCGGTCATGGATTTGGTGGAGTTGACCACGATTTTTTTGGCATGATCCCCAAGCGCTGCCTTGATGGCGTTGGACTCATTGGTGTCCCCCAGGGGGGTCGAGGTGCCATGCGCATTGAGGTAGTTGACCTGGTCTGCATTGACACCCGCATTGCGCAAGGCACTCACCATGGAGCGGCGCGGACCATCCATGTTGGGCGCCGTCATGTGACCGGCATCGGCGCTCATGCCAAAGCCAGCCAGTTCAGCATATATCTTGGCGCCACGCGCCTTGGCGTGCTCGTACTCCTCGAGCACCATGACGCCGGCTCCCTCGCCCAGCACAAAACCGTCACGGTCTTTGTCCCAGGGGCGCGACGCAGTGGTCGGGTCGTCGTTGCGGGTGCTCAGCGCGCGCATGGCGGCAAAACCCCCGACACCCAGCGGTGATACGGCAGCTTCTGCGCCACCCGCCACCACCACATCGGCATCGCCATACTCAATCATGCGCCCAGCCTGGCCAATGCAATGCAGACCCGTGGTGCAGGCAGTCACGATCGCCAGATTTGGCCCCTTGAAGCCAAAGCGGATCGATACATGTCCGGCAATCATGTTGATGATGGTCGATGGCACAAAAAAGGGCGATATCCGGCGTGCGCCGCGTTGGACAAATTCGGCATGCACACTCTCGATCATGGGCAAGCCGCCAATGCCGGAACCGATCACACAGGCGATGCGTGTGGCCATGTCTTCGCTCAAGGCCTCGCCAGTGGGCAGACCCGCGTCGGCCACGGCCTGGGCCGCCGCCGCAATGCCATAGTGGATGAAGGTGTCCATGGTGCGCGCTTCTTTGGCGCTCATGTAGGACTCCACATCAAAACCCTTGACCTCACCCGCAATTTTGCAACTGAAGGTGGAGGCATCAAATTTGGTGATCAAACCCACGCCGGAATGACCGGCCAGCAGGTTGGACCAAGTGGTGTCAACCGTGTTGCCAACGGGACTGACACAACCCAAACCGGTAACGACAACGCGACGACGAGGCATATTCATAAGAATTCAGTGGTTCGTCCGAGTGAGACCCTACCTCTTGACAAGGTGTGGCCAAAATTGGGTATTGCCGCTACCCGGCCGGGTTGATGTCCTGGTTCGGGTGCTGGCACTGACGACGTTCACCCGGAACGTCGCCCGACAGGGTTACGCTTTTTTGTGGTTGGTGGCGTAATCGATGGCGTTTTGCACTGTGGTGATTTTTTCAGCATCTTCATCCGGAATTTCAATTCCAAACTCGTCTTCAAGCGCCATCACCAGCTCGACCGTGTCCAGGGAGTCAGCACCGAGATCAGCCACAAAGGCCTTTTCGTTGGTGACTTGGGATTCTTCAACACCGAGTTGCTCGGCAATGATTTTTTTAACGCGTGCTTCAATATCGCTCATGGGTTCCCTCAAAGGGTTGTGAAAAGATCCGTGATTTTAGCCGGGCCTGAAAGCTGTTTTCAGACCCGGCGGCCGTACGGATAACGCGGCTTTATTTTGTCATCAAAAAGGCTCAGGCTCAGGCCATGAACATGCCACCATTGACGTGCAACTCCTGTCCCGTCACATAACCGGCTTGCGGCGATGCCAGATAAGCCACCGCGTGGGCAATATCAGAAGGTTTACCCAGGTGACCCAGTGGAATTTGGGCGAGCAGCGCCTTGTGCTGCTCGTCGCCCAACCGGGCTGTCATGTCGGTCTCAATAAAACCTGGGGCAATGCAGTTTACCGTGATGTTGCGCGAGCCCAGTTCCCGCGCCAGGGCGCGCGTCATGCCCGCCACGCCGGCCTTGGCGGCGGCGTAATTGGCCTGCCCGGCGTTGCCAGAGGCGCCCACCACCGAGGTGATGCTGATGATGCGGCCGTAACGCTGTTTCATCATGGTGCGCATCACCGCCCGACTCATTCTGAAAACAGCCTTGAGGTTGGTGTCAAGCACCGCGTCCCACTCGTCGTCCTTCATGCGCATGGCCAGGTTGTCACGCGTGATGCCGGCGTTGTTCACCAGAATCTGCAGCCCGCCATGCTCTTTGACGGTGCTGTCGATCAACGCATCCACACCAGCGGCATCGTTGACGTTGAGCACCCGGCCGCTGCAGCCCGCAAAGGCTGACAGCGTCTGCGACACTTTGGCCGCGCCCTCATCAGTGGTCGCCGTGCCAATGACCTTGAGGCCGCGCTCTGCCAGTGCCAGCGCAATCGCCGCACCAATGCCGCGCGAGGCGCCTGTGACCAACGCCACCTGTCCTTCAAACTTGACTTCGCTCATGTTATTGCGCATCCAGAATAAATGTTTTGGCATCCGCCAGGCTGGCCAGGTCAAACAATGGCAAACCCTGCATCTCGGCATCGATACGCCTGGTCATGCCTGCCAGCACCTTGCCCGGACCACATTCGACCAGGGTCGGCAAGCCACGCGCGCCCAGGGCCTGAACACACTCGACCCACCGCACCGGGCCAAAGGCCTGCCGATACAGCGCATCGCGAATCCGGTCGGCATCCTGCTCGACGGCCACGTCAATGTTGTTGACTACCGCGATTTGAGGCGTTGCAAAGACGGTCGCCTGCAGCTTTTCCTTGAGCTTGAGCGCGGCAGGCTTCATCAGGCTGGAGTGGAACGGCGCCGACACCGGCAAAGGCAGGGCGCGTTTGGCACCCATTGACTTCAGCGCCACGCAGGCCTGCTCCACCGCCGCCTTGGAACCCGCAATCACGGTTTGCCCGGGATCGTTGAAATTGACCGCTTCAACCACCTCAGCTGAATTTTGACCAAATGAGGCCGTGACCTCGGCACAGCCGGCGATCACCCTGGCGGCGTCCAGCCCCAGAATAGCCGCCATGGCCCCGACACCCACCGGAACGGCATCCTGCATGGCCTGAGCCCGGAAACGCACCAGCGGCGCAGCTTGTGACAAGCTTAAAACGCCGGCAGCGACCAGTGCTGAATATTCACCCAGGGAGTGCCCCGCCAGCGCTTGTGGCGCCACGCCGACCTCCGCCATCCAGACCCGGTAGGCGGCCACACCGGCAACCAGCATCACAGGCTGTGTGTTGGTGGTCAGTGCCAGCGCCTCTTTCGGGCCATCCTGGATCAAGCGGCCGATGTCTTCGCCCAGGGCATCGGAAGCCTCCTGCAAGGCCGCCAGCACCTGGGGGTGCTCGCCCCAGCCCGCCAGCATGCCAACCGACTGCGAGCCCTGGCCTGGAAATACAAAAGCAAACGGTTTCATAAAAGTGTCGTCAATGAATGAAATTAAGGGTAAGTCGCGGGCACGCGCCCGGGATCAAAGCTCGAGAAGCACCGCGCCCCAGGTGAAACCACCGCCCACCGCCTCCAGCAGGAGCTTTTGGCCGGGCTGCACCTGGCCACTGCGCACTGCCGAATCGAGCGCCAGGCCGACCGATGCCGCCGAGGTGTTACCGTGCTGGTCAACCGTGACGACCACTTTGTCCATTGGCATCTTGAGCTTGCGCGCCGTGCTTTGCATGATACGGATATTGGCCTGGTGCGGAATCAGCCAGTCCACCTCTTTGGCGGTCATGTCAGCTTTTGCCAACACGGCCCGCGCGGCTTCATCAAGCACGCTCACAGCCAGTTTGAACACCGCCTGGCCATCCATGCGCAGCAACGGGTCACCCATGACCTGACCGCCACAGACATGCCCGGGCGTGCACAAAATATTGACATGCTTGCCATCGGCATGAATGTCGGTCGCCAAAATGCCTGGCGTGCGAGAGGCCTGCAGGACCACAGCGCCGGCGCCATCGCCAAATAGCACGCAGGTGGTGCGATCCTTGAAGTCGAGAATGCGCGAGAACACCTCAGCGCCGACCACCAGGGCTTTTTTGACCGTGCCTGCGCGAATCATCGCGTCCGCCACCGTGATCGCGTAAATGAAACCGCTGCAAACTGCCTGAACGTCAAAGGCGGGCGCGCCGTGGTTGCCCAGTTTGTTTTGCAAAATGCAGGCTGTCGAAGGAAACACCATGTCGGGCGTGGAGGTGGCCACGATGATCAGGTCCAGGTCTTTGGCATCCACGCCGGCTGCCTGCAAGGCGTTGGTGGAGGCGACCAGCGCCAGGTCGCTGCTGAACACGCCGGCATCGGCAAAATGCCGGGCCCGAATACCGGTGCGCTCCACGATCCAATCGTCGCTGGACTCAATCCCTTGGGTGGCCAGTTGCGCCACCAAGTCGGCATTGGTGAGGCGCCGGGTCGGCAAACAACTGCCAGTGCCAGTTATGCGTGAATATATTTTCATGTCTCAAAGGGGGAACACTGCCTGCGATTCAATTGACACATCTGCCGCCAACAACGGGGCTGCATGCGCAATCCTTACGCGAACACGATCCAACAAGTTGTTCCGGGCTGCATCATACGCCCGCGACAGCGCGAAGCCAAAAGCCAACTCGTCTGCCGAGCCATGGCTCTTGAAGACCAAACCGCGCAAACCCAACAACGCACCACCGTTGTAACGCCGGTGGTCCATACGTTTTTTGAGCGCAGAAATGACCGGATAAGCTGCAATTGCAGACATTTTGGTGAGGATGTTGCGCGAAAACTCCTTTTTCAAAAAGTCCACAATCATCCCGGCGAGGCCCTCGCTGGCCTTCAATGCCACATTACCGACAAAGCCGTCGCAAACCACAATGTCGGCCGTGCCCTTGAAGATATCGTTACCTTCAACGTTGCCATAAAAATTCAAATCACCCGTTTTAGCTGCAGTTCGCAGCAAATCACCCGCTTTTTTGATGACTTCATTGCCTTTGATGGCTTCTTCACCAATATTGAGCAAGCCCACCGACGGATTGTCTTCACCACTGAGCACCGACACCAGCGCCGATCCCATGACTGCAAACTGCAACAAATGCTCGGCGGTGCAATCGACATTGGCACCCATGTCCAGCACCGTGGTGGCGGCTCCTTTGGCGTTGGGGATTTGTCCGGCAATGGCGGGACGGTCTATACCGTCCAGAGTTTTCAACAGGTAGCGTGAAATGGCCATCAAGGCACCGGTATTGCCCGCCGACACCGCCGCCTGGGCAGCGCCGTCTTTGACCTGCATGATCGCCACCCGCATCGACGAGTCTTTTTTACGCCGCAGCGCCACTTCCAGCGAGTCGTCCATGGTGACCACCTCGCTGGCGAGCACCACCCTGGCCCGCGCATGGGTGTAGCCGGCCATACTCTGCGGCAAACCCACCAAAATCAGTTGCACCTCGGCGTGCTGATCCAGAAAACGGGAGCACGCCGGCAACGTGACCACAGGGCCGTGGTCGCCGCCCATGCAGTCAACAGCAATAGTGATCATGAATAACAGCTCGCACAACAAACATCAATGACAAGTCCAATGCGAATCAGAACCAAAAAAGCAAAAGCCCGGGGCTACACGATGGGTAGCCCCGGGCCTTGGGAGTCAGATTGACGTTAAGCTTCAGACTTGCTCTTGATCACTTGACGGCCGCGGTAAAACCCGTTGGGGCTGATGTGATGACGCAGATGCGTTTCGCCCGTGGTGGCCTCCACGGCAATACCCGGGACCACCAAAGCGTTGTGCGAACGGTGCATGCCGCGCTTGGAAGGTGACTTCTTGTTTTGTTGGACGGCCATGTTCCGCTCCTTAAAGCTATAAGCTGCCGGAGTGGCAGCAAATGGGGATGATTAAAAAGCGCATGTCGACATGCGCAAAAGCTGCAGAGTATAACCCAAGACAAAGGGTGTTGGGCATTACTGCTTGCCGGGAGCTTTCAGACCAGCCAGCGCTGCAAACGGATTGGGCTTGGGCTGCGCCTCTTCAAAGTCAGCATCCACAGCCACCAATTTGACGGGCAATGGGCAGGTTTCGTGGCGCGGCACCACCGGCAAATCCATCAGCACCTCGTCTTCAATCAACGCAGCAAGGTCAAACTCCTGGCTGAGCACCAGCACATCCTCCGGCGATGCGTCATCCTCCAATTCAGCCTGCGCTTCACTCTCGACGAAGCGGAAAGAACGCTCGATCTGGACCGGCACATCCACCGGTCCCAGGCAGCGCTGGCAGGTCAGGGGCAGGCTGACCTGCACACGCAAGTGCAGCCAAACCTGTTCCTGACCGGCATGGTCGGGCCGAAGCTCGCCGGACACTGACCAGGACACACTGTTTTGAGACCCAAGGCCTTGAGTTTCTTCCATGAGACGCTCAAAATTTGACAGCACGTCTTGACCAGACAGTGGCTGCGAAGATTGACCAACCTGCTTGACGTTGATTTTGGGGGGGCGTTGGTGTTCAGTCATGCGCGCAGTGTAAGAGAATCGGGGCATGACTGACACACACCCCCGCCCGTTGATTCTGGCTTCCACCTCGATTTACCGTCGCCACTTGCTTGAGCGACTGCGCTTGCCTTTTTCTGTGGTCGCCTCCGATGTCGACGAGCTTGCCCTACCCGAAGAGGCGCCAGAGCCGCTGGCCAGAAGGTTGGCTTTGGCCAAGGCACAGGCGGTGGCAGCTCAGCACCCGGACTGCGTGGTCATCGGTTCCGACCAAGTGGCCGACCTCAACGGTGAAGCCCTGGGCAAGCCGGGCAATCACGCGCGCGCGGTCGCCCAATTGCAGCGTATGCGCGGGCAGACGGTCATCTTTCAGACCGCTGTCGCCGTAGTCTGCCGGGCCAGCGGGTTCGCCCAAACCGAGCTGGCACAGGTCAAGGTGCAATTCAGGGATTTGACCGATGACCAGATCGAGCGCTACCTGTTGGCAGAGACACCCTACGACTGCGCGGGCAGTGCCAAAAGCGAAGGGCTCGGCATTAGCCTGCTGGCGCGCATCGACAACGACGATCCCACCGCTCTGGTGGGCTTGCCGTTGATTCGCACCTGTCAACTCCTCGAAGCCGCCGGGCTCAGGGTGTTATGACCATGACATCTCTCGCCACCACCCCAAGGGGCCGACTCTACCTGGTACCCGCACCGCTCGACTTTGGCTGCGCCACCACCGCCGATTTAAGTGCCACCATGCCCCTGGGCACCATCAAAGTGGCGGCCGGCCTGGCGCACTGGGTGTGTGAAAACGCCAAGTCAGCGCGCGCCTACCTCAAACGGGTCAACGAGATCTCGCCGCTGTGCCTGCCCATCCAGGCCCTGTCGCTGGTGGAACTGCCGCGTGAAGTTCACAAAAAAGGTGACCACAACGGCAACTTTGACGCCCGCGCGCTGTTGCAACCCGCTCTGCAAGGAAATGACATGGGACTGGTCAGCGAGGCCGGCATGCCCGCCGTGGCCGACCCCGGTTCGTCAGTGGTGCGTGCTGCCCACGAATTGGGCATCCAGGTCGTCCCGCTGGTCGGCCCGGTCTCCTTGATGCTGGCGCTGGCCGCCAGCGGCCTTAACGGTCAGAACTTCGCCTTTGTCGGCTACTTGCCACAGGATCCGCATGAGCGCGTGCAGCGCATCCGGGAGTTGGAAGCGCTGGCGCTCAAGTCCGGCCAATCACAATTGTTCATTGAAACACCCTACCGCAACCTGGTCATGTTGCAGGCACTGCTGCAAACCCTGCAGCACAACACGCGCCTGGCCATCAGCAGCGGGCTGACGCTGGAGGGCGCCGGCATTGCCAGCGACACTGTGAAAAACTGGAAGCACAAGCCGGTGCTGCCGGACAACGCCACCCCGGCCGTGTTTGCCATTGGCCGCTGATCTGGCGGCGCACCTTTTCAATTTCAACGAATGGCAGTAGATGCCCGGAACGCCTGAATGGCGCCCGCGCCCATGGCCGCACCAAAACGCTTGACCAGGCGTTCCGCAACGTTTTCGCGGCGGGTGTAGTCAATGATGTCTTCGGCTTTGACCACTTCACGGGCGACAAAGTCGAGGCTGCCCAACTGGTCGGCCAGCCCCATCTCGACGGCCTGCTGTCCGCTCCAGAACAAACCGCTGAAAGTATCCGGTGTTTCTTTCAAACGCTCACCGCGCCCTTCTTTCACCACCGCAATGAACTGCTGATGAATCTGGTTGAGCATGGCTTGGGCGAACTGGCGCTGCGTCTCGGTCTGGGGGCTGAACGGATCCAGAAACCCCTTGTTTTCACCCGCTGTCATCAGGCGCCGCTCCACCCCCAACTTGTCCATCAACCCGGTAAATCCAAAACCGTCCATCAGCACGCCAATGCTGCCCACGATGCTGGCTTTGTCAACAAATATCTTGTCGGCCGACACGGCAATGTAGTAAGCCGCCGACGCGGCCGACTCTTCCACCACCGCATACACTGGCTTGTTGTGCAGCACCTTGAGCCGTTTGATTTCATCGTTGATGATGCCCGCCTGCACCGGACTGCCGCCAGGCGAGTTGATCAACAGCACCACGGCTTGGGCGCCCACGTCTTCAAAGGCAGTGCGCGCGGAGTCGATGATCAGCTCGGCGCTGGCCTCGGCATCCGAGGCAATTTCCCCCTGGATTTCAATCACGGCGGTGTGCGGGGTGGTCACATTTTGGGTGCTCATGCCCTCACTGACGGCCAGCCACACCAGCGTTGCAAAAAACAGCAGCCAGGCCAGCCGAACAAAAGTGCGCCAGCGCCGCGCCAGGCGCTGCTCGTGCAATGAGGCAAAGGCCAGCTTTTCCAGTGTGGCACGTTCCCAACTCGGTGGCGCCTGCTCGGGTGTTGGCTGATTTTTGCTTACAGAAGCTGCGGTTGACGGCTCCAGGCCGTCGTTGACTGGATCATTCATGAATTAGATTGCGGGTTGAATTTTGCTTGAAGTATGCCAGTACACCATGCCGTTGGACTCTGACAGCTCAATTTTCTCCAAGCCGCCTCGGCACGGCCCCATCAGACAACGCCCGGTTTGCGGCGCATAGGTGGCGCCATGGGTGGCACACATCAGCCAATGCCCGGTCAGGTCAAAAAAACGGTTGGGCTGGTAATCCATTTCCATCGGCACATGGCTGCAGCGGTTCAGGTACGCATGAGCCTGGCCCTGGTAACGCACCGCAAAGGCGGCATTGGTTTGCCCGGCAAAGCGCACCTCAAAGGGCACGGCCAGGCCGCTGTCGAGCAAGTCTTCCGAGCGACAAAGATAAAGAGCTTGCGTTGTCATGCCCGGTGGTCAGGCATTCACACGCAGCCAGTCACGCAGTTGCACCACGTCGTGCGCCACGAGCAGGGGCTTGAGCGCCACAAATGCCTCCGGTTCATGCGCTCCGTAGCTCACGCCCACGCTGGCACAGCCGGCATTGAGCGCCATTTGCAGATCGTGCGTGGTGTCGCCAATCATCAGGGTGCGCTCGGGCGGCACGTCAAATTCGGCCATCAATTCGCGCAACATCAGCGGATCGGGCTTGCCGGCGGTTTGATCGGCGGTACGCGAGGCATCAAAGGTGCCCGCGAGGGTTGAAGTCGCCAGGGCCTCGTCCAGACCGCGGCGGCTTTTGCCGGTCGCCACCACCAACAAATGACCGCGCGCCCTGAGCTCAGCCAACATCGGCAGCACGCCGTCAAACAAATTGATTTCGTGCTGAATCGCAAAATAATGGTGGCGATAACGGTCGCCCAGCATCTGGTAGCGCTCTTTGGGCACATCCGGCGCCGCGTGCGCCAGCGCCTGCATCAGGCCCATGCCAATCACATAAGAGGCTGCCTCGTCACTGGGTTTTTGGCCACCCACATCCAACACGGCGGCCTGAATGCAGCGGGCGATGATGGCGGTGGAATCAAACAGGGTGCCATCCCAGTCGAAGGCGATCAGGTCAAAGCGTCGAAAAGTCATGGTAAGGGGCGCAAAGGCGCCTGGTTTGAGGAAAATTGAGCCAACTCTGGGGGCAACTCTGCCAGAAGTTCGACACGCTCGTCGCTGGCGGGGTGATTGAACTGCAAGCGCCAGGCATGCAAAAACATGCGTTTGAGGCTCGGACGGCTGGCGGCACCGGCCAGCGACTTGTTCAACTCAAAGTCGCCGTACTTGTCGTCGCCCAGAATCGGATGGCCCTCGCTGGCCAGATGCACCCGGATCTGGTGGGTGCGCCCGGTCTTGATCGTCACCTCGAGCAGCGTGCCCTGCGGCAGCCGCTCGCGCACCTTGACCAGGGTCACCGAGGGCATGCCATCAGGGTCATCACGCGCCACCACCTTGACACGGCGCTCACCCGCCTGCGCGTCGTTGCCATCCAGCAAGTACTTGTGCAGCGGCTTGTCGAGCACCTTGAGCCGGGCTGGCCAGTCACCGCGCACCATCGCCAGGTAAGTTTTGCCGGTCTGGCGCTCACGGAACTGGTCTTGCAGGTTTTTAAGGGCACTGCGCTTTTTTGCCACCAACAAAATACCACTGGTCTCACGGTCAAGCCGGTGCACCAGTTCCAGAAATCTGGCCTGCGGGCGCGCCATGCGCAATTGCTCGATCACGCCAAAGCTCACACCCGAACCACCATGCACAGCCACCCCGGCCGGTTTGTTGATCACCAGCAGGTATTCATCTTCCAGCAGCACCGCAAAGTCACGCGCCGGCACACCCCGCAGGCTGCCCTGGGCCATGGCCTGCGCTTTTTCGGCGACCCGTTCGGAAATACGCACTGGCGGCACCCGCAGAGAATCGCCCTCGTTCAGACGCGTGTCGGCACCCACCCTGCCCTTGTTGACGCGCACCTCACCGCTGCGGATCATGCGGTAAATGTGGGTCTTGGGCACCCCTTTCAGGTGACGCATCAGAAAGTTGTCCACCCGCTGGCCGGCGCTGTCCTCATCGATGCAAACGGTTTTTACCTCGGGAGCCGGCGTGGCGGGTTTGCCCTCTATAATGACTTTCACTGGTGGTGTGCTGTAAGTGGTTGATTTAACTAATTGTTAATTCTTTAAGTCGGTGAAGTTTAGTTCACGCGCCTCTTGCCCCGCCAGTAAAGTCGATACCGCCCGACACTTTGCCTGCAAATGACTGCCCACTCGTCAGCCATGGTGTGCCGTGTGAAGGGTTAAAACGACGCATTGAAACCCTGAAATGGAATACCCAAAATTCACAGACCCGTGCTGTGAATGGAATGAAGCGATATGTTTGTGTTGATCAACCTGATGAGTCACTGCCTGCAGCGCGCCACCGTGCTGTTTTTTGGCATGCATCAGGCATCAGCGCCCGTCAAACGGACGCAGCCAGCTGCTATATCAATAGCAAATTTAACACCCAACCCGATCGCTCCCCTCCACGCGCCCATACCCAGACTCATGACCTGAGCCTGCGTTCTCCGGCTATTTCCGCCTCATTTCAAAGCGTCAGTTCGTGTATCCATGCTCGTCATGAGCTTGTTTGTAGATATTTGAATTGAAGGAACGCTACCCATGAAACGGATGCTAATTAACGCGACGCAGGCTGAAGAGCGCCGCCTCGCCATTGTCGATGGCCAAAAACTGCTCGACTACGAAATCGAAATTGAAGGCTGCGAACAGCGCAAGGGCAATATTTACAAGGCCGTGGTGACGCGCGTTGAGCCGTCACTGGAAGCCTGCTTTGTCGATTACGGCGAAGAGCGCCACGGCTTTCTGCCGTTCAAGGAAATCTCCAAACAGTACTTCCAGCCGGGTGTTGCCGCCAGCCAGGCGCGCATCCAGGATGCCATCAGGGAAGGCCAGGAACTGCTGGTGCAAGTGGAAAAAGAAGAGCGCGGCAACAAGGGTGCGGCGCTCACCACCTTTGTCTCACTGGCCGGCCGTTATGTGGTGCTGATGCCGAACAACCCGCGCGGTGGCGGTGTCTCGCGCCGCATTGAAGGCGAGGACCGCGCCGAGCTCAAGGAAGCGCTCGACCAGCTCGAATACCCCAACGGCATGAGCATCATTGCCCGCACCGCCGGCATTGGCCGCGCAGCGCCTGAGCTGCAATGGGACCTGAATTACCTGCTCAAGCTGTGGGCCGCCATTGACGGTGCCGCCAAGGGCGGCAAGGGTGCGTTCCTGATTTACCAGGAGTCCAGCCTGGTGATTCGCGCCATTCGCGACTACTTCAACCACGACATTGGCGACATTCTGATCGACACCGACGACGTGTACGAGCAGGCGCAGCAGTTCATGGCCCATGTGATGCCCGAGCATGCCGCCCGCGTCAAACGCTACCGCGACGATGCCCCGCTGTTTTCGCGCTTTCAGATCGAGCACCAGATCGAGTCGGCCTACGCCCGCACGGTCACGCTGCCCAGCGGCGGCGCCATCGTGATTGACCACACCGAGGCCTTGGTGTCGGTGGATGTGAACTCGGCGCGCGCCATCAAGGGCGGCGACATCGAGGAAACCGCCACCCGCACCAACCTGGAAGCCGCCGAAGAGGTGGCGCGCCAGGCGCGTCTGCGCGACCTCGGCGGCCTGATCGTGATCGACTTCATCGACATGGAAGAAAGCCGCAACCGCCGCGATGTGGAAAGCCGCCTGCGCGATGCGCTGCGCCAGGACCGTGCCCGTGTGCAATTTGGCACCATCAGCAAATTTGGCCTGATGGAAATGAGCCGCCAGCGGCTGCGCCCGGCACTCAGCGAGGGCGCGTCCATTCCCTGCCCGCGCTGCGGCGGTTCGGGCCACATCCGTGACACCGAATCGAGCGCCCTGCAAATCTTGCGCATCATCCAGGAGGAGTCACTCAAAGACAACACCGCCTCGGTGCTGTGCCAGGTGCCCGTCGAAGTGGCGTCGTTCCTGCTCAACGAAAAACGCACCGAAATCGCCAAAATCGAGCTCAAGCAGCGCATCAACGTGCTGATGGTGCCCAACAAGTCGCTGGAAACGCCCAACTACCGCCTGGAACGCCTTAAGCATGACGACCCGCGTCTTGACAACATCGAAGCCAGCTACAAGATGGCCGATGAGGTTGAAGAAGCGACCGCCGTCACGCGCCGCTCGCAGGAACCCACCAACCGGCAAACGCCGATCATCAAAGGCGTGTTGCCTGATGCACCGGCGCCTGTGGCTGTCCCCAAACCGGAACCTGTCAAGCACGCCCCGACCGTGCACACCGCAAAACCCGTCGCAGCGGCACCCGTTGTGGCTGAAAAAGGATTTTTCGGCTGGCTCAAGAGTCTGTTCGGCGTCGGCCCCGAGGCCGCACCAGCCGCCCCCGTGACGCCACCTGCAGCCAAAGACGAGACACGCGCGCCGCGTGAAGGCCGCCCCAACCGTGATGGCGCCCGTCGCCCGGAGGGCCGCGGAGAAAGCCGTCCCGAAGGACGCGGACCGCGCAATGAGGGTCGCAGTGGCCGCAGCGAAGGCCGCAATGACAACCGCGGCAACCGCTCCGGCCGCCCTGACCGCAACAGCGCCGGCAAAGACCGCTCGGAAACACAAAGCTCATTTGACGCGGGCAATGCGAACCCCGACGTGAGTACCGCGCCTGAGGCAGCAGGTCGCGGCGAGCAACGCACTGAGCGCGGCGGCCGCAATGCCGAGCGCGGCGATCGTCCACCCCGCACCGAGCGCGGCGGACGCAATGAACGCCGACCCGAGCGCTCACCCCGCCCTGAAGAAGAGCTTCGCACAGGCGAGGCAGTTGTGAGCCCAAGCGCCGAGGCTGAAGAGAGTTCAACCGCCAATGCCGATCAGGGCAGCGCCGACAACATCGTTCGCGATGAAAACGGGGTGCCAAGGGAAAAGCGCTCGCGCGACCGCTACGGCCGCGACCGCAAACCCCGCTCAGAGCGGACTGAACGCAGCGAGTCTCCCGCGCTGCCAAGCCAGGAGCCCCAGACCGTTGATGCAGCCGCTGAGCAGGAACCGGCGCGCAAGTCTTACTTCAGCATGCCAGCAGCCAGCAGCCAGCCCGAAGCTTCGACGGTGCCGCCTGCGGTGCTGACGCCAGCGCCAACCCCGACTGCGGCGGCTGTGACTGCTGAGCCCGAGTCTTTGCCCCCCGTCGTGGCAGTGCCGGAGGTGGCGCCAGCGGTGGTGGTCGCTGTGCCGGCGCCGGTCGCCGTGCTGGCAACCGCCGCGGTGCTTGCCCCTGTGGCGTTGGCACCCGAGGCACCCGCCAAGGCCATGCCCGCCGTGCAGCCATTTGCCCTGCCGCTGGATGAATTGGCCCAAGTGGCCGAATCATCCGGTCTGCAGTGGGTGCAATCTGATGCAGCCAAAGTAGCCATGGCGCAAGCCGCGATCGCAGTAGCTCCGAAGCCCGTCCACGCGCCGCGCCAACGTGCACCGTTGCCCGTTCTTGACGAGCAGCCGCTGGTTCTGGTGGAAACCAAACGCGACCTGCGCGAGCAGAAGCTGCCTTTTGAGCAAACCGATGCAGCGTAAGGTCTGACTACCCAGAAAAAGGGCACCCTCGGGTGCCCTTTTTTATCGCCAGGATTTCGGCGCTAGAGAAGAATCGATATGCGCAAGCGCCCGGTGTCCGGTCACCCTGCTCACTCGTCCTGGCGCAAAGCCAACAGTGCGGCGTTTTGCCAGGCCTCGGCAGCAGGCTCGGAGTCGCCCTGGCGCTGCGCCAGTGCAGCCAGCATCATCCAGGCACTGGCTGCCAGCCATTTGTCGTTCAGGCGCGGCAAGGCTTGCTTGATCAATTGCTGGGCCTTGCCCCACAATTCCAGGTGCAAACATGCCACGCCAGCCAGATACTGCAACAGGGCATCGCCAGGCTGCGCCAATTGCGCTTGCTCTATGCGCTTCAGCCAGGCTGTATCTACCGTGCTTGAAAATGCTGTTTCAAGCACCCGCACCAATGAAATTTTCTGGCTCTGGTTTATCCCGTCCGGTACTTTGACCATGCGTTCCCACACCGGCAGCAGCCAACCCAATGCGGTGTCCTGGGCGCCGCCCAACACCAGGTAACGCTCAGCGGCAAGACAGGCAACTTCAGGCATGGTCTGCTCGGCAGGCTCCAACTTATACCAGCAGCGCTGCAACTGTTCCGTGTCCCGGGCAGCCTGGATGTTTTCCAGCGCCAGGGCGCGCACCAGGCCGCGGCCAGAATCATCGGAGAAGGCGCGGTGCTTGACCAGCAGACGCGCGGTATCGAGCGCCAGGCCAGACTGACCCGTCAAACGCGCCAACTTGAGGCGCAAGCGCAATGCCAGGGTGCGCCGTGCGACACCCTGCGGCAGTTGCGCAAACCAGTCCTGCGCCGCAGCCGCATCACGATCGCGCAACGACCAGCGCACGGCCCGCAGCAACAGACCCTCGCGGATGCCGGTGGCATCCAGGTTGGTCGAGAGTGCCAGCGCTTGCTGGAAATAAGTATCGCGCGCCGCCTTGTCTTGCAGCGCCTGTGAGCTTTCTGCCGCCATCAAATTGGCCATCACCCGCAAACGCACGGCTGCCGGACCCGCCTCACCGCTCTTCGCCATCACCGCCTCACGCGCCAGCACTTGCTGCGACGCCTTTCTGGACCGGATGAAACGGCCTGCGACAAAGTGCGACATGGCGTCGAGCATGCTGGCATGCATGGCCTGCTCCTGATGGCGCACACGCCAGGAATGCGCCTGCCCCGGCAGGGCAAACAGGGCAGCCAGCGCCCTGAGCGCCAGATGGATCAACAAAAACAGCAAACCGAGCAACACCAGCACCATATTGAGCGACAGATCAACCCGGTGAGGTGGCCAGAAGACGGTGATGGTGCCTGCATTGCTGCTGAAAAACAGCGCCAGCACGACCGCCACGCCAAACAAGCCCAAAAACCACAAAGCCACGCGCATGGTCAGCGTCCTGCAACGGCGGTGGCCAGCACCGCCAGCGAGTCATCAATGCGCGGCAACTGCAGGGTGCGCATTTGCTTTTGCACCTGTTGCAGCAAATCGGCAGCAACCTGGGTTTTGCGCGCATTGGCTTGAAAGTACTTTTTCAGCATGGCTTCCGCATCAGCCAGGTCGGAGCGCGCCGAATCAATTTGGCGCGCCAGCAGCCCAAGGCGGGCGTTGAGCAACCTGAGCTTGAAATTTTCCCGCAAAAAGAACGACTGCTCGGGCGACAACAGCGCCGCTTCTGGAGCCTCGATACGGCTCACCCGGACCAGATTGCGCGCCTCGTCAAGCACCAACTGCAGCCCGCTTTGCCACCAACTGACGGGTGAATTTGGTGGCGTGACCAGATTTTTTTCTGCCTGGCGCACCGGCGCCACCGCATTGGCCAGCGCCAGGTCGTCGGCCAGCCGCACCAATTCGTCGAGCTTGATGAGCAGGGTGGGCGTGTCGCTGACGGC
>NZ_JAABQC010000001.1:0-15491 GCF_011391645.1 Rhodoferax sp. | reverse complement strand
TCGCGGGCAATGGCGCGCTGCAACAAAGCCAGCCTGGGTTGTGCCGCTCGCACAATGCGCTGGTCAGCGCTATTGAGTGCCGCCAGCAAGGGCTCGACGCTGCCCGTCAACTGCGCCTGCTGCTGCGCCAGACGCAAAGCGGCATCGATGTCCACCACCAGGTTTTCATCGCGCGAACGCGACATGCTCTGCATCAGTTCGTCAAGCTGGCTGCGCTGCAGGGCCACCTCACTCAAGCGTGAATCCATGACCGCCGCGCGCGCCGCGGTCTCCTGCGCCAGCGACACGGCCTGCTTGGCCATTGCCCGCGCTTCCAGCGACTGCGACTGCGCCTCGGCACTTTGGCGCGCCAACTGCTCCTGCATGCCGGCCACCTTCTGCCACAGCAAGGCAATCGTCAGCAACGCCAGCAAAACCATGCAGCCAAGCACCCACAGGGCTGTGCGCGCCGTCGTTGCGCTGCTGGCCACGGGGCCGGCGGCGACAACAGCCGGGCCGGGGTTTGGTGCAGCTGCGCCGCCAATGTCGGCGGGATCAGGGGAAAGCTGGGGATTCATGCCAAGGATTCTATCGAGACCAGGACGTCTTCCAACGTGGGCCGTGTCTGCGCCACCACACCAAAGCCCAGGCTCCGGGCTGCCGCTGCAATCCTGGGATGGGTGGCCACGGCACGGGCCATTGACCAGTCCTGCCCGGGCAACAAGGCCTGCAAATGGCCCAGCGCCTCAGCGCTGCTGAACAACCAGATCGAGCCATCCGTAGCCGCCGACTGCGCCAGCACGCATTGCGCCGCAGTCCAAACGGGTGCGCCGCGTTGGTAAGCCACCACAAAATCAACTTGCGCACCACTTTGGCGCAGGCGCTCGGCCAACCATTCGCGGCCCACACCCTGGTCATTGTCCTGCACCAATGTGCCGTCAGGGGCCACACTGTCGCCGCGCACAATCAGCACCTTGTCGCCCGGCCGCACCTGAGCGCGCACCTGTTGCCAGAGCGCCTCTGAATCAAACTGCCCGGCCTGTTTGGGCGGCGTGTCCAGCAACGCACTTGCCACGCCGTGGTCCAGCAAGGCGTGGGCTGTTCCGGGGCCGGTGGACCACCACCTTGTGGCCGCGGCGCTTGACAATTCGGGGGCTGGCGCTGAAGCCGGTCTTGCCTGAAAGAAAAAATCCACTGCATGACGGCTGACAAACATCGCCGCCTTGTAGCAGGGCAGGTTCAGCCAGGCCGCCCGCACCGCAGTGGCATTGGCCAGACTGCGCACCTCGATCAGCGGCAGCACCAGCGCATCATGGCCACTGGCTTGAAAACTATCTGCCCATTGCTGCGCCTGCGGCTGCACCCGGGTCACGATGAGGCGCACCGTCACCCCGGTTGATGGGCGGAGGCAGCCAGATGGGCCAGGGTGCCGCCCTGCGCCAGCACCCGGGCACGCAGGTCATTCGCGACCCGTTGCCCCAACTCAGCGGCGCTCGGCAAACCGCTCACCGGGCCGGTCAAACGCACGCGAACCACGGGCAATTGCCCGTCGGCATCGCCCCAGGCGGCATCAATCGTCAGGATGTCTTGGGCCAGCGTAGCGTAGGCGGCCAGCGGCATCGAGCAGCTGCCCCCCATGGCGCGACTCACGGCACGTTCTGCCGCCACGGCCAGCCAGGTGGTGTGGTGCGCCAGCGGCGCCAGCGCCGCCACGACATCGAGGCGATCGGTGCGCACCTCGATGCCCAGCGCACCCTGGCCCGCAGCGGGCAGCATGACCGAGGGCTCGAACACCGCACGAATGCGCGCCTCGAGTCCCAGGCGCTTGAGGCCGGCGGCCGCCAGCACGATGGCGTCATACAAGCCCTCATCGAGCTTGCGCAAACGGGTGTCGAGGTTGCCGCGCAAGGGCTCAATGCGCAAGTCGGGCCGCAGGGCGCGCAACAAGGCCATGCGGCGCAGGCTGGAGGTGCCCACCACCGCGCCCTGCGGCAAGGCGTCCAGATTGGCGTAGTGGTTAGAAACAAAGGCATCCCGCGGGTCTTCGCGCGCCATCACGCAGGCCAGGCTGAAGCCTTCGGGCAACTCCATCGGCACGTCCTTGAGTGAGTGCACCGCCAGGTCGGCGCGCCTTTGTTCCAGCGCGACTTCGAGTTCCTTGACAAACAGGCCCTTGCCGCCGACCTGGCTGAGCGCGCGGTCCAGGATCTGGTCACCCAGGGTGGTCATGCCCAAAAGCGTCACCTGGTGGCCCCTGCCACTCAGCAGGGCTTGTACATGCTCGGCCTGCCACATGGCCAGCCGGCTTTCTCGTGTTGCAATGGTAAGTTGACGCATAGTGATGGGCGTGATGCCGTAACCTTTGTGTAATCGTATTCGTTACGGGAATGCTAGCATGGCTTTTGCTTAAGCTTTTGTCCCATTGACCCTCAACACCGCCATGCCAAAGTCTGCTCCCGCATCCAAAAACAATAGCGCCCTCCCTGACAGTGAGCGCCCGCTGATCGAAGACATCCGCCTGCTTGGACGCATTTTGGGCGACGTGATTCGCGAGCAGGAGGGTGACGCGGCCTTCGACCTGATCGAGCAGATCCGCCAGCTCTCGGTCACCTTTCGCCGCCATGCCGACCTGGTGGCAGACCGGGCCCTCAACAAACTGCTCAAGTCGCTCAGCAGTGAACAAACCGTAAGTGTGGTGCGGGCGTTCACTTACTTCAGTCATTTGGCCAATCTCGCCGAGGACCGCCACCACATCCGCCGCAACGCCATCCATGCGCGCGCCGGCCATAGCCGGCCCGGCAGCATTGGTGTGACCCTGAAGCGACTCGACAGCCAGGGCGTCACGCCGCAAGCTATCAGCGAGATGCTGGCGCACAGTTTTGTCTCGCCGGTGCTCACCGCCCACCCCACCGAGGTGCAGCGCAAGAGCATTCTGGATGCCGAGCGCGCCATTGCCAAGCTGCTCACCGCCCGCGACGACATTCTGGCGCAGGCGGCCGCCAACCAGGTCGAGCACGATGCCCTGACGCCGCGCGAGCTGGCCAGCAACGAGGCCCAGTTGCGCGCCCGCGTGCTGCAGTTGTGGCATACCCGCCTGCTGCGGTTTTCCAAACTGACGGTGGCCGACGAGGTGGAAAACGCGCTGAGTTATTACGACTCCACATTTCTTCGCGAGATCCCCAAACTCTACGCCACCCTGGAACAGGCGCTGGGACCGCACCCGGTGCACAGTTTCCTGCGCATGGGCCAGTGGATTGGCGGCGACCGCGACGGCAACCCAAACGTCAACGCCCAGACCCTGAGCCACGCTTTAGGCCGCCAGTCCGACATGGCCTTGCGTCATTACCTGACCGAGGTGCATTACCTCGGCGGCGAGCTGTCCCTGTCGGCGATGCTGGTGGATTTCCCGCCCGAGATGCAGGCGCTGGCGCAGCGTTCGCCCGACAGCAACGAACACCGCAAGGACGAGCCTTACCGGCGCGCCCTGATCGGCGTTTACGCGCGCCTCGCGGCCACGCTCAAAAACCTCAGCGGTGGCGAGGCCGCGCGCCACGCGGTGGCACCGCAAAACCCCTACCAGGCCCCTGAAGAACTGCTGAGCGACCTGCGCGTGATCGAATCGTCCCTGATCACGCAACACGCGCAGGCGCTGGTCGGGCAGCGCCTGCAACCCCTGATCCGGGCGGTGGAAGTGTTTGGCTTTCACCTCGCCACGGTCGACCTGCGGCAAAGCTCGGACCAGCATGAAGCCGTGCTGGCCGAACTGCTGGCCACGGCGCGCATCACGCCGCATTACGCCAAGCTCGACGAGCCCGCCAAGCGCGCCTTGTTGCTGGACCTGCTCAACGATGCGCGCCCTTTGCGCGTCATGGGTCATGCCTACAGCGCGCACGCTCTCAGTGAAATCAGTATTTTCGAGGCCGCCAAACGGTCGCGCGCGCTGTTTGGCACGCAGGCCATTCGCCACTACATCATCAGCCACACCGAAACCGTGAGCGATTTGCTCGAAGTGATGCTGCTGCAAAAAGAGGTGGGCCTGATGCAGGGCACGCTCGACGACCATGCCACTTGCGACCTGATCGTGGTGCCGCTGTTTGAGACCATCGAAGACCTGCGCAACGCGTCCACGATCATGCGCGAGTTTTACGCGCTGCCCGGCGTGCTGGCCATGGTGCAGCGCGGCGCGGCCGACCAGTATGGCGAACAGGACATCATGCTGGGCTACTCTGACAGCAACAAGGATGGCGGCATTTTTACCAGCAACTGGGAGCTGTACCAGGCCGAAATTGCCCTGGTGGACATGTTTGACGGCATCAACCAAAGTGCAGCCAGCCCGATCCGCCTGCGCATGTTCCATGGCCGTGGTGGCACGGTGGGGCGTGGCGGCGGACCCAGCTTTGAGGCCATCCTGGCGCAGCCTCCCGGCACCGTGCGCGGCCAGATTCGCCTGACCGAGCAAGGCGAGGTGATTGGCTCCAAATACGCCAACCCCGAAATCGGCCGGCGCAACCTGGAAACTCTGGTGGCAGCCACGCTGGAGGCCACCCTGCTGCACCCAACCCAATCTGCCGAGCCCGCTTATCTGGAGGCGGCTTCCGAGTTGTCGCTGGCCAGCATGGCGGCCTACCGCAAGCTGGTGTACGAGACGCCCGGCTTCACCGAATATTTCTTTGACGCCACGCCGATCCGCGAAATTGCCGAACTCAACATTGGCTCACGCCCGGCATCCCGCAAAGCGACCCAAAAAATAGAAGACCTGCGCGCCATTCCCTGGGGCTTCAGCTGGGGCCAGTGCCGCCTGACCCTGCCCGGCTGGTTTGGCTTTGGCGCGGCGGTAGATGCCTTTTTGAACCCGCCCGGGGCCACGGTCAGGCTCACCAAGCAGCGCCTGGCGCTGCTGCAGAAAATGCAGAAACAATGGCCTTTTTTCAGCTCGCTGCTGTCCAACATGGACATGGTCATGGCCAAGAGCGACTTGGCATTGGCCTCGCGCTACGCCGAGTTGGTGGATGACAAGCGCCTGCGCAAAAAAATATTTGGCGCCATCGAGCTCGAATGGCAGCGCACCACGCGGGCGCTGGAGCTGATCACCGGCGACAAACAGCGCCTGAGCCACAACGCGGCACTGCAACGCTCGATCCGCCACCGCTTTCCCTACATCGACCCGCTGCACCATCTGCAGGTGGAACTGGTGCGCCGCTTCCGCGCCGGCGAGACTGACGACCGCCTCAAACGCGGCATCCACATCTCGATCAACGGCATCGCCGCGGGGCTGCGCAATACCGGTTAAGGCGCTAAAGCCCTTGGCGCGTCGCGCTTTTCCACCAGCTTGAGCACCATCAGCAGCCCGGTGCCCAGCGCCATGACGGCGGCGGCCACGTACAGGCCGGCGTTGTAGCTGCCAAACTGGGCGCCAATCTGGCCAGTGATTGCCGGGCCGATGATTTGCGCCACACCATAGGACAACGTCATCTTGCCCATCATCTTGGCGGGCATGCCCGGGTAATAGCGCCCGGCCATGCTCAGCACCAGGCTCACCATGCCGATGAAGGTGCCGCCAAACAGCAGCGAGCCCAGCATGGCGGACCACAGGCCCGGCACCATGACCGGCAGCAAGATGCCCGCGATCTGCAACACTGCGGCCAGAATCAGCGCATTCAGGTCGCCGATGCGCCGGGCAATAAAGTCCCAGTTGATGCAGGCCGGAGCCGCCCCGATGCCAATCGCCAAAAACACCAGATTGCCCCAGCCGTCCAGACCCGGCAGCTGGTTCACGATGGCCACAATAAAGGTCACACTCACCACGTAGCCAAAACCGGCGCAAAAGTAGGCCGCCATAAAGATGCGCAAATAAAGCACGCTCGGCGGCTTGTCCTGCAACTTCTGGCCGGTGGTGGTGAGGCCGCTGGTGTCGGGCGGTGGCAGCCAGCGCAACGCCGGCACCAGCAGCACACACCCCAGCGCGGTGAAGGCAAACCATTGCTCGCGCCAGTCCAGCCAGGGGGTGAACAGCATCACCGCCGCGGCACAGCCGGCAATCCCCAGCCCGATGCCGGCAAAGTGAATGCCCAGCTCGCTGCGGTGGTTGTGGCGGATCAGCCAGTTCATGATGAGCCCGGTGCCCAGCAGCATGCCCGCCGCGCTGGTCAGGCCTGCCACATAGCGCGAGATGGCCCACACCACCAGGTTGGTGCTCAAGCCCATCACCAGCGTGCTGACAATGGCCAGCACCATGCCGATGCGGTAAAGCCGGTCTTTCAGCACCAGGCTGCTGATGCGCGACGCGATCAGGGCACCGCTGAGGTAGCCGGCGTAGTTGATGGCCGCCAGCCAGCCGGCCGCTGCCACGCCCAGGCCGGCCTGCTGCTGCATCAGCGGCAGCAGCGGCGTGTAGGCAAAGCGGGCCACGCCCAACACCAGAATCAGACTGAAGATGCCGGCACTCAGCACCTTGAGGCGCGTGACAGATGCGGTCATGGGCCTCAGACCGCGCTCACCAGCGCCCGCACGGCGGCAAGCTGGCGGCGCGACACGAACAGCGACTCCGCCACACCGTCCAGCCGCACCGCCCAGCCATCGCCCTCTTCGGGATCGTGGTGTTTCTCCAGTGCCCGCACGGCACGCCGCGCCACCAGCGCATTGCGGTGGATGCGGATGAAACGGCTGGCGTACCGGGTCTCGAGTTCGGCCAGCGAAGCCTCCAGGATGTAGCTGTGGCTGGCAGTGCGCACCGTGATGTACTTGAGCTCGGCTTTCAGGTACAGCACCTGCGCCAGCGGCACGCGCTCGGCACGGCCGCGCTCCTGGATCAGCAGCACATCCTCGGCGACATCGGTGGCCGTTTCCTGCGCCTGTTGCAACGTCCGTGCGATTTTTTGCAGCGCCGCCTGCAAGCGCTCCAGCCGCACCGGCTTGGTGAGGTAATCCAGCGCTTCCAGGTCAAAGGCCTGCACGGCGTGTTGGGCGTAGGCGGTCACAAAAACGACGGCAGGGGGATGGGGCAACTGGCGCAGCGCCTGTGCCAGCATGAGCCCGTCGGCGCCCGGCATGTGAATGTCGGCCAGCACCGCATCGACGTCGTGGTGCTGCAAAAACTCAATCGCCTGCACGGCATTGGCGGCCTCGCCCAGCACCTGCGCCGCGGGCTGGCGGCAATCGCCCAGCAGCGTTTTCAGCCGGCTGCGCGCCAGGCTTTCATCATCCACCAGCAACACGCGAACCGTCATGCGGGCACCTCGATCCTGACCCGGTAGACGCCGTCTTTCAAACCACTTTGAAACTGCGCCTGCACATCGTGCAGCAGGCTCAGGCGCTCGCTCACATTGGCCAGCGCCAGGCCATTGCCGCGCGCACTGTCGGCTGCTGGCGCGGTGTTGCTGACCTTGATCACCACCCGCGAGCCACGGCGCTCGGTGCTGACCCTGATGTCAGCGCCACTGGTGCTGGGCTCAACCCCATGTTTGACGGCGTTCTCCACCAATGGCTGCAACAACAGCGGCGGCAGGCGCGCCGCCCCGGCCGCTTCGTCAAGCGCCCACACAATGCGCAGGCGCTCGCCAAAACGCACCTGCTCGATCGCCAGGTAGGCCTTGGCCAGTGCGATTTCCTGCGCCAGCGTGACCGATTCACCCTGCTCCATCAGGGCGTGGCGAAACAGGTCGCTCAAGTCTTCCAACAGCCTTTCGGCCTTGCCCGGCTCGGCGCGCACCAGGGCAATGGCGCTGTTGAGGGTGTTGAACAAAAAGTGCGGCCGGATGCGCGCCTGCAATTCCGCCAGTCGGGCGGTGGTGGCCGCCGGCGCCTTGCCCTTGGCCCGCAGCACCAGTGCGGCCACCAGCACGGCAGCCAGCATGGCGCCGGCAAACGCACTGCCCCACCAGGGCGCCGGCTGCTGCAAGCCCGACCAGGCCAGCATGGCGCAGCCATACAACCCGGCCAGGGCGCCCAGGGCGATGCCGGCCGCCTGTTGCAAGGGATGGGGCAAGCGAGCCAGGACCTTTTTGAAAACGCAAGCCACGATCAACCAAAACAGGGTGGCGGGCAGGGCCGCGCCGGTGGCCAGGGACAGCCGCGTGAACCAGTCCAGCACATTGACTGCCCCGAACATGGCGGCCACCGCCATCACGGCCTGCACAAACAGCACGGCGCGCAGCACCACACCCACATGGCAGGCATCAAACACCAGCACCACAGGCGGTGGCACGGCGTTCTTGACCGGCGCTGCGGTTGCGTCGTGGAAGACCGATAAAATTTGGGGTTCTTGCATGCGTCTGCCTGATTGATGACCCAGTTGGTCATTGTGGCAATTATTGATGATTCTCGGGCACCCCAGCCTCTTCCTAACTTTGATCCGCGATGAGCCAAAACCAATTCGACAAAAAGTCCCAGGCCTGGTCGGCGCTGTTTTCCGAGCCCATGAGTGATCTGGTCAAGCGCTACACGTCGAGCGTGTTTTTTGACAAGCGCCTGTGGCAGGCCGACATCACCGGCTCGCTGGCGCACGCCGACATGCTGTCGGCCAAGGGCATCATCAGCACCCAGGATTTGGCCGACATCAGGCGTGGCATGGCGCAAATCACCTCCGAGATCGAATCCGGCGCCTTTGAGTGGCAGCTCGACCTGGAAGACGTGCACCTCAACATCGAGGCACGGCTGACCCAACTGGTGGGCGACGCCGGCAAACGTCTGCACACCGGGCGCTCCCGCAACGACCAAGTCGCCACCGACGTGCGGCTGTGGCTGCGCGGTGAAATCGACCTGATCAGCGCCCTGCTGCTTGACCTGCAACGGGCCTTGATCGATGTGGCTGACCAGTATGTCGAGGTCATCCTGCCCGGTTTCACCCACCTGCAGGTGGCGCAACCGGTGAGTTTTGGTCACCACCTGCTGGCTTATGTGGAAATGTTCAGCCGCGATGCCGAGCGCATGATGGACGTGCGCCGCCGGGTCAACCGCCTGCCGCTGGGCGCAGCCGCATTGGCTGGCACCAGCTACCCTCTGGACCGCGAGCGTGTGGCACGCGCGCTGGGCATGGTCGACGCGCTGGGCACACCACAGGTGTGCCAGAACTCGCTTGATGCCGTCAGCGACCGCGACTTTGCCATTGAGTTCACCGCCGCCGCCTCGCTGTGCATGGTGCACATCAGCCGCCTGAGCGAAGAACTGATTTTGTGGATGAGCCAGAACTTCGGCTTCATCAAAATCGCCGACCGCTTCACCACCGGCAGTTCCATCATGCCGCAGAAGAAAAACCCTGACGTGCCCGAACTGGCGCGCGGCAAGACCGGTCGCGTGGTGGGCCACCTGATGGGCCTGATCACGCTCATGAAAGGCCAGCCGCTGGCCTACAACAAGGACAACCAGGAAGACAAGGAGCCGCTGTTTGATACCGTGGACACACTCAAAGACACGCTGCGCATCTTTGCCGAGATGATCGGCGGCCAGTTGAACCCGACCACCGGCCAGAAGGAAGGCGGCATCACGGTGAATGCCCCCGCCATGGAGCAGGCCGCCCTGCGCGGCTATGCCACCGCCACCGACCTGGCCGATTACCTGGTCAAGAAAGGCCTGCCGTTCCGAGATGCGCACGAAACCGTGGCGCATGCGGTCAAGGCCGCCGTCACGCACCAGGTGGACCTATCGGAACTGCCGCTGGCAGTGCTGCAAGGCTTCAACCCGACCATCGAAAAAGACGTGTATGACGTCCTGAGCCTGCGCGGCTCGCTCAACGCCCGTGACATTCTCGGCGGCACCGCACCCAATCAGGTGCGCTCACAAATTGCTCGGCACCAACTGCGCTTGAATCTGGCAACTGAAAAAATTTAGGTGCCAACCATTTCCTGATTTTCAAGGCGCGACGAAGAAAACCATTTCCGGATGGACCTGTCGGTCCAGGCCCGCTTCACAATGGTGCACAATGACTCACCTTTGTATCGCCAGGGACAGGAATGAAAACAGGACTTTTCGGGCAGCAACTCAGCCTGATGGAGGACCTCAAGGCTGTCAACTTTTCGGTCCACAGTCGCCTGCAGGGTGCGCCGTTCTTTGCGGCGTTGGCGGCGTGTCAGTTGCCGCTTGAGTCGTATGTGGGGCAACTGCGTGCCTTGGCAGTGATGCAGGGGGTGCTCGAGCAAGCGCTGCTGGACTGCGCAGATGAGCGCATCGCAGCGGTCTGGCACACTGAACAACGCAAACTGCCGTTGCTTGAACAAGACCTGCACTTTTTTGAGCCACGCACCGTGGCCGACCTGAAAGAAGCGGTCGAGGCCGCGCAAGCAGCGGCCACCCAGATTCGTTTGTGGTCAATTGAACAACCTCTTGCGCTGCTGGCTTGCCTTTATGTGCTGGAAGGCTCCAGCCTGGGCGCACGCGTGTTGCGGCCCATGGTGGCACGCGCCCTGTTGCTCACGGGCAATGAGGGTCTGGCCTACCTGCACGGTGACGGCCCGGCGCAGGACGCGCGCTGGACGCAGTTTCAAGAGCGCATGAACGCGCTCGCACTCAGTGCCACTGAGCGCGAGCAGATCGGCCAGGCCGCCCACCATTTTTTCGAGCAGATCGAGGCGGTTTTTCTGGCGCTTTACCCCTTTCAAAGCGAATCAAAGACATTTCTCGTCACCTCCATCAACCCGGAAGCCGGGCGCCATGCGGTACCCACTGATGCGCGCGAAGTGCAGGCGTCATTGCGAGCAGCTGACCTCTGTTGGCAGCGCTTTCCTTATTTCGAGCAGCGTTATGGCGAGCGCGGCTACCGTTTCGCCCGCAGCGATGCCGCTTGGCAAGCCACGCTGTACACCTATGCACCCGCCCAAATCGTGCAACAGGTGCGCTGGCTCGGACGCGTGCTTGCCGGGCGCGGCATGCCAACGCTGTTGTTGCAGGATCAGTTGGAGATTCTGGTGGACGAGCTGGTCGCGGCCGTGCCCGAAAACAAGTCCGGCTACGACAAGCTGCTGCTCGGCGCCGCCGATCTGTACACCACGCGCAACCGGTATGTGAGCGACGCCCAGCTTCAAACCCTGGACGATGCGTTTGATCAGGCGGTCGGGGTGCATCTGCGTGCAGGTTTGCCAGGCACTGGCCGCTTGCTGGGCTGCGCAGTGGCAGATGAACTGGCGGGCAGCCCGGCTGCCGTGACAAGTTTGCAGGCGTGGCTGGGCGATGCCACGCGGTTCCCGTCCATATGGATTGCAGCGGTAGCCGACGCCCTGGCGCAGGCGCGCCAGCAGGCCAGCGCGGCCCAACCCGCGGCCTGAGGAAAACTCCATGAGCAGCACCCTCGAGGAAGCCACTTACCAGCGTTACCTGAGCGCCTTGCTGGCCGGTGAGCGCGCGCAATGCGCCAGCATCGTGCAAGCACTGGTGGCAGCCGGCACCGACCTCAAAAGCCTGTACCTCATGCTGTTTCAGCGCGCCATGTACCAGGTGGGCGAGTTGTGGGAGAACCAGCGTATATCGGTTGCGGTAGAGCATCTGGCCACCGCCATTACCGAGCGCATGCTGAGCCTGGTGCAGTCCCAGTCCTTTGGTGGCCAGAGGCGCGGCCAGAGCATCGTTGTTGCCTGCGTGACCGATGAATACCATCAGCTTGGCGGACGCATGATTGCCGATTTTTGTGAGATGCGTGGCTGGCGCGGCCACTTTCTGGGCGTTGACACACCGCTGGCCAAGTTGCTGCAGACCATCGAAGAACGCCGTCCCACCCTGGTTGGCCTGTCCTTGAGCCTGTCGCTGCACCTGCCCGAATTGCTCTTGGCGCTGGAGACCATCAGCAGGCAGTTCCCCAAGCAGCCAATTCTGGTGGGCGGGCAGGCGCTGCGCTGGGGCGGCATGGAGGCGCTGCAGGCCTACCCCAACGTGACCTGCATCGATTCGCTCGATGAGCTCGAAAAACAACTCGCAGCTTATGAGCAATGACCCCGAGCGCCGATTTCTGGCCTTGAGCACCAGCGTGGTGGCGCTGCGCCTGGACGCGGCGGGCATCATCCGGGCTGCCAACCCGCATGCCCTCCATTTGATCGGTGCGCCGCTGGTCGGCCAGCCCTGGCATGCCATGCTGCTTAATTTTGCCGGTGTCATTCCCTTTGCCGATTGGCTGGCTGACACGGCGCGGCCACGGCTGCTCAACGTCCACACCACGGCGGGGCTGCCGCAAACCCTTGAGGTCACGGTTGAGCCTGACGGTGCCGACCATTGGCTGTTTGGCGAGATCAACGCGACCGAGCAGGCGCGGCTGGGGCGCGAGGTGCTCGAACTTAACCACGAGCTCAACAACCTGACGCGCGAGCTGGCGCTTAAAAACGATGAGTTGGGCAAGCTGAACGCGCTCAAGAACCAGTTTCTGGGCATGGCCGCGCATGACCTGCGCAAGCCCACCGGCTTGATCTTGAGTTATGCCGAATTCCTGATCGACGAGGTGGGGAGCAGTTTGTCTGCCGAACACCAGGATTTTTTGCAGACCATCCATAGCGCAGCGGCGCGCATGCGCGGCGTGGTGGATGATTTTCTGGACGTTAGCCTGATCGAGGCGGGGCGCTTCAGCCTCGATGAGCAGAGCACAGACATGGCCAACGTGGCCCATGCCGCGCTCAAACTGGTGAGCCTGATTGCCACCAGGCGCGGTATCCAAATCACGACCCAGCTCGACACAACGAACCGACACTGGTTCGTTGACGGGGCCAAGATCGAACAGGTGCTGACCAACCTGCTGAGCAACGCGATCGAGCACTCCCCCGAGGGCGGCATGGTCACGCTGGCCAGCCAATGTTTGCCGACTGAACTGCGGGTGCAGGTTACCGACCGTGGCGCCGGCATGACAACCGAGCAGCAACAGCGCCTGTTCCAGTCCTTTGCCAGCGGCCAGGCCGCGCGCAAATCGACGGGTGAGCGCAGCATCGGCCTGGGTCTGGCCATTGCCCGCAAGATCATTGAAGCGCACGGCGGGCGCATGTTTGTGAGCAGCGAGCCCGGGCAGGGTTCGGTATTCGGCTTTACGCTGCCGCCAGAGCGCCTGCGGCCAGCGCGCACCATCACCCCCAGCGCCAATCCAAACCAGGAGCAACAACATGGCTGACCCAGCCAGCACCACGTTGGTGGTGATTGACGACGACCCCGATGTGTTGCGGGCCACGGCACGCATCCTGCAGCAGGCCGGCTACCAGGTCATCACCGGAGCCAGCGCGGCCGAGGCACTGGCGCTCACGCGCCGCCACCGGCCGGCGCTGCTGCTGCTCGACGTGATGCTGCCCGACGGCAACGGTGTGGACGTTGCGCGCCAGATCAAGAGCGAGCCTGCGTTGCACGCGGTGTTTGTCATTCTTTTGTCAGGGCTCAAGACGTCGGGCGACGACCAGGCGGCGGGGCTGACCGGCGGTCTGGCCGACGGCTACATCGCGCGGCCGATCGGCAAGTCCGAGTTGCTGGCGCGGGTAGATGCCATGCTGCGGCTGCGCTCGGCCCAGGAGGCATTGCGCGAGGCGTTGGCGCGCTTGCAGAAAATTGCCAGCCGCTTGCCGGGAATGGTTTACCAATACCGCCTGCGCCCGGATGGCAGCTCCTGTTTTCCCTACGCCAGCGACGCAATTCAAGAGGTTTACCAAGTCACCGCAGAACAGGTGCGCGACGATGCCGGCCCGGTGTTGGCCATGGTGCACCCGGACGATTACGCCAGCGTGATCGCCTCGATCCAGACCTCGGCGCGCGACCTGACCGCGTGGTGCCACGACTACCGCGTCAAGTTTGCCGACGACAGAGTGCGCTGGCTGTTTGGCAACGCCCTGCCCGAGCGCGAAGCCGATGGCGGCACGCTGTGGCACGGCTTCATCACCGACATCACCGAGCGCAGGCTCATAGAGGAGCAGATGCGCCACCAGGCGCTGTATGACATGCTCACCGAGCTGCCGAACCGGCGCCTGCTGAACGACCGCTTGCGCCAAAGCATGGCTGCCGGCAAGCGCAGTGGCCACTATGGGGCGCTGATATTCCTGGACCTGGACAACTTCAAGACGCTCAATGACACGCACGGCCACAGCGTTGGCGATTTGCTGCTGATCGAGGTGACCCGGCGGCTGAAAAGCTGTGTGCGCGAGACCGACACTGTGGCGCGCTTCGGTGGCGACGAGTTTGTGGTTCTGCTGAGCGATCTGCATGCTGACCGAGCCAGCTCAAAGGCGCTGGCGGCGCAGGTGGCAGAAAAAATTCGCTGCAGTCTGGCGCAACCTTATGTGTTGAACACCAATAGCCAGCATCAGACCAAAGCCACCATTGAGCACCACTGCACCACCAGCATTGGCGTGGTGATTTTTGATGGCCAGGAAGCCAGCCTCGACGACATCCTCAAATGGGCTGATGGCGCGATGTATCAGGCCAAGGACGCTGGCCGTAACCGGGTACAGTTTTATATCCCGGCTCCCCTGCAGCACCTGGCCAATGCCGGCCTCACGCTACTCCCGAAAAAGACCGCATGATGCCGAGCTGAGGGTTTTCACGGCTAAACTCAAACCACCCGGCAAGTTGCGGTTGCCGCACCCCGACTCGCACACTCCCACCCCCTGATCATGAACGAAGTCCCTCCCAACACCCCCGAGATCATCCCCCCTTACACCACCGGTTGGCGGCTTGCCACCATCATCTGCCTGGTCATTCTGGCTGTGGCAGCAGCCAGCGGAGTGGGCATGTATGAAATGTTCAACGCGCAAATCAGCCATCTACAGGCCAAACTCAAGAATGTGCCGCAAACCAAGTATGTCGCGGTGCTGCTTGATGCCCAACTGGCACCCGGCGTGCTGGTCACCTTTGATCCACAGGATGGCTTTTTGCAGTTGCAGCGCCTCACCGACATCAAGGAAGGGCAGAACGACAGCATGCAGTTGTGGGACATCAGCGTCAATGCCCAGCCCAGATCGCTTGGGGTGCTGACACCCAAGCTCAAGACCGCCCAGTTGCCCGCTTCGGAGAAAACCATCGCGGCGATCACGCAACTGGCGATCAGCGTCGAAAACCGCGGCGGTGCCGAACCCGGTGCGCAGCCACTGCAGCCTTACCTGTACCGCGGCGCGTTGATCCATAAGGCGTTCTAACCTCAGAACCGCCCGGCGGCAAGCGCCTCTTGCCGCACGCCCAGAGCCGCCATGGCAGGCGGCACCGGCAAACCGCGCACCAGGGCTGCAGCCAGTTCACCCATGGCGGGCGCGGTCTGAATGCCGTAGCCGCCCTGCCCCGCCAGCCAGAAAAAGCCCGGCGCATCGGGGGCAAAACCAACCACCGGGGTCTTGTCGGCCACAAACGAGCGCAATCCGGCCCATTTGCGCCGCACCTGGCGAATCTGCAACGTGGTGGCGGTTTCCAGCCGGTCCACAGCAATCGCCACATCGAGTTCTTCAGGCTGCACATCCTGCGCCGGCACCGGGTCGGCGTTGGCCGGCGACACCAGCAGCAGCCCGGCTTCGGGTTTGAAATAAAACGTCTCGGCAATATCGATCACCAGAGGCCAGTCCTGTATCTGCACCGATGCC
>NZ_JAABQC010000019.1 GCF_011391645.1 Rhodoferax sp. | reverse complement strand
CACCCAAAACAGCACCAACGCCAGTTTTGTGCTGTAAAGCTCGGTTTCAGACTCTTCAGGCACCAGGTAATAGGCCGAGCCCATGAAGCCAAACAGCAGCCAGACGATCAGCAGGTTGGTGTGCACCATCCGGGCCTGGTTGAAGGGAATGTACGGGAATGCCAGGTCGCCAATGACGTATTGCAGCCCCAGCGTGAGGCCGAAGATGATTTGGGCGGCAAAGAGGACCAGCGCGGCAACGAAGTAGTACTTCGCTACCGCCTGGGATTTGTATTTGAGTGTGGTCGCTTGCATGGTGTTGTTCCTGATGTGTTCAGACTAATTTCTCTGATCAGCCTTCAATATTCGGTGGCCAGTTCTCGGTGTTCACGTTGTTGGTCCAGCGCAAGAACTCCACCAGGTCGTTGAGTTGTGCTTCGGTGAAGTTGAACTGCGGCATCTGGCGACGACCCGGAATGTGGGTCGGTTGCGCAGCAATCCAGGCCTTGATGAAGTCCGGGCCGCGGCGCTTGTAGACATTGCCCAGCTCAGGTGCAAAGTAGGCGCCTTCACCCAGCAGGGTATGGCAGCCGATGCAGTTGCGTGTTTCCCAGAGTTTCTTGCCGTTGATGACGGCCGGTGTGATGGCCTCGGCGTTGGAGCGAAACGGAATCTTGCGTTCACTGTCAAATATCAGTGCCGCAAAGACAAAGATGAAGAACACCGACCCGCCATAAAACATGTTGCGCGCCATCTGCTTGGTAAAACCACTGGCTTTGACTTGGTTCATGTTGTGAATCTCCAAAACTTTAAAGATTCATTGTATGTGCATGATTTAACAAATAAATCTACAAAACCGTCAAAATCAAGCCACTAGTTCCTGATTAGTTCTTAAAAGTTTTGATGCGTAGTTCCTTGGAACTACATACGAGGACTTACCCCTAGTTCCAAATTTCTCCAAAATCCTTCTAATGGAGGGATGGTCAAACAAGCTGTCACCACCTACAGTCTTGCCATCCCAAAAGGAGTTTTTAAATGACCAAAAAAGGGCAAGCCCTCTCTGTGCTGATCGTCAGCACTTTCGCCTTCACCGTGTGTTTCATGGTGTGGATGATGTTTGCGGTGATCGGCATTCCGATCAAGAAAACACTCGACCTCAATTCGACCCAGTTTGGCTTGCTGATGGCCACGCCGGTGCTGACGGGGTCGCTGATTCGGGTCCCGCTGGGCATCTGGACCGACCGCTTTGGCGGCCGCATCGTGATGACCCTGCTGATGGCTTCCACGGTACCTGCCATCTGGCTGATGTCGTATGCCACCGAGTACTGGCAGTACCTGACCATTGGCCTTTTCGTTGGCCTCGCGGGTGGCTCGTTTTCGGTGGGCACACCTTACGTGGCGCGCTGGTTCCCGAAAAATCAGCAAGGTTTCGCCATGGGCATCTACGGTGCGGGCAACTCGGGCGCTGCCGTCAACAAGTTCCTGGCGCCAGCCCTGGTGGTCGGGTTTGGCTGGACCATGGTGCCGCAGGTGTACGCCGCCATCATGCTCGGCACGGTGATCCTGTTCTGGTTTTTCAGCCACAGCGACCCGGTCCACCTGGTGCCCAGCCATGTCACGTTTCGCGACCAGCTAAAGTCGCTGAAAGACCCCAAGGTCATCAAATACTGTCAGTACTACAGCATTGTGTTTGGTGGCTACGTGGCGCTTTCTTTGTGGATGGTGCAGTACTACGTGGGCGAGTTTGGCCTGGAAATTCGAACCGCCGCGCTGCTTGCCGCCTGCTTTTCGCTGCCAGGCGGTGTCTTGCGCGCCGTGGGCGGCTGGCTGTCGGACAAATACGGCGCCCATGCCATGACCTGGTGGGTGCTGTGGGTGAGCTGGATCTGCCTGTTCTTGTTGAGCTACCCGCAAACCGATTTCACCATCATCACCGTCGACGGCCCCAAAACCTTTCACATCGGTCTGAACGTCTACATGTTCACCCTGCTGATGTTCATCCTGGGCATTGCATGGGCCTTTGGCAAGGCCAGCGTCTTCAAGTACATCAGCGACGACTATCCCGGCAACATCGGCACCATCAGCGGCATTGTCGGGCTGGCCGGCGGCATGGGTGGCTTTCTGCTGCCCATCATGTTCGGTGCCCTGATGGACCTGACGGGAGTGCGCTCAAGCGCCTTCATGCTGATGTACGGCGTGGTCTGGGTGTCGCTGATCTGGATGTACTGGACCGAAGTTCGCGCCAAGGAATATCTTGCCCACAAGAGCCCGCCTGAGATCACCGCACAAATTATTTCCAACTGAAAGAACCTATGAGCAATACAAAAGCATCAGGCGCAGACATCGCCGACTGGCGCCCGGAAGACGAGCAGTTCTGGGAAGCCACGGGCAAGCGCGTCGCCAGCCGCAACCTCTGGATTTCCATTCCCAACCTGCTGGTGGCCTTTGCCGTGTGGGCCATGTGGGGCATCATCACCGTGCAGATGATCAACCTGGGCTTTCCGTTCAAGCCCGCCGAAATGTTCACCCTGACCGCCATCGCGGGCCTGATGGGTGCCACCTTCCGCATTCCAGCGTCGTTCTTTATTCGCCTGTCCGGCGGGCGCAACACCATCTTCCTGACCTCGGCACTGCTGATGATCCCGGCGGTCTGGACCGGCATTGCGCTGCAGGACACCAACACGCCGTTGTGGGTGTTCCAGGCCTGCGCCTTCCTGAGCGGCATTGGTGGCGGCAACTTTGCCTGCTCGATGTCCAATATTTCAGGCTTTTATCCCAAGCGCCTGCAGGGCACCGGTCTGGGGCTGAATGCCGGTCTGGGCAACTTTGGTGTCACCACCATGCAGGTGCTCATTCCCCTGGTCATGACCGTGGGCCTGTTTGGTGCGGTGGGCGGTGGCTCGATGGTGCTGACCAAGGACAGCGGCTGGATCATGGGCAAGATTCTGGCGGGCACCCCCACCTTCATTCAAAACGCTGGCTTCGTCTGGGCGGCCATTCTGTTGCCGCTGGTGGCTGCAGCCTGGTTTGGCATGAACAACCTGCTGCCGCTCTCCCCCAATTACGGCGGCACGCTGGCCGCGTTTTCCAAAATTCTTTACCTGTGGGGCATTACCGGCCTGATTGGTGCCCTGGGGCTGTACCTGTACCTGCCGGCACCCACCGGGCTGGGTCTGCTCAACATGTGGGTGGCCCTGCCACTGATCATCGTGGCCACCCTGATGGCCATGCGACTGGCGGCATTCGGCGAGATGAAGGGCAACATTGCCAAGCAGTTTGACATTTTCAAGAACAAGCACACCTGGTCCATGACGATTCTCTACATCGTCACCTTCGGCTCATTCATCGGGTTCTCGATGGCCTTGCCGCTATCGATCACGGTGATCTTTGGCGTCAGCCATGTGCCTGACGCTGCCGGCATCATGCAGCACACCCTGAAAAACCCGAACGCGCCCTCCGCCCTCACCTACGCCTGGATCGGCCCGTTTGTCGGCGCCCTGATTCGCCCGGTGGGTGGCTGGATCTCTGACAAGGTGGGCGGTTCCATCGTGACCCAGGTGATCTCGGCCATCATGGTGGGCGCCTCGGCCGGCGTTGGCTACGTGATGATGCAGGCCTACGGCTCGGCCACGCCAGAGCAGTATTTCTCGACCTTCATGTGGCTCTTTGTGCTGCTGTTTGCCGCCAGCGGCATTGGCAACGGCTCCACCTTTCGCACCATTGGCGTCATTTTTGACCGCCAGCAAGCCGGCCCGGTGCTGGGCTGGACATCAGCCGTTGCCGCCTACGGCGCCTTCATTGCCCCGGTGGTGATTGGTGCCCAGATCAAGGCCGGAACACCACAAATAGCCATGTACGGATTTGCGATCTTTTATGCCCTGTGCCTGATCTTGAACTGGTGGTTTTATTTGCGTAGCGGCTCCGAAATCAAGAACCCATAAAGACTTGCATTTCATTCGGCAAAAACACTGGTTTTCACGCATTGGAAATGCTTGAACTTCGACTAAAGTCTGCTACGACTAAAAACTTTTTACGTCATTTTTACAGAGGTAACCCATGAGCCACTTTCTTGATCGACTCACTTATTTCTCGCAACCCAAAGAATCTTTCTCTGGCGAGCACGGTGTCACCACAGGTGAAGACCGCACTTGGGAGGACGCCTATCGCAACCGCTGGGCCCACGACAAGATCGTGCGCTCCACCCATGGTGTGAACTGCACCGGCTCCTGCTCTTGGAAGGTGTACGTCAAGGGCGGCATCGTGACCTGGGAAACCCAGCAGACCGACTACCCACGCACCCGCTTTGACATGCCCAACCACGAGCCTCGTGGCTGTGCTCGCGGCGCCAGTTACAGCTGGTATTTGTACAGCGCCAATCGTGTCAAGTACCCGTTGGTGCGCGGTCGCCTGCTGAAAAGCTGGCGTGAAGCACGTCAAAACCTGCCTGCGGTCGAGGCTTGGGCCTCGATTGCCGAGTCCGATGCCAAACGCCGTGACTACCAAAGCGTGCGCGGCCTGGGTGGTTTTGTGCGCTCCGGCTGGGAAGAGGTCAATGAGATGATTGCCGCTGCCAACGTCTACACCATCAAAAAGCATGGTGCCGACCGCATCATCGGCTTCTCGCCCATTCCCGCCATGTCGATGGTGTCTTACGCCGCCGGTGCGCGTTACCTGAGCATGATCGGTGGCGTGTGCCTGAGCTTTTACGACTGGTATTGCGACCTGCCTCCCTCCAGCCCGCAAGTGTGGGGCGAGCAAACCGACGTGCCCGAGTCGGCAGACTGGTACAACTCGACTTTCATCATGGCCTGGGGCTCCAACGTGCCCCAGACCCGCACACCCGACGCCCACTTTTTTACCGAAGTGCGCTACAAAGGCTGCAAGACGGTCGCCGTCACACCTGATTACTCAGAAGTCGCCAAACTGGCCGACCTGTGGATGCACCCCAAGCAGGGTACCGACGCCGCAGTCGCCATGGCCATGGGCCACGTGATTCTGAAAGAGTTTTATTTTGACAAGCGCAGCACCTACTTTGATGACTATGTGCGCCGCTATACCGATATGCCGATGCTGGTCATGCTCAAGGAGCACACCACGGCCAGCGGCGAGAAGATCATGGTGCCAGACCGCTACGTGCGAGCCTCTGACTTCAACGGCAAACTCGGTCAGGCCAATAACCCCGAGTGGAAAACCGTGGCGCTGGACGAAAACGGCAAGGCTGTGCTGCCCAACGGCGCGATTGGTTTTCGCTGGGGCGCGGACGGTCGTGCTGACGAGGGCCAATGGAATCTGGAGGCCAAAGAAGCTCGTAATGGCACTGATGTCAAGCTGCGCCTCTCCATGCTCGAGTCCCAGGAAGGTTCGCCTGAGGTGGCCCGCGTTGGCTTCCCGTACTTCGGTGGCATTGTGTCCGAGCACTTTCCGAACAACCCGGGTGCAGATGTCCTGATCCGCACCGTGCCAACGCACACCTTGTCTTTGGGCAAAGCCGGTGACCAGCGCAGCGCGGTGGTGTGCACGGTGTTTGACTTGCTGGTGGCCAACTACGGCGTTGCCCGCGGCCTGCCGGGTGAAAACTGCGCCAAAGACTTCAACGACAACGTTCCCTACACACCGGCCTGGCAAGAACAGATCACCGGCGTGCCGCGCGACCAAATTATCACCGTAGCGCGCCAGTTTGCCGACAACGCCGACAAGACCCATGGCAAGTCCATGATCATCATCGGTGCGGCCATGAACCATTGGTACCACGCCGACATGAATTACCGTGGTGTCATCAACATGCTGATGATGTGCGGCTGCATTGGCCAGTCGGGCGGCGGCTGGGCGCACTACGTGGGCCAGGAAAAGCTCCGCCCGCAAACCGGCTGGGTGCCACTGGCCTTTGGTACCGACTGGGTTCGCCCTCCCCGCCAAATGAACGGCACCAGCTTTTTCTACGCGCACACCGACCAGTGGCGCTACGAAAAGCTGGGTATGGAGGAAGTCATCTCGCCGCTGGCCGACAAAAATCTCTACGGCGGCAGCATGATCGACTACAACGTGCGCGCCGAGCGCATGGGCTGGTTGCCGTCTGCGCCGCAGTTGCAAACCAACCCGATGCAGGTGGTGCGTGATGCCAAAGCCGCCAACATGACCCCGGTGGACTACACCGTCAAGAGCCTGAAAGACGGCAGCTTGAAGCTCAGCTGCGAAGACCCGGACAACCCGGCCAACTGGCCGCGCAACATGTTCGTCTGGCGCTCCAACATTCTGGGCTCCAGCGGCAAAGGCCACGAGTATTTCCTCAAGCACCTGCTGGGCACCAGCAACGGTGTGCAAGGCAAAGACCTTGGCAAAGACCAGGCCAAACCTACTGAGGTGAAGTGGCACGACAAAGCCCCTGAAGGCAAGCTGGACCTGGTGGTCACGCTCGACTTCCGCATGAGCACCACTTGTCTCTATTCCGATATCGTGTTGCCGACCGCAACCTGGTACGAAAAGAACGACATGAACACCAGCGACATGCACCCGTTCATTCACCCCTTGAGCACGGCGGTCGACCCCGCCTGGCAAGCCCGCAGCGACTGGGAAATCTACAAAGGCTTCGCCAAGAAATTCAGCGAGCTGTGTGTTGGCCACCTCGGTGTAGAGCATGAGATGGTGTTGACACCCATCATGCACGACACCCCCGGTGAACTGGCTCAACCCTTTGACGTGAAAGACTGGAAAAAAGGCGAAGTCGATCTGATTCCCGGCAAAACCGCGCCCCAAATGGCGGTGGTCGAGCGTGACTATCCGAACACCTTCAAGCGCTTTACCTCGCTCGGCCCGCTGATGAACAAGCTGGGCAATGGCGGTAAAGGCATCGGCTGGAATACGCAAACCGAGGTCAAGCAACTCGGTGAACTCAACGGCATCGTGCGCGCTGAGGGCGTGTCGTGTGGCATGCCCAACATCGTCACCGACATTGACGCCTGCGAAGTGATCTTGCAGTTGGCCCCCGAGACCAACGGCCACGTGGCGGTCAAGGCCTGGCAAGCGCTTGGCAAACAAACCGGTCTGGACCACACCCACCTGGCCATCCACCGCGAAGACGAAAAGATCCGCTTCCGTGACATTCAGGCGCAGCCTCGCAAGATCATCAGCTCGCCCACCTGGAGCGGTATCGAGAGTGAAACCGTGTCGTACAACGCCGGCTACACCAACGTGCATGAGATGATCCCATGGCGCACCCTGACCGGTCGTCAGCAGTTCTACATGGATCACCCCTGGATGATTGCGTTTGGCGAAGGCCTCACCACCTACCGCCCGCCCGTTGACTTGAAAACCACTGCCGGCATGCACAACATCAAGCCCAATGGCAACAAGGAAATTGCGCTTAACTTCATCACACCGCACCAAAAGTGGGGCATTCACTCCACCTACAGTGACAACCTGATGATGCTGACCCTGAGCCGCGGTGGTCCGATCATCTGGCTGAGTGAAGACGACGCCAAGAGCGCCGGGATTGTGGACAACGACTGGGTTGAGCTATTCAACATCAACGGTGCCATTGCGGCCCGTGCGGTGGTGAGCCAGCGCGTCAACAACGGCATGGTGCTGATGTACCACGCCCAGGAAAAAATGATCAATACCCCGGGCTCGGAAATCACCGGCACCCGCGGTGGCATTCACAACTCGGTCACCCGGATTGTCTTGAAGCCCACCCACATGATTGGCGGTTACGCGCAGTTCAGCTACGGCTTCAACTACTACGGGACCATCGGCACCAACCGTGACGAATTTGTGGTGGTGCGCAAGATGAACAAAATTGACTGGCTCGACACCCCGCTGGGCGATGAAAAGATCGAGATCGTACAAGCACAAGGAGAATCCGCATGAAAATTCGTGCACAAATCGGAATGGTCCTGAACCTGGACAAATGCATCGGTTGCCACACCTGCTCGGTCACCTGCAAAAACGTGTGGACCAGCCGCCCCGGTCTGGAATACGCCTGGTTCAACAACGTCGAAACCAAGCCCGGCATTGGTTACCCGAAAGAATGGGAAAACCAGGACAAATGGAACGGCGGTTGGATTCGCAAGTCCAGCGGCAAGATCGAACCGCGCCAGGGTGCCAAGTGGAAACTGTTGATGCGCATTTTCGCCAACCCGAACATGCCCGAGATTGACGACTACTATGAGCCCTTCACCTTCGACTACGACCACCTGCAGGCGGCACCGGAACTCAAAGGCACACCAACGGCCCGTGCGCGCAGCCTGATCACCGGCAAGCGCATGGAGAAAATCGAGTGGGGCCCGAACTGGGAAGAAATCCTGGGCGGCGAATTCTCCAAGCGCAGCAAGGACAAGAACTTCGATGACATCCAGAAAGAGATGTACGGAGAGTTCGAAAACACCTTCATGATGTACTTGCCGCGTCTGTGCGAGCACTGCCTGAACCCGGCGTGTGTAGCAAGTTGCCCGTCGGGCTCAATCTACAAGCGCGAGGAAGACGGCATTGTGCTGATCGACCAGGACAAATGCCGCGGCTGGCGCATGTGCGTCTCGGGCTGTCCTTACAAGAAAATTTATTACAACTGGAAGAGCGGCAAAGCAGAGAAATGCACCTTCTGCTTCCCACGCATTGAAGCCGGCATGCCCACCGTGTGCTCCGAGACCTGCGTGGGCCGGATCCGCTACCTCGGTGTCTTGCTGTATGACGCCGACCGCATCCAGGAAGCTGCCAGCGTGGAGCATGATCGCGACCTGTATCAGGCACAACTGGACATCTTTCTGGACCCCAATGACCCAGCCGTCATTGCCCAGGCACGCGTTGACGGCATTCCTGACGCGTGGATGGAATCTGCCCGCCGCAGTCCGGTGTACAAAATGGCCGTCGACTGGAAAGTGGCCTTGCCACTGCACCCGGAGTACCGCACGCTGCCCATGGTCTGGTACGTGCCGCCACTCTCCCCCATCACGGCGGCAGCCAATGCCGGCCACATGGGTATCAACGGTGAGATTCCAGACGTCAAGTCCTTGCGCATTCCAGTCAAGTACCTGGCCAACCTGCTCACCGCGGGTGACACCTTCCCGGTCGAGCGCGCCCTGGAGCGCATGCTGGCCATGCGCGCCTACCAGCGCGAAAAACATGTCGAAGGTCGCATCAACACTGCCGCGCTTGAGCAGGTTCAGATGACCCAGCACGAGGTCGAAGACATGTACCACGTGATGGCCATTGCCAACTACGAAGACCGCTTTGTCATCCCCAGCACGCACCGCGAATACGCCGAGAACGCCTTCAATGTGCGCGGCGGCTGCGGCTTCAGCTTTGGCAACGGTTGCTCTGAAGGCATCAGCGAAACCAGTTTGTTTGGTAGCGAAAAGAAACGCACCATCCCTATCAAGGCGGAGGTTTAAGCCATGGGATTCCTTGGAAACACCCCTCCGGTCGCCACCAAAACACTGCGTGTTCTGGCCCGGCTGCTGAGCTACCCGGACCCGACGCTGCGCCGGCATTTGCCGGAGTTGCGCCAGGCCCTCAGAGACGAGTCCGCCCTGTCGGCGGCCCGCTTGGCCGAACTGGAAGACCTGATGACCTGGATGACAGGCAACGGCGGCAACGACGATGCGCTGAGTGTCGAAGAGTCTTACGTTGATTTGTTTGACCGAGGCCGCGCCACATCGCTGCACCTGTTCGAGCATGTTCACGGTGATTCACGCGACCGTGGTCCGGCCATGATCGACCTGGCTCAAACTTTCGAGAAGGCCAACCTGTATCTGGCACCTGGCGAAATGCCTGACTACCTGCCGGTGGTGCTGGAGTACACCTCGACCCAGCCGCCCAAGGATGCCCAGTCGTTCCTGAACGAGATGGCGCACATCTTCAATGCCATCTTTGCCGCGTTGCAGCAGCGCGACACCCGCTACGCCAGTGTGCTGGGCGCCCTGCTCGAACTGGCTGGCGAGAAGGCCAAGCCTGTCAAGGTCACCCCTGACGAGGCCATTGACGACAGTTGGGAAGAGCCCAACGCGTTTGACGGCTGTTCCACCAAAGGCCAGGCCAACCCCAACCAACCGCAACCGATCCACATCGTGCGCAAATCCACCGCCAATACACCTCAACCAGGAGTAACCGTATGAGTGCCCTCCATAATTTCTTTTTCTCGATCTATCCCTACATTTGCCTTGCCGTGTTTCTGATGGGTAGCCTGGCCCGCTTTGACCGCGACCAGTACACTTGGAAGAGCGACTCGTCGCAGTTGCTGCGCAAGGGCAGCTTGCGTTGGGGCAGCAACCTGTTCCACATCGGCATCCTGTTCCTGTTCTTCGGGCACTTTGTCGGCTTGCTGACACCGCACTTCATCTACGAGCATTTCATCACCGCTGAAAACAAGCAGTTGATGGCGGTTTACTCGGGGGGTTTAGCCGGCTTTATCTGCTTCATCGGCCTGACGCTGTTGCTGCACCGTCGCCTGTTTGACCCGCGCATTCGCCTCACCAGCCACCGCACCGACATCGCCATCCTGGTGATTCTGTGGTGCCAGTTGGTGCTCGGTCTGGTCACCCTTCCGTTTTCGCTCACGCACTCCGATGGCAGCGTGATGATGGCGCTAGGCGAGTGGGCCCAACGCCTGCTCACCTTCCGTGACGGCGGCGCCGAACTGCTGGTCAATCTGGATTGGCCTTATAAGGTTCACCTGGTGCTTGGCATGACAATTTTCTTCTTGTTCCCGTTCAGCCGTCTGGTGCACGTGTGGAGTGGTTTTGGCAGCCTGGCTTACCTGGCCCGCCCTTACCAGGTGGTGCGTGCCCGTCGCATGAATGTGCCTGCCGGTCAAAACCAGCCGCGTCAACCCGGCGCTGGCGTGTAAGGGAATCATGATGACCCAACCCACTTCATTGCTCACCGAGCTGGCCAGCATCAACGGTGTGGTCCTGCAACTGCCGGACGAAGCTGTTGCGCCTGACGAATTGCGCCAGCGCGCCTACTCGGAATTGCTGCGCCAGGAGGCCATGGCCCAAGGCCTGCTCTCAAAAGACGACGCAGCTACGGCCGATGGTGTGCTGAGCGAAGCAGCCAGCGACGCCATCGAGTTGTTGCTCGAGAAAAACTTGGCTATTCCCGAGCCGTCAGACGAAGCCTGCCGGCGCCACCATGCGGCCCATCAGGCCACCTACAGCACCGGCGAGCGGGTTCATGTGCGCCACATTCTGTTTGCGGTCACGCCGGGCATCGATGTGGTGGCACTGCGCAACCGGGCGGAAACCACGCTGCTCGATGTGCGCTGCCACGACGGTCAGGCGCTCGACGATACCTTTGCCAAGGCGGCCAGCACCATGTCCAACTGCCCCACGGGCGCCGAGGGCGGCAACCTGGGCTGGCTGGTGCACGCCGACTGCGCACCCGAGTTTGCCAAGGAGCTGTTCGGGCACAAAGAGATCGGCGTTTTGCCGCGTCTGGTGCACAGCCGGTTTGGCTTGCATGTGGTTGAAATACTGCAGCGCGAAGCTGGGGTGGAGCAGCCCTTCGAAGTGGTTCGCGGTGCCGTCACCCAGTCGCTCAAGCAACAAACCTATGTCACGGCACTGCGCCAGTACATGCAGTTGCTGGCGGGTGCAGCCGTGATTGAAGGCGTGGACATCGAAGCTGCCGACACACCACTGGTGCAATAGGTCTTCCAAAGATGCCCAACGCCACAGTGCCTGATGAGTTGCTGGCGCGCATCCGGCGCTTTCACGACCACACCTTTCCGGGTGTGCAAGAGCAGTTCCAGACTCTGATTGCTGAGGGTCAGCACCCGACCATACTGTTCATTGGTTGCTCGGACTCGCGCCTGGTGCCCTACATGCTTACCGGCATGGGGCCAGGCGAGCTGTTTCTGGTGCGCAACGTCGGCGCCTTTGTGCCGCCTTATGACGGTTCGGCCGGTTTTCACGGCACATCGGCCGCCATTGAATTTGCCGTGCTCAACCTCAAGGTGTCGCGCATCATTATTTGTGGCCACAGCCATTGTGGCGGCATTCGGGCGCTGTATGAAGAAGTGAATCCGCAGGCGAAAAACCTGATCGCCTGGCTGGAGTTGGGACGTGAGGCCGTTTTGCCGGTGCAGCTTACCGAAGAGGCCTTGCGCCGCACCGAGCAACGCGCGGTGGTCTTGCAACTGGAGCGGCTCATGGGCTACCCCATGGTGCGCACCCAGGTGGAGGCCGGCCTGATGACCCTGCATGGCTGGCACTATGTCATTGAAGACGGTGAAATTCACGTCTTTGACGTCAACAGCGGCCAGTTTATTCCGGCCTCTGTCGCCTCCCACAGCGGCCACGGCCCCTATGTCGAGCATTTGTCAGAGCCCATGTTCAACGAGATTGATTCAGCTTACAACACCCAGGCAACACCATGACTATTTCCAATTTTGACGATTTGTTGCAGGCCGCGCGCCAGCAAGATCAACCGCAACGCCTGCTGATGGTTTTCACCTGCGCCGAACTGCCCGACGACTGCACGCCGCAACAGCGCCGAGAATTTGAAGCCGGTGGCGGTGGTGCCCTGGTGCCGGCCATGTGCGCCGACAAGTCACCCGATGAACTCCAAAGCTTTGCAGCACTCAAGCTGGAATCCGGCCAGTTTCAAAGCCAGTGGCATGTGGTTTTTGTGTCGGCCCTGTCTGGCGCCAACAACACCGCGCCGAGCAGCGGCGACATTGAGCAGACGCTGGACCAGATGGTTGAATCCGTCAAACTCGGCGCTCTTGACAACATGATCGCTTTTGACACTTCGGGCAGCGCCATCCTGCTGCAATAGCCATGGCCCTGGACGCCACCTTTTTCGACACGCCGCGATTTCTGGCAAGCTCTCCGCTGTTCAGTGGCTTGATGCCCGATGAGCTGACGCGCATCGCAAAGAGCAGTCAACTCCAGAGCTATGCCAAGGGAGAGAATGTCTTCAGCATTGGCGAAGCCTGTGAAGCCTTTCACATTGTGGTCAACGGTCAGGTCAAACTGTTTGTGGTGTCGCCGGCCGGTCAGGAAAAAGTGATTGAAATCATCAGCCCGGGGCAAAGCTTTGCCGAGGCACTGGTGTTCTTGAACAAGCCCTATATCCTGAGTGCGCAAGCGCTGGTTGACACGGTGCTGGTGAACGTAAGCAAAAACGGCGTGTTCAGCGAAATCGAGCAAGACCCGCACTTTGCCATGCACATGCTGGCCGGAGTCTCCCGAAGGCTGCATCGCCTGATTCAGGACGTCGAAGCCTATGCGCTGCAAAACGGCATGCAACGGCTGATTGGCTACCTGCTGCGTGATGTCGAAATGGACGCGGCACGCGGTCAATCCACCCTGACCGTGTCCCTGCCCGCCAGCAAGGCCACCATCGCCTCGCGCCTGTCGCTCACCCCCGAGTATTTCTCTCGCGTGCTGCATGAGCTCGAAGCCCGGCAACTCATCACCATCGACCGCCGCGAAATCCGGATCCTGGATGTGCAAAAACTGGTGGGTTACGGCGCGCAATAGGGCTCCGACACCTTTCATGGTGGCTTGAATCTTGCGTCGTTTGACGCATGAATGCAAGTCTTCGAATCGTTGTTGTCGTGCCCGACCTGGACATCACTGATCCGGAAGATGGGCAGGCCATTCGACAGGCCGATCGCTCGCGTAGCCTGCGCATCGGCTTGCTGGAAAACGGCTTCAACCTGATCGCCAGTCTGCCCGCCGATGTCTTTCTGGCCGAACGCATCGCCCAACTGCAACCCGACCTGATCATTGTGGATGCCGAGAGCGATGCACGGGACGCGCTGGAGCATGTGGTGATGGCGACGCGCGACGAGCGCCGCCCGATTGTCATGTTCACCAACGACGATGACACCCGCCATGTCAGGGATGCCGTGGCCGCAGGCGTGTCGGCCTACATCGTGGCAGGTCTGTCGGCCGAGCGCATCCGGCCAATTCTGGACGTGGCGCTGGCGCGCTTTGAGCACGAGCAGGCCCTGCTGCAAACCCTGGCCAGCACGCAGAACGAGCGCGATGAGCTCAGTGCCGAACTCAAGGACCGCAAACTGATCGACCGGGCCAAGGGACTGCTGATGCAACGCCAGAACCTGAGCGAAGACGAGGCCTTCAAAAAAATGCGCAAAACGGCGATGGACAAGGGCCTGAAACTGTCCGAAGTGGCGCAGCGCATGCTTGATGTGGCCGATTTGCTGGGCTGAATTGGTGCACCGCACAAATACAGTGCGATCTGGCACAAGCGCAAATCTCAGGGTACTTTGCGGCTCCAGTCCCAACCAATATGACGCGTGATACTCCTTAATAAGTAGCATTCATGCACCCAGAAGCACCTGGCACGCAGATTGCATGTGAATAACCAAGACCAGCGATGGTTTTTTGATTGAAATCATCCAACGGCGGGTGAATTTGGTCAGACCCGGACAAAGGCGTCCCCACAGGCTCGACACGTGTGCAACGTGTTGAGCCTTGTGAGGACGCCTTTTTTTGTTGTTATTTTTTTCAGGAGTTGCTTCATGACTGACTTTCTAAAACCCAGCCTTAGCCGCCGTGCGGTCTTGCAAACAGCTGCGGTCGGCGCCATTGGCATCAGCCCGGCATTGCGCGCAGCGGTTTACGCCGCAGGTTCCGACGCGCCCGAAAAAACCGAGGTCAAGATTGGCTTCATTCCGCTGACCGACTGCGCCAGCGTGGTGATGGCCGCAGAACTGGGCCTCGACAAAAAATACGGTGTCAAGATCATCCCCACCAAGGAATCCAGTTGGGCCGGCGTGCGCGACAAACTCGTTAATGGCGAGCTGGACTTTGCCCATGTGCTGTACGGCATGATCTACGGCGTGCACCTGGGTGTGGGTGGCGCCAAAAAAGACATGGCGGTGCTGATGACGCTCAACAACAACGGGCAGGCCATCACCCTGTCAAAGAAGCTGGCAGACAAGGGCGCGGTGGATGGTGTCGGCCTGGCCAAGCTGATGGGGCTGGAAAAACGCGAATACACCTTCGCTCAAACCTTTCCCACCGGCACCCACGCCATGTGGCTGTATTACTGGCTGGCTGCCAACGGCATCAACCCGATGAAAGACGCCAAGGTCATCACCGTGCCGCCACCGCAGATGGTGGCCAACATGCGGGTTGGCAATATGGACGGCTTTTGTGTGGGTGAACCCTGGAATCACCGCGCCATCATCGACGGCATTGGTGTCACTGCGGTTACCACCCAGGATATCTGGAAGGACCATCCGGAAAAGGTACTTGGCACCACCGCGGAATTTGTCAAGAAGTACCCCAACACTGCGCGTGCCGTCACCGCCGCCATTCTGGAAGCCGGCAAATGGATTGACTCGGGCTTGCAGAACAAGAACAAGATGGCCGAAACCATTGCCGCCAAATCGTATGTGAACACCAGTGTGGACGCCATCAACCAGCGGATTTTGGGGCGCTACCAGGACGGCATGGGCAAGTCGTGGGACGACCCCAACCACATGAAGTTTTTCAATGATGGCGCGGTCAACTTCCCGTACCTGTCAGACGGCATGTGGTTCCTTACCCAGCACAAGCGCTGGGGCTTGCTCAAAGAGCACCCGGACTATCTGGCGGTGGCCAAACAGATCAACCAGATCGACATCTACAAACAAGCCGCCACGGCCAGCAAAACGCCGGTGCCGAAAGACGTGATGCGCACCAGCAAGTTGATCGACGGCGTGGTCTGGGACGGCAAGGACCCGAAAAAATACGCCGACGGGTTCAAGGTCAAGGTTTAAGGAGATCACCATGGTCAGCGCCATTTTTCACTCGCCATTGGAAGCCTCAGGCGCTGAGCCTGCGGCCAACCTCAGCCCATCAAACACCATGAACAACACAACTGCTCAAGCGGAAACCAAGAGGGCTGCAACCCCAAAAAGCTTGCAAAAGCCGCCGTACGACTGGCGTGGCTTGTGGTTGGCCGTGCTGCCGCCCGTGATCGGATTTGGACTGCTGGTTGGCATCTGGGCACTGGTGTCCATCGGAACCGCCAGCAGCATTCCGTCGCCAGCGGACACTTTCGCTCAGGCGGTGGTGATTTTCAGCGACCCTTTTTACCGCAATGGCCCCAACGACCAGGGTCTGGGCTGGAACATCCTGATGTCGTTGGAGCGCGTGGCGCTGGGTTTTGGCCTGGCTGCTGCGGTGGGCATTCCGGCCGGGTTCGCGATTGGCCGGTTTGAATTTTTAAGCCGCATGTTCAACCCGCTGATCAGCCTGCTGCGACCGGTGTCGCCCCTGGCCTGGTTGCCAATTGGCCTGCTGGTGTTTAAGGGCGCCGACCCGGCTGCCATCTGGACCATCTTTATCTGCTCAATCTGGCCCATGATCATCAACACCGCGGTGGGCGTGCAACGCGTGCCGCAGGACTACATGAACGTGGCGCGAGTGCTGAACTTGAGCGAGTGGAAGATCGTCACCAAGATTTTGTTTCCCTCGGTGTTGCCCTACATGCTGACCGGTGTGCGTCTGGCCGTGGGCACCGCCTGGCTGGTGATTGTGGCCGCCGAGATGCTCACCGGGGGTGTCGGCATTGGCTTCTGGGTCTGGGACGAGTGGAACAACCTGAACGTCAAGAACATCATCATCGCCATTTTTGTGATTGGCATCGTCGGGCTGATTCTGGAATACGCCCTGATCAAAATCGCCACCGCGTTCACATTTGAAGAGGTGAAGTCATGAACGAAAACCAAACCACCAAGTTCATCGACATCGTCGGTGTCGAGCAAACCTTCAAAACCAAAAAAGGCCCGTTTTGCGCCCTGCAAAACGTCAATCTGACGGTGGCCAAGGGTGAATTTGTGGCATTGATTGGCCACTCGGGTTGCGGCAAATCAACGCTGCTGAACCTGATTGCCGGCTTGACCGTGCCGACGCAAGGCCATCTGCTATGCGACAACCGCGAAATTGCCGGCCCTGGCCCGGACCGCGCCGTGGTGTTTCAAAACCACTCGCTGTTGCCCTGGCTGACCTGCTTTGAGAACGTTTACCTGGGTGTGGAGCGCGTGTTTGGCGCTGCCAACCGCTCCACCGGGGCGCCGTCCGAAAACAAGGTGCAATTGAGGGCACGCACTGACGCCGCCCTGGCGCTGGTCGGCCTGACCCCTGCCGCACAAAAACGCCCCGGTGAAATCTCCGGCGGCATGAAGCAGCGCGTGGGCATTGCCCGGGCGCTGGCCATGGAGCCCAAGGTGCTGCTGATGGACGAGCCCTTTGGCGCCCTTGACGCCCTGACCCGCGCCAAGCTGCAAGACGAGTTGCTGGAGATCGTGGCGCGCACCCACAGCACCGTGGTGATGGTGACACACGATGTGGACGAAGCCGTGCTGCTCTCGGACAAGATTGTGATGATGACCAACGGTCCCAGCGCCACCATCGGCGAGGTGTTGAGCGTCAAGCTGCCGCGCCCGCGCAACCGGGTGGCACTGGCCGAAGACCGTCAGTATGTGCAGTACCGCAAGGCGGTGATTGACTTTTTGTACACCCGGCAAAGCCACGTCGAAAAAGCCGCTTGAGATTGCGTAAAGAACACCATGAACAAACGAACTTTTATCCGGGCTGTTGAATTCTGGCTGCCTGACGTCACCGGCACGTTGTTGGAGTTTGGCGGCGGCTATTATGGCGATGCCAACCGCCTGCAAGCCAGCAGTGAAAATTTGTGTTTTGGCCGCGGCGAGGGTCTTCCCGGCCAGGCCTGGGACACCGGCCATCCGGTGATGCTGACCGCGCTGCAGGCGCCGCTGTTTCGCCGCGCCGCCGCGGCCCAGGCGCACGGTTTGACCAGCGCGGTGGCTTTGCCCAGCTTTGTGAGCGACCAATTGCGTGCCGTCACCGTGCTGTTTTGTGGCGGTGACGACGAGCACGCGGGCGCCATCGAGTTGTGGCACAACGATCCCGAGGAAAACGTTGACCTGAACCTGCAAGACGGCTATTACGGCACCACCGGCGACACCTTTGAGTTTTTGTCACGCCACACCAGTTTTCGCGAAGGCACCGGCTTGCCCGGGCGGGCCTGGGGCACGCAGGCACCGGTGTTCATGCCCGACCTGGGCCGGGGCTCCGGTTTTTTGCGTGCTGACAGCGCCGTCAAGGTGGGCATCAACCGGGGTTTTGCCGTGCCTTGCAGCAGTGCCGATGGCCAAAACTATGTGCTGGCCTTCTTGAGCGCTCTGGCCACCCCGATTGCGCGGCGCGTGGACGTGTGGGCGCCCGACGCGATGCAGTCCCACTTGGTGCACAGCTTTGGCTTTTCTGAAGACGATGGTGCCGAGCTGAGCGCCACCCAAGACAAACTGACCTTCGCGGGTAGTTTGCCTGGACAAGTCTTCAGCACGGGCGTTCCCAAGCTGGATGGCCAAACCTTGCTGGTGCCGGTAGCCATGCAGGGCCGTGTCACCGCCGTGCTTGGCCTGACCCTTTAACGGTGAACAAGGAAAGACTATGAAAAAAATGAAACTCGTGATGGTCGGCAACGGCATGGCCGGTGTGCGCACCCTGGAAGAGCTGCTGAAGATTGCCCCCGAGCTGTATGACATCACGGTGTTCGGCGCCGAGCCGCACCCCAACTACAACCGCATTCTGCTCAGCCCGGTGCTGGCGGGCGAGCAAACCCTGGACGAGATCGTTCTCAACGATTGGTCTTGGTACACAGACAACCACATCACCCTGCATGCCGGCTGGCGCGTGACCTCGGTGGACCGGGTCAAGCGCCTGGTGCATGCGACGAATGCCAACGGCGAGACGACCAGCGCCGAATACGACCGGCTGCTGCTGTGCACCGGCTCCAACCCCTTCATGCTGCCGATCCCCGGCAAGGACCTGCAGGGGGTGATTGCCTACCGCGACATTGCCGACACCCAGGCCATGATCGAAGCGGCCACACAGTACCAACACGCCGTGGTGATTGGCGGCGGCCTGCTGGGGCTGGAGGCCGCCAACGGCCTGATGCTGCGCGGCATGACGGTGAGCGTGGTGCACGTCATGCCCACCTTGATGGACCGCCAGTTGGACGATGTGGCCGGCAAACTGCTGCAAAAGTCGTTGGAAGCGCGTGGCCTGAACTTCTTGATGGGCGCACAAACGCAGGAGCTGGTCGGCGGGCCCGATGGCCGGGTCACTGCCATCAAGTTCAAAGAAGGCAGTGAAGTGCCCGCGGATCTGGTGGTGATGGCGGTTGGCATTCGCCCCAACGTGGAACTGGCCCAGAGCATGCGCCTGCATTGCGACAAGGGCATTGTGGTCAACGACACGCTGCAAACCATCACCGACGCCCGCATTTACTCCGTGGGCGAATGCGCCGCGCACCGTGGCACCGCTTACGGCCTGGTGGCGCCGCTGTTTGAGCAGGCCAAGGTGGCGGCCAACCACCTGGCGCAGTTTGGCATTGGCCGTTATGTGGGCTCGCTGACGTCGACCAAATTGAAGGTCACCGGCATTGACCTTTTTTCAGCGGGTAACTTTGCCGGTGGCGAAGGCTTTGAGGAAATCATCATGAGCGACCCCAAAGGCGGGGTCTACAAAAAGCTGGTTCTCAAAGACGACAAACTGGTGGGCGCCTGCCTGTATGGCGACACGGTGGACGGCAGCTGGTACTTCAAACTGCTGCGCGACGGCCGCCCGGTGGGCGATATCCGCGACAAGCTGATGTTTGGCGAATCCAACATTGGCGATGCCGGCCACCAAGGTCACAACAAGGCCGCTGCCATGAAAGACAGCGACGAGGTTTGCGGCTGCAACGGTGTGACCAAGGGCACCATCTGCAAGACGATCCGTGAAAAAGGCCTGTTCACGCTGGACGAGGTACGCAAACACACCAAGGCCAGCGCATCCTGCGGCTCCTGCACCGGTCTGGTCGAGCAGTTGCTGATCTTCACCGCGGGTGCCGACTACTCGGTCACACCCAAAACCAAGGCCATGTGCGCTTGCACCGACCACGGCCATCAGGCGGTCCGCGATGCCATCAAGACCAACAAGCTGCTCAAGATTGCCGACGTGTTTGCCTTCATGGAATGGAAGACTCCCACCGGCTGCGCCAGCTGCCGCCCGGCCATCAACTATTACCTGATCAGCACCTGGCCCAAACTGGCCAAAGACGATCCACAAAGCCGCTTCATCAACGAGCGTTCGCACGCCAACATCCAGAAGGACGGCACCTACAGTGTGATTCCGCGCATGTGGGGCGGCGAAACCACAGCCAGCGAACTGCGCCGTATTGCCGATGTGGTGGACAAATACAAGATTCCCACCGTGAAGGTCACCGGCGGCCAGCGCATTGACTTGCTCGGTGTGAAGAAAGAAGACCTGGTCAACGTCTGGAAAGACATCGGCATGCCGTCTGGCCATGCTTACGCCAAAGCCTTGCGCACGGTGAAAACCTGTGTCGGCAGCGAGTGGTGCCGCATGGGCACACAAGACAGCACCCAGATGGGCAAAGACCTGGAGCGCGCGATGTGGCGCATGTACGCGCCGCACAAGGTCAAGTTCGCTGTGTCAGGCTGCCCGCGCAATTGCGCCGAGGCCGGCATCAAGGACGTCGGCATCATCGGTGTGGATTCCGGCTGGGAGATGTATGTGGCGGGCAACGGCGGCATCAAGACCGAGGTGGCACACTTTCTGGTCAAGGTCAAGACGGCGGCCGAGGTGCTGGAGTACACCGGCGCCTTCTGCGAGCTGTACCGCACCGAGGGCTGGTACCTGGAGCGCACCGTGCATTACGTCAATCGCGTCGGCTTGGACTACGTGAAGAAACGCATTGTCGAAGACCACGCCGGCCGCAAGGAACTCTGGGAAAACCTGCAATTCGCCCTGGATGGCGAGCCCGACCCCTGGTTCGAGTTTGACAAGGCCGCCGTCGACACCCGCCAGTTTGACGCCCTGAGCGTTTAAGGAAAACCAACATGAATGAATGGACCCCCATCTGCCGCATCGACGACATTCCGGTGCTGGGCTCGCGCCGCGTGGCGCGCAAGCAAGGCCTGGACGTGGCGGTGTTTCGCAACGACCAGGACGAGGTGTTTGCCCTGCTCGACCGTTGCCCCCACAAGGGTGGGCCGCTGAGCCAGGGCATTGTGTTTGGCACCAGCGTGGCCTGCCCCTTGCACAACTGGACGATTGGCCTGTGCACCGGCCAGGCGGCTGCGCCCGATGAAGGCTGCACGCCGCGCTTCGAGGTAAAGCTGGAAGACGGCCAGGTGTTTCTGAACACCGCCGAGCTGACCAGCCACGCCACCGACCAAACCCGACCGGTGGCGGGCCCGGCGCGCCGCACGACCTGCGCCTGAAACCGACCGCACAAACGCAGCCATGACAGAAACCCGCTCCACCTGTCCCTATTGCGGCGTTGGCTGCGGCGTGATCATTGAGTCAAAAGGCAAGCAGATCACCGGCGTGCGTGGCGACCCGGACCACCCGGCCAATTTTGGGCGCCTGTGCACCAAAGGAGCCAGCCTGCACCTCACGGCCAGCGCCGACATCACGGCCCAGGCGCGGCTGCTTTACCCGATGCAACGCAGCCAGCGCGGCGCGCCGGCGCAACGCATCAGTTGGGACAGCGCCCTTGACCAGGCAGCCAACCGTTTTGCCGGCATCATCCAACAACATGGTCCTGATGCCGTGGGTTTTTACATCTCGGGCCAACTGCTGACCGAGGACTATTACGTCTTCAACAAGCTCGCCAAGGGCCTGATCGGCAGCAACAACATCGACAGCAATTCGCGCCTGTGCATGAGCAGCGCCGTGGCGGGTTACAAGCAGAGCCTCGGCATGGACGCGCCACCCGCGTGTTATGACGACCTCCAGCACGCCAACACCCTGTTCATCACCGGCAGCAACACCGCCTATGCGCACCCGATTTTGTTCAGGCGCATCGAAGACGCCCGTCGCGCCAACCCGGCCCTGAAGATTGTGGTGGTTGATCCGCGGCGCACCGACACTGCGGACATGGCCGACCTGTTCCTGCAGATTCAGCCCGGCACCGACGTCATGCTGCACCACGGCATGTTGCACCTGATGCTTTGGGATGGCTGGCTGGATGCCGCGTACATGGCCGCCCACACCCGCGGTTTCGAGTCGCTCAAAACAGGGCTGCGCGACTGCACGCCCGAGGTGGTGGCGCGCACCTGCGGCATCAGCCAGGAGGCGCTGCTTGAAGCCACGCGCCTGTTTGCCGGCGTGTCGGCCGGCGGCAAGACCCGCACGCCCACGCTGAGTTTGTACTGCCAGGGCCTGAACCAGTCCAGCAGCGGCACCGCCAAAAACACCTCGCTCATCAACCTGCATCTGGCCACCGGGCAAATCGGCAAACCGGGTGCCGGGCCGTTTTCCCTCACCGGCCAGCCCAACGCCATGGGCGGGCGCGAGGTGGGTGGCATGGCCAATCTGCTCAGTGGCCACCGCGACCTGAAAAATGCCGATGATCGCGCTGAAATAGCCGCGCTCTGGGGTTTGCCCAGTGTGCCCCGGCAGGCCGGAAAGACGGCGGTGGAGATGTTTCAGGCCGCCGCCGATGGTGAAATCAAGGCCCTGTGGATTGCCTGCACCAACCCGGCGCAATCCATGCCCAACCAGACCCTGGTGCGCCGGGCCCTGGAGCGCGCAGAATTTGTGGTGATGCAGGAGGCCTATGCCGGCACCGCCACTTGTGCCTATGCCGACCTGCTGCTGCCAGCCTCTACCTGGGGCGAAAAGGAGGGCACGGTGACCAACTCCGAGCGCTGTATCAGCCGCGTTCGCGCTGCGGTTCCCCCCGCCGGCGAGGCACGACACGACTGGCAGATTGCCACCGACCTGGCCCAACGGCTGGAGCTGCTGTTGAAGCCGCAGCGAACGCCAATCCATGCGGGTTTGGCCCCCCTCTTCCCCTACAAAACGCCAGAAGCCGTCTGGCTGGAACACCGTGAATCCACCCGGGGCCGCGACCTCGACATCACCGGCATGAGCTATGCCATGCTCGAGGCAGCCCCGCAACAATGGCCGCTGAGAGAGGGCGAACTGCATGGGAAAGCCCGGCTTTACGAGGACGGCATTTTCCCCACCGCAGACGGCAAGGCGCGTTTCATCAGCGCGGCCTACCAGAGCGTGGCTGAGCCGCGCAGTGCGCGCTATCCGTTCGCGCTCACCACCGGCCGCCTGCGCGACCAATGGCACGGCATGAGCCGCACCGGCACGCTCGGCCAGTTATTTGGCCATGCCAGCGAGCCTTGCGTGCAAATGCACCCGCAAGACATGCTGCAGCGTCAACTCAAGGATGGCGACCTGGTCCACCTCACCAGCCCCCGGGGTTCGGTGCTGGTGCCGGTCCAGGCCAGCCGGGAGCTTGGCTTGAACCAGGCTTTCATGGCGATGCACTGGGGCGAAGAGTTCCTGAGCGGCCAAAGCGCCCAGGGTGAACGCTTGGGCGGCGTCAATGCCCTGACCAGCGGGAGCTTTTGCCCCGACTCCAGGCAACCCGAGTTCAAACACACGCCGGTCAAAATCCTCAAAGCCGAGATGCCCTGGCAGCTTCTGGCCATGGCGTGGCTGCCGCAATCGCAGGGCATCGCGGCCAGGACGGCGCTGCAAAGCCTGATGGCGCAGTTCGACTTTGCCACCTGTGTGCCGTTTTCCAGCACGACCGCAAGCGCACAGGGTGAGCGCAGCGGCTTGTTGTTTCGCGCCGCACGCCATGCCGCGCCAGAGCCTGCGCTGCTGGCACAAATTGAGCGGCTGCTCCAAATTCAGGGCCCGGAAGTGCTGCGCTATTCAGACGCCCGACGCGGCCAGCGCCGCGCCGCCCGGCTGATTGAGACCGACACCCAAACCGAGCTGGAGAGCTTCTTGCTGGCAGGCGACATCAGCGCCCAAAGCTGGATCAGCACCCTGCTCAAGGAATCCCTTCCCGCCCATTCTTACGGCCGGGCGCTGCTGATTCCTGGCGCCACGCCACCCGTGTCGGTAGTGTCACGCGGCCAGCAGGTCTGCGCCTGCTTCAACGTGACCGACCTGGCCATTGCCAAGCACCTGGCGCAAAGCACTGCCGCGCCTGCGCAGCGCCTGACCGCCTTGCAAACCAGTCTGAAATGCGGCACCAACTGCGGCTCGTGCCTGCCGCAGTTGCATCGCATGCTTGCCACGACGGCCCTGCCCTCGCCATGACGATTCAGCATGCGGGTGTGGCTTCTGGCTCACTGTATTGACATGACAATTGGCCTGCAAATACACTACCCGTAGTCGAATAAGTAAGTGAAAACACTAGGTATAGCGTTTTTATATTTTTATTTAGCCCCCCATTTTTGTCCTGGATCAACGAAACTGCTGTTCCGGCCGACTACGATGGCGGCTCGTTTTTAAGGAAAGAATCCATGTCACAACCCACCACCACCCCCACCTTTGCCGCACTGCAGGCCCAGCCCATCAGCGAAGAAGTGTTGCTTGAAAAGTACAGCAAAGGCGCGGAAAAGAGCATTTCAGACGTCAACCGGCGCGTTGCGCGCGCGCTCGCCAAAGTTGAGGCACCCGAGCAGCAGGCCCAGTGGGAAATCAAATTTCTGGCCACGCTGGAAGCCGGCTTTTTGCCTGCCGGGCGCATCCAGTCAGCCGCCGGCACCGACCTGGCGGCCACCCTCATCAATTGCTTTGTGCAACCCGTGGGCGACTCGATTGCCCATATCGAAGACGGCCACCCCGGCATTTACACGGCGCTGACCGAAGCCGCCGAGACCATGCGCCGTGGTGGCGGCGTGGGTTACGACTTCTCCCGCATCCGCCCGCGCGGTGCCTGGGTTGGCAGCACGCAAAGCAGCGCATCCGGCCCGGTGAGCTATATGCGCGTGTTTGACCGCTCTTGCGAAACCGTGGAGTCTGCCGGTGCCCGGCGCGGCGCCCAGATGGGTGTGCTGCGCTGCGACCACCCCGACATCGAGGAATTCATCCATGCCAAAGACCAGGGCGACCTGAAAAACTTCAACATCTCGGTGGGTGTTTCCGATGAATTCATGAACGCCGTGCAAGCCGATGGCGACTTTCGCTTGGTACATAAAGCCGAGCCCGGCATGCCCCAGAAAGATGCCGGCGCCTTTCACGACCAGGACAATGGCGTCTGGGTTTACCGCAAGCTCAAGGCCCGCACCCTGTGGGACCAGATCATGCGCTCCACCTATGACCACGCCGAGCCCGGCGTGTTGTTTTTGGACCAGATGAACCGCGACAACAACCTGTCGTATTGCGAAACCATCGCCAGCACCAATCCTTGTGCCGAGCAACCGCTGCCCCCCTACGGCTGCTGCTGCCTGGGTTCGATTGACCTGACGCGGTTCATCCGGGATCCGTTCTCTGAAAATGCCAGTTTTGACCGCGAGGCCTTTGCCGGTGTCGCCCGGGTGGCGGTGCGCATGCTCGACAACGTGCTGGATGCCACCGTCTGGCCGCTGCCACAGCAGCAGCAGGAAGCCGCCTCCAAGCGCCGCGTCGGCCTGGGCTACACCGGGCTTGGCGACGCCTTGGTGATGCTCAATTTGCGCTACGACACGCAAGCTGCACGCGACATGGCCCGGTATATTTCAGAGCTGATGCGCGACACCTCCTACCAGGCTTCCAACGAACTGGCGCAAGAGCGCGGCGCGTTCCCGCTATTCAACGCCGACCTCTATCTGAGCGGCCAGACCTTTGCGTCGCGTTTGCCCGCCGATCTGAAAAAGCGCATTCACAAACACGGCCTGCGCAACTCGCATTTGCTGTCGATTGCCCCCACCGGCACCATCAGCCTGGCCTTTGCCGACAACGCCAGCAACGGCATCGAGCCCGCCTTCAGCTGGACCTACAACCGCAAGAAGCGCATGGCCGACGGCAGCTTCAAGGAATACGCGGTGGAAGACCACGCCTGGCGCCTGTACCGGCATCTGTTCGGCACCGATGCGCCCTTGACCGACGCCTTTGTCACGGCCCTCGAGATGAGCGCCCAGGCCCATGAAGAAATGGTGGCGGCCGTGGCCCCCTTCATTGACACCGCCATTTCCAAAACCGTCAATGTGCCTGCCGACTATCCGTATGAAGACTTTCAGGGCCTCTACACCCAGGCCTGGCAGTCGGGTCTCAAAGGCCTGGCCACCTATCGGCCGAATTCGGTGCTGGGTTCGGTGCTGAGTGTGACGCCTTCAAGCGCCGCTCCCAGCATTGCCAAGCCCTTGCAGATTGACGCCACCAACCATCGCCTGTTGCTGGACCGCCTGCCGGCCCCGGTGCTGTCATCCCTGCGCTGGCCCGGTCGCCCGGAACTGCCGGGCGGCAACCCGGCCTGGACCTTCATGGTGCACCACCCGTTTGGCGACTTCGCCCTGTTCATAGGCGAACTCTCTCTGCAGGAAGGCAGCGCACCGCAGCCTTTTGAAGTGTGGGTGAACGGCGCCGAACAACCGCGCGGCCTGGGCGCCCTGGCCAAGACCCTGTCGATGGACTTGCGTGCCAACGACCCCGCCTGGCTGCAGCTCAAGCTCGACGCACTGGCCACGGTCAGCGAAGAGCATGCGTTCGAGATGCCTTTTCCGCCCTACGGTGAGAAGCGCCTTTTCCCTGGCGTGGTGGCTGCCACGGCGGCCGTGATCCGGTGGCGTTGTGAGCAAATCAGCGCGCAGGCCAGCAAAAAATCAACCGACAAGACATCGGCCTACACCCCGGTCATTGACGCCATGTTCAGCCGCAACGAGCCCATCACAGGCCCGTCCGGCACGCTGGCCTGGGCCGTCGATGTGGACAACCCTGCCACCAGCGAAGCCTTTACCGTGACGCTCAAAGAGGTCAACCTGCCCGGCCCTGACGGCAACATGGTGACTCGCCCCTGCGCGGTGGGTTTCAGCGGCAACTACCCGAGAGCCATGGACGGCCTGGCGCGCCTGCTGTCGCTCGACATGCGGGTGATCGACCCGGCCTGGATCGGCATGAAGCTGCGCAAGTTGCTGAATTACGCCGAGCCGCTGGGTCACTTCATGGCCTTTGTGCCAGGCTTGCCCAACGGCGAAAAACGTCAGCAAACCTGGCCGTCCACCGTGGCCTACATCGCACGGCTGATCATCCACCGCTATGCGATGCTGGGCATCCTGAATGAAGAAGGTTATCCGCTGCGCGACATGGGCGTGCTCGACACGCCCGAGGCACGCGAAGCCAGCAAGACCATGGCCGGCAAAGCCTGCCCCGAGTGTGGCAATCCCACCGTGATCCACAAGGACGGCTGCGACTTCTGCACCGCCTGTGGCTATGTGGGGCAGTGCGGGTAAGAAAACTGTGTCAGTTGCGCACCACCAGCACCGGCAGCTTGGTGTGCGACAGCACAGCCTGGGCGACACTGCCGAGCACCAGTTTTTCCAGGGCGCTGCGGCCGTGTGAACCCATCACGATCAGGTCGGCCTGCAAAGACTCGCCGGCTTCGACAATGCCGCGCCAGGCGGTGTGCGCTTCAACCACCGAAGATTCCACCTCGACACCCGCGTCGGCAAACGACTGCTTGGCAAGCTTGACCGACGCATTGGCCTCGGCTGTTGCCGCGCTCAAATAATCCGCCTGGCCGTAGGCAAAGTCGGTACCCACGCCGGTAAAGGGATAAGGGTCGATCACATAGATCACTGTGACCTGGCTGCCAAAGGCTTTGGCCAGCGCGGTCGCCTTGCTGACCGCCATCTGCGCGGTATCAGAGCCATCGACCGGGACCAGGATATGTTTGAACATGACTTACTCCTTAAAGGTGAACAGACCAGCGCATTTTGAACCGGATACTCTGCCAGAAACTGATAAAACGCATGAAAGGCGTGGTCTGCAACACGGCTCCCGGCGCACGCCTGGAACTGGGTGACCGACCGGCATGTCAAATGTCTTCAGGCACCATCTTGATCGAGCCGCAAGGGCATTCAGAGACACAAATGCCGCAGCCTTTGCAGTAATCGTAATTGAACTCAAAGCCCTTGCCGGGGCCGAGCTTGATGACGGCGTTATCAGGGCACACGCCATAGCAGTTGTCGCATTCAAAACAGTTGCCGCACGACAGGCAGCGCCGGGCTTCGAACAAGGCATTGCTTTCATCCAGACCGCCCTGCACTTCTTCAAAGGTCGATTGGCGCCGAATAATGTCGAGCATCGGCCGCATCGTCTTGGGCGCATCGCTGTAGTACCAAGTGTTGAGCAAATCGAAGCTGGCAACTTCATTTTTTGGCGCCGGCACATGAGCCGCGCCGCGCAGCCAGGCATCGATGTTGCGCGCTGCTTTTTTGCCGTGGCCAATGGCGACGGTTGCATTGCGGTCGGCGGGCACCATGTCGCCGCCGGCAAAGATGCCGTCGTGGCCGGTCATCATTTGTGCATTGACCTGCACCACGCCGTCCTGGACGACCATGCCCGGCACGCCCTCGATCAGCGACAAGTCCACATCCTGGCCCAGCGCCAGCACCACCGAATCGGCTTCCAGCGTCTCAAACTCGCCGGTGGGCTGGGGAAAGCCCTTGTCATCAAGCGCCATCTTTTCGACCATGATGGACGACTCGCCGGCCTGCTTGATGGTGGACAGCCACTTGATCATGACGCCCTCCTGCAGCGCTTCTTCGACCTCGAAGTCGTGCGCGGGCATCTTGTCGCGATTGCGCCGGTAAACAATGATGGACTCGGTCGCGCCCAGCCTTTTCGCGGTGCGGGCCACATCGATGGCCGTGTTGCCACCGCCATAAACCACCACGCGGCGCCCGAGCAAAGGCTTGTCCTCGCCTTCCATGGATCGCAGCACCGACACCGCATCCAGCACCTTGGCGGAGTCCCCTGCGGGAATGTAGGCGCGTTTGGCAATGTGCGCGCCCACCGCCAGAAAGACGGCATCGTACCCGCCCGCCTGTTTGGCTTCGAGCACGTTGTCCACCTTGGTGTTGTACTCGATGCGCACGCCCAGATCCACGATGCGCTGCACCTCGGCATCAAGCACCTGACGCGGCAGGCGGTACTGCGGAATACCAAAGCGCATCATGCCGCCCGGCAGTGGCCCGGCCTCGATCACGGTCACCGCATGGCCCAGGCGCGCCAATTGGTAAGCGGCCGACAAACCCGACGGTCCGGCGCCAACCACCATCACTTTTTTGCCGGAACTGGCCAGAGGCTTGGGAAACGTCCAGCCCTTGGCGATGGCTTCGTCGCCCAAAAAGTGTTCGACCGAGTTGATGCCGACCGGCGAATCAAGCTGGCCCCGGTTACAGGCACCCTCGCAGGTGTGGTAACAAACACGCCCCATGATGGCGGGAAACGGGTTGTCTTCCACCAGCGTGCGCCAGGCTTCCAGATAGTTGCCCGACTCGGCATGGAACAGCCAGCCCTGGATATCTTCCCCTGCGGGGCACTGGTGGTTGCACGGTGGCATGCGGTTCAAATACACCGGGCGCTCGGTGCGCCACGAGCCCGTGTGGTTGGCCAGCGAGCTGCCGACATCAAGCGTGATGGCAAATGGTTTTTGCATTGTCATTCCCCTAACAAACCAAAACGGCGAATATTGCGGTCGGCGCGCGCCTGCAAGCGCGCCAGCGTGGCCACATCGGGCTTTTTTCCAAACAGGTGGGCAAAGCGTTTTTGCGGCTTCAGGTAGTCTTCAACCGGCACCTGGCGTCGAATTTTCAGTACCCCGGTCACCTCGCCGCGCTCGGCCTCGAACACCGGAAAAACGCCGCTCTCAACCGCCAACCTGGACAGCTTGATGGTGTCGTGCGAGGCAGCACCCCAGCCCAGCGGGCACGGCACAAAGATATGGATGTAGCGCGCGCCATGCATCGACATGGCCTTGGTGACCTTGTATTCCAGGTCATGCAGATCCGCCACGGTGGCAGTTGCCACATAGGGGATTTCGTGCGCCATGGCGATTTGCGGCACGTTTTTGCCCTGGCCAAATTCATTGCCCGGATGCTCTCCAACGGCCATGGTGGTGGCAGTGCGCGCCGCCGGCGGCGTGGCGCTGGAGCGCTGCACGCCGGTGTTCATGTAGGCCTCGTTGTCATAGCAGATGTAGAGCACGTCGTCGTTGCGCTCAAACATGCCCGACAGGCAACCAAAGCCAATGTCGGTGGTGCCGCCATCGCCGCCCTGCGCCACCACCCGCACGTCGCTGCGGCCTTTGGCCTTCATGGCTGCGGCAATGCCGGTGGCAACCGCTGCCGTGTTGCCAAACAGCGAGTGAATCCACGGGATTTGCCATGACGTCTCCGGGTACGGCGTAGAGAAAACCTCCAGGCACCCGGTGGCGTTGGCGGCAATCAACTGGCCGTTGGTGGCCGCCATGGCGGCATCAATGGCGTAGCGCGCGCCCAGCGCCTCGCCGCAGCCCTGGCAGGCGCGGTGACCGGAATTGAGGGAATTGCTGCGTGCGGCACCCGCCTGCACGCTGCGCTGCTCAGGCGAGAGCAGGCGGTTGCCCACGGTAAAGGTGCCGGTCTGGTAAAACTTGACCAATGACTGTTCCATGATGTGTGCTCTGTGAGTTGTGCGTTAAACGACCTGCGTTCCGACATTGCCCATGTCACGCAAAATGCCTTCGGCGATCGGGCCGGAGCGGCGTTGGGTTTTTTCACGCTCCAAAACACGGTTGACCACGCCCCAGTCCAGGTCCATAAAAGTCAGCAACTCCAGTTTGTCGGCAATCGCCTCAAGCAACAGTTTATGCACCGATGCCTTGGTGATGGCACGCCCTCCCAAGCCCGCCACCACGGTCAGCACCGGCTGTGGGCGATTGCGCACGGCACTGCGCACGTCGCGCGACACAATACCGCCAACACCCACGGCAAAACACTTCTCGATGACCACAATGCGCTTGGCATGGGCGGTGGCATCGCGAATGGCTGAAATCGGGAACGGCCGATAGGACGTGATGCCCAGCACCCCCACCTTGATTCCCTCGGCGCGCAAATCGTCCACCGTGTCCTTGATGGTGCCGAGCACCGAACCCATGGCGATCACGATGGTTTCTGCGTCGTCGGTCTGGTAGGTCTTGATCAAGCCGCCGGAGTCCCTGCCAAATTCTTTTTTGAACTCGGCGGCAATTTGCGGAATCAGGTCGAGTGCCTGCATCTGCTTGGCGTGCGCCAGGTAACGCACCTCGGTAAACGCCTCGGGGCCGACCATGGCGCCGATGGTCACCGGATCGCTCGGGTCGAGCACCTGGCGCGGTTCGTAAGGTGGCAAGAACCGGTCCACCTGGGCCTGGTCCGGCATGTCGACACGTTCGTAGGCATGGGTCAGGATAAAGCCGTCCATACACACCATCACCGGCAACGAAAGTTCTTCGGCAATCTTGAAGGCCTGAATGTGCAGGTCCAGTGCCTCCTGATTGGTTTCGGCAAAAATCTGCAGCCAGCCGGCATCGCGCATGCTCATGCTGTCGGTGTGGTCGTTCCAGATGTTGATCGGCGCGCCAATCGCGCGATTGGCAACCGTCATGACAATCGGTAACCCCAGGCCTGAAGCGTTGTAAACCGCCTCGGCCATGAACAGCAGGCCCTGGCTCGCTGTGGCTGTGTAAGACCTTGCGCCGGCGGCAGAGGCGCCGATGGCCACGCTCAGGGCGGCAAATTCGGACTCGACATTGACAAACTCGCAGGATGTCAGTTCGCCCGACTTCACCATCTCGCCCAGCCCCTCCACAATGTGGGTTTGCGGGGAAATGGGATAGGCACAAATCACCTCGGGGCGGCTCAGTGCCACGGCCTTGGCCACCGCATGTGAGCCTTCGCATTGTTCAAGCATGGTGTGTCTCCTCGTCCTGTTTTTCGTGGCCCATGACCGTGTTGTAGGCCGCCATCGCAGCGGCCTTGTTACCCTGGGCGATGGCGCCCTTGAATTTGTCATCAATGGCGCGCTGCACGGCATCCAGAGAAATCAGGTTGCACAGGGCGGCAAATGCGCCCAGCAGAGGCACATTGGGCACGGCACGCCCCACGTGCTTCATGGCCAGTTCTGAGGCGGGAACCGTCAGCAAATGCTCGGCATTGAACCCTTTGACAAACTCACCCAGACCCATTTCCTTGAAGCTGCGGGTGGTGTTGATCAAAATGAAGCCGTCTTTTTTTAACCCGCCAAACACATCCACCTGATGCAGCAGCGTGGGGTCCTGGATGATGATGGCATCGGGTTGCATGATGGGTTCGCGCAGGCGAATTTCGCGGTCGTCCATGCGGCAAAAAGCCACCACCGGCGCACCGGTGCGCTCTGAGCCAAAGCTGGGAAAAGCCTGCGCGTGGCGCCCCCCCAAAAAGGCAGCGATGGACATCATCTCTGCACACGTGACGACCCCTTGGCCGCCGCGTCCGTGAATGCGAACCTGAAACATGGTGTCTCCTCAAATGTTGGCGGGTCAAACAGGCGAAGTGTCTGCAGCCCTTTTTTTCAACTGACCGGATAATGATACGACGACAAATCAAACTATTGATTTGAATCAAACTCTTCTGCGATAAGGAACTGCATTTCGTGATGCGAAATAATGGGCCAACCTGATCCAAACAAATGCGCTCTCAGCAAGGGTCAATCCATCAGCGCCGCATAGACGATGTCTCGGAACAGCATGCGGTAATACTCACGCTGGTTGGGCGCTTGCAGCATCAGAATGCCAAACAGGTCCAGTGCCGGGTCGACAAAAAAGGTGGTACCGGCCAGGCCGCCCCAAAAGTAAGTGCCCACCGAGCCCGGCACCGGCGCCGCACCCAGGTGTTTTCGCACGGCAAAACCCAGGCCAAAACCGTGACCGGCGGGCAGTAGCGAACGCGATCCGGCGCTGTGCACCGGGATGTCGCCCAGGTGATCAGTGGTCATGAAATCAACCGTGCGCGGCCCCAGCAGGCGCACACCGGCGAGTTCGCCACGGTTCAGCATGAACTGCAAAAAACGCGCGTAGTCCATCGCGGTGGAGGCCAGGCCGCCGCCGCCGGAGGCTAGCGCCGCATCGGCGCGGATATCGATCACACGCATCTGCACGCCGCCATCGGGGTCGCGCGCAAAGGGTTCGGCAATCAGTTCATGGTGTTGCTCGGCCACCGCGAAGGCAGTATGAATCATGCCCAGCGGCTCAAAAATGCGCTCTTCGAGGAAGTTTTGCAGGGTCTGACCGGATATGACCTCAATCACCCGCCCCAGCACATCCGTGGCGCGGCTGTATTCAAATGCGCTGCCCGGCTCGAAGATCAGGGGCAGGCCAGCCAGCTGCCGGGTGAACTCGGCCAGGCTGCGCTCGCGCGAGCCAATGCGCAACTGGGTGTATTGGCGCTGCACCGGGGTGCTGCCCAAAAACTCATAGGTCATGCCAGCAGTGTGGCGCAACAGGTCATGCAGCGTGGCAGCGCGGCCGACGGGTTGCAATTGGACTGCACCATCCACCAGCGTGGCCACTTGCTGACCCGCAAATTCCGGCAAAAATTTGGCCACCGGGTCATTCAGCAACAACTTGCCCTCTTCCATCAGCATCATGATCGCCACCGAGACAATCGGTTTGGTCATGGAATAGATGCGGAAGTGGGCGTCTGGCGTCATGGCCGCGCCGGTGGCCGGGTTGAGTTGGCCGACGCTGTCGAACAAGGCCACCTGGCCATGCCGTGCCACCACCGCCACGGCGCCGGGCAAGCGTTTTTTATCTGTCTCGCCCCTCAAGACCGTCATCAGGCGCTGCAAACGCTGGGGGTCCAGACCCACTTTCTCAGGGGCCACCAATTTCAAAGTCATCTTTTCTCCTGTCCGTTAAAAGTGCTTGGGTGGCATGGTTACTGCTTGCCACTTGGTGGCGATGCTTTTCTTTATGTCAATGAATGAGATTATGAATTCTTTGCATGAATCTTGAGCGTAAACCCGTATGTAAAGGCAAACAGTGCACTGCTAAAGTGCATTTCTTGTCGTTCAGCCCAACCTTGGTCCAACTCAACAAGCTTTTAATCTTTTTTACTGGAGTCTTTCAACATGCGAATCAGCAACCTAAAGAATGTAGCCGTCGTTGCGGCAGTACTGGGCACCCTCGCCGCTCTGCCGGCCCATGCCGGCAAAACCCTTGACGGCATCAAGGCCCGTGGCCAGGTGGTGTGCGGTGTGAACACCGGCCTGGCCGGTTTTGGAGCTGCCGACTCCAATGGCAAGTGGAGCGGGCTCGACATTGATGTGTGCCGTGCCTTGGCTGCCGCCACACTGGGCGACGCTGAAAAAGTCAAATACGTGCCGCTGAACGCACAGCAACGTTTTACCGCCTTGCAGTCTGGCGAAGTGGACGTGCTGTCGCGCAATACCACCTTCAGCCTGACCCGTGACGCGTCGCTGGGCCTGCATGTCACGGTCACAACCTATTACGACGGCCAGGGCTTCATGGTGCCGGTCAAGAGCAAGATCAAGAGCGCCAAGCAACTCAAAGGTCAAACGGTGTGTGTGCAGTCTGGCACCACCACTGAGAAAAACCTGACCGACTACTCCAAGGCCAGCGGCCTGAGCATCAAACCTGTGGTGTTTGAAAAACTCGAAGCCGCTGAAAACGCCTACTTCACAGGCCGTTGCATTGCCTACACCACCGATGCCTCCGGTTTGGCCTCCACCCGCAACAAGGTCGCCAAGGTTCCGGCTGACCATGTCATCCTGCCCGAGTTGATCTCCAAAGAGCCCCTGGGTCCGATGGTGCGCCGCGGTGACGACGAGTGGTTTGCCATTGTCAAATGGACCATCTACGGCCTGCTCGAAGCGGAAGAATATGGCATCACCCAAGCCAATGTGGACAGCCTGAAGACCACCAGCACTGACCCGGTGGTCACGCGTATCCTGGGCGTCTCGGAAGACACCGGCAAGCTGCTGGGCCTGAGTAAGGACTGGATGGCCAATGCCATCAAGGCCACGGGGAACTACGGTGAAATTTTCGAACGCAATGTCGGTCCGAAATCGGCTTTGGGATTGCCACGCGGTGTGAACAACCAGTGGAACAAGGGCGGCCTGATGTACGCCCTCCCGGTTCGTTAACCCAAGCTGCCAAGCGCCGCCTGATGTCGCCACAAGCGATTCAAGCGGCGCTTTATTTTCATGATGCATCCCGGCCGATGCCTGTTGTGTGTTTTATTCCGTCGCCAAATGGCACCCAAGCACAATGAACGCAAACACTAAACCCCCCAAAAAAAACTGGTCCTGGCGCAGTCAGGCGTTCAGGGGCCTGATTTATCAGTTGATCGCCCTCGCGGCCATTGCCGGGGTCGGCTGGTTTCTGGCCCACAACACCCTGGAAAACATGCGGGTGCGCGGCATCCAAAGCGGTTTTGACTTCTTGAGCCAGGCGGCCGGCTTTGACATTGGCGAAAGCCTGTACCCCTTTGACTCGGGTGAACCCTACTGGAGCGCATTTCTGGTGGGGGTCACCAACACCCTGCGGGTAGCCATTTTGGGAATTATCCTGGCGACCATTCTGGGCACGTTGCTGGGTGTGGGCCGCTTCTCGCGCAACGCACTGGTCCGTGGCCTGTGCATGGCTTACGTGGAATTCTTTCGCAACATCCCGGTGCTGTTGCAACTGCTGATGTGGTACGTGATCCTGACCGAAGTGCTGCCT
>NZ_JAABQC010000018.1 GCF_011391645.1 Rhodoferax sp. | reverse complement strand
GTGTGCTGGCCCTGGCCAAAGGCGCGGGTCTGGCCGGTGTGAGCCCGCCGCTGGATGCCTATGCCATCGTCACCGAGGCATCTTTCCTGCCGCAGGTTTTGTCAACGTTGCAGCGCTTGCGCCAGGCCGGCGTCAGCGTGCAGATGCATGCCAGCGCGGGCGATGCCGTGGCCAGCATGAAAAGCCAGTTCAAACGAGCTGATGCCAGCGGCGCACGCTTTGCCCTGATTTTTGGCCACGATGAAATCCATGCCCAGCAGGTGACCGTCAAACCTTTGCGTGATGCCAGCGCTGCCCAGCAAGTGCATTCGCTTGCCGACGTGGCCAGCTGGGCTCCCGCCCTACAATTGATCGCTTAACCGGATACCCTCATGGCCACCCAACTAAACCTTGAAGAACAAGAACAGCTTGACCAGATCAAGCATTTCTGGAAGCAATACGGCAATGCCATCACCTGGGTGGTCATTGTTGTTTTGGGCGCATTCGCCAGCTGGAATTTATACAATTATTGGCAGCGCAGCCAGGCCCAGCAGGCGGCAGTGCTGTTTGACGAGGTGGACCGTGCCGTGCAGGCCGCTGATGCCGCGCGCATGGAGCGCGTTTTCAGCGACATGAAAGACAAGTTTTCATCCACGGTTTATGCCCAGCAGTCGGGCTTGCTGGTGGCCCGCGAGTTCATCGCTCTGGGCAAACCCGATGCTGCCAAGGCCGCGTTGGGCTGGGTGGCTGAAAAGTCTTCTGACGCCGGGTACCAGGCGCTGGCGCGTTTGCGCCTGGCCTCCATTGCCATTGAATCCAAAAGTTACGACGAAGCCATGAGCCTGCTGAATCTGGCGTATCCGGCCAGCTTCAACGCCTTGGTGGCCGACCGCAAAGGTGATGTATTCATCTTGCAAGGTGACAAGGCAAAGGCGACTGCCGAATACGAAAAGGCCTACCGCCTGTTTGACCCGCGCACTGAATACCGCCGACTGGTTGAAGTCAAGCTCAACGCTTTGGGTGTCGATGTTCAGCAGCAAGCATCAGTGGCCACTGCGGTCGGAAAGTAACTCATCATGGCAAATTTTCATTCAGTGGTTTCACTGCGTCGTGTCCTGACGGCGGCGCTGATTCTTGTCTTGTCGGCCTGTGCGAGTGGATCTGATCCCATCAAGCCTGCTGATTTGGGCGCCAACCCGGCGCTGCTTGGTGTTCGCACGGTCTGGACCAGCAAAACAGCACCCGTTGACTTTCCGCTGCAAGTCAAGGTGGACGGCTCGGCCATCACGCTTGCCGGCGGCGATGGCACGGTGTTGTCGCTGGACGCAGGCACCGGTGCGCAACTGTGGAGCGCGCAGGTGGGCGCGCCCATTTCTGCCGGTGTGGGCAGTGACGGCCGTTTTGCCGCTGTGGTCACGCGCAACAATGAACTGGTGGTGATCGAGGCTGGCCAGGTGATCTGGCGTCAGCGCCTGGCAGTGCAAGTCTTCACCGCCCCGCTGGTGGCAGGCGAGCGTGTCTTCGTGCTGGGTGCCGATCGCAGTGTGGCAGCCTTTGATGCCAGGGGCGGTCGCAAGCTGTGGCAACAACAACGCCCCGGCGAAGCGCTGGTGTTGCGCAAGGCAGGCGTGCTGATGGCGATGGGCAATACCCTGGTGGCCGGACTGGCGGGTCGTCTGGTGGGCATGAACCCACTCAACGGCAACGTGGTGTGGGATGCAGCGCTGGCCTCGCCGCGGGGCACCAACGACATTGAGCGCCTGGTGGACCTGGTGGGCGGCGTCAGCCGTCAGGCCAACGAAGTGTGCGCGCGCGCATTTCAGACCGCTGTGGCTTGCATCGATACGCTGCGCGGCACCGTCACATGGAAACGGACCGCTGCGGGTGCCGTGGGACTGCATGGTGACGAGCGCCTGGTGTACGGGGTTGAGGGTGATGGCAGCCTGATTGCCTGGCGGCGAACCGATGGCGAGCCAGTCTGGACCTCGGATCGCTTGCGCTACCGCGACCTGAGTGCACCTTTGGCGTTGGGTCGATCGGTGGTTCTTGGCGACAACACCGGGCTGGTGCATTTCCTCTCAAAGGCCGACGGCACCCCCCTGACCCGACTGACCACCGATGGCTCTGCCATCGTGGCGACCCCTGTGGCGGCGGCTGGCACCCTGGTGGTGGTGACGCGCAACGGTGGTGTCTACGGCTTTCAGCCTGAATAAATCGCACGCTCTCACGGACATCACGGCATGAAACCTGTATTGGCATTGGTCGGGCGACCCAACGTTGGCAAATCGACGTTGTTTAACCGTCTGACCAAATCGCGCGATGCCATCGTGGCAGATTTCGCCGGCCTGACGCGTGACCGGCATTATGGCAACGGCAATCAGGGCAAGCACGAGTACATCGTGATTGACACCGGTGGCTTCGAGCCCGATGCCAGCGCCGGTATATACAAGGAAATGGCCAAGCAAACACGCCAGGCTGTGGCCGAGGCCGATGTGGTGATTTTTCTGGTTGATGCCCGTGCGGGCGTTTCAGCTCAGGATCACGATATTGCCAATTACCTGCGGCGCCTGGGCAAGCCCTGTGTGTTGGTCGCCAACAAGGCCGAGGGCTTGGTGGCCGGCAGCCAACTGGTCGAGTTTTATGAACTCGGTTTTGGTGAGGTTCTCGCCGTTTCGGCGGCCCACGGCCAGGGTATCCGTGAGTTGCTTGACAAGGTGTTTTCGCAGTTGCAGCCAACCGAGGATGAGATCCCGGAGCCCGAGCAACCCGGCGTCATCAAACTGGCGGTGGCGGGTCGGCCCAACGTGGGCAAATCAACCCTGATCAATGTCTGGCTCGGTGAAGAGCGTCTGGTTGCCTTTGACCTTCCGGGCACCACGCGCGACGCCATTTCTGTGCCGTTTGAGCGTAACGGCCAAAAGTTCGAGTTGATCGACACCGCTGGCCTGCGCCGGCGTGGCAAGGTCTTCGAGGCCATTGAAAAGTTTTCGGTGGTCAAGACCCTGCAGGCGATTGAATCCGCGCATGTGGTGTTGCTGCTGATTGATGCCACCCAGGGCGTGACCGACCAGGACGCCCACATTGCCGGCTACATTCTGGAAAATGGCCGCGCGGTGGTGCTGGCTGTCAACAAGTGGGACGCCGTGGACGACTACCAGCGTGAACTGGTCAAGCGCTCGATTGAAACCCGCCTGCCTTTCTTGAAGTTCGCCAACCTGCATTTCATCTCGGCACAAAAGCGCCAGGGTCTGGGGCCTTTGTGGAGCTCTATTGCCCAGGCCCACAAGGCGGCCAATTGCAAGATGTCAACCCCTGTCCTGACGCGTCTGCTGCTGGAGGCGGTGCAATTTCAAAGCCCCAAACGTGCCGGCATGTTCCGTCCCAAATTGCGCTATGCCCATCAGGGCGGCATGAATCCGCCCGTCATCGTCATCCATGGCAATTCGCTGGAGCACGTGACCGATGCCTACAAGCGTTTCCTGGAGGGGCGCTTCCGCCAGGCTTTCGATTTGGTGGGCACGCCGCTACGCATCGAGTTAAAGACCGCGAGCAATCCGTTTGCCGACAAGCAGGCCTGATCTTCGCCTGTTGCGGCAGCTTGTCCGTTTCTTAAGGAATTAGTCCTTGCCCCCAGAGATTGCAGCTTTCGCTGTGGTATCGTCTCTCCTTCTTAAATTTCCGAACACGGAGAATATCGTGAATAACAAAGGCCAACTTTTGCAAGATCCATTCCTGAACACGTTGCGCCGGGAACATATCCCGGTGTCAATTTATCTGGTCAATGGCATCAAGCTGCAAGGTCAAATCGAGTCGTTCGATCAATATGTGGTTTTGTTGCGCAACACCGTGACGCAAATGGTTTACAAGCACGCCATTTCCACCATCGTGCCCGGTCGGGCAGTCAATTTCTCAGCCGCTGAGGGTGACGAACCTGCAGCAGTCTGATCGCCAGATCACCCCCACCTTGCTGGTGGGCGTTGATCTGGGCCTTCCCTTTTTTGACGGGCAACTCGAAGAACTCGGCCTGCTGGCCCAGACTGCCGGGCTAACACCGGTTGCGCGGCTCACCTGCAAGCGCAAAGCCCCCGATGCCGCCCTGTTCATTGGCAGCGGCAAGGCTGACGAAATCAAGCAGCTTGCCACCCAACTGGGCGTGCAAGAGATCCTGTTTGACCAGAGTCTGAGTCCGGCACAACAACGCAATCTTGAGCGGCATCTGGAACTTCCGGTCAACGACCGAACCCTGCTGATTCTGCAAATTTTTGCCCAGCGCGCGCGCAGCCATGAGGGCAAGCTCCAGGTGGAGTTGGCCCGGCTGCAATATTTAAGTACCCGCTTGGTGCGCCGCTGGTCGCACCTGGAGCGGCAAAGTGGCGGTATCGGCTTGCGCGGCGGGCCCGGCGAAACCCAGATTGAGTTGGACCGCCGCATGATTGGTGACAACATCAAGCGCATCAAGGAGCGGCTCGTCAAGGTCAAGCGGCAGCGGCAAACCCAGCGCCGTCAGCGTTCACGCCGTGATGCCTTCAATATTTCACTGGTGGGCTACACCAACGCGGGCAAATCCACCCTCTTTAACGCGCTGGTCAAGGCGCGCGTGTATGCGGCAGACCAGTTGTTCGCCACCCTCGACACCACCACCCGGCAGTTGTACCTGGGTGACCTGGGGCGCGTGGTTTCGCTGTCGGATACCGTGGGCTTTATCCGGGACCTGCCACACGGGTTGGTCAATGCTTTTCAGGCGACCCTGCAGGAAGCCGTGGATGCCGACTTGCTGCTGCATGTGGTGGATTTTTCCAGCCCAAACCATGTTGAACAAATTGCCGAAGTGCAGCGCGTGTTGTCCGAAATTGGGGCTGCGGACATTCCGCAGGTGCTGATTTTCAACAAGCTCGATCAGCTTGACGCCACGTTGCGTCCCAGCGCGCTGCAGGACATTTACGATCTTGCCGGTGTGCCCACACCCCGTGTATTTTTGAGCGCGCAGACGGGTGACGGCGTGCCGGTGTTGCGTCAGATTCTGGTGGACAAAATCCAGGGCGCTTCAAACGCAGAGTTGGCGCCGCCGGATGTCCATGCGAGTCATGAGGCTGACGCCGGTTTCGGCACAATGGAGTCAATGTAAATATGAGTGATCCGATGAAACTTCAACGACCGATTTTTAGCCTCGCTGCTTTTCCGTCCCGACTGCGGGGCATGTTCAATCTCAATGACCCTCGTTGGGGGCGCTCGGACGACAAACCGGACGCATCCGACGCGCAGGGCGACAAGCCGCCCGAGCAAGACTCTGATGTGCCACCCGGCAACCAGGCCCCTCGTGGGCCGCGCCGGGGTGCCAACCAGGGGCCGCCCGACCTTGATGAACTGTGGCGTGACTTCAACCGCAAACTGGGTGGCTTGTTTGGCAACCTCAAAGGCGGCAACCGGGGTGCAACGCCGATTCGGGGCGGTGGTGGTGGCTCTGGCGGTGATAACGGTGGTGGCTTTCAGCCCGACATGAAGAGCGCCGGCATTGGTGTGGGTCTGGTGGCGGGTGTCGCCGTGCTGATCTGGCTGGGGACCGGCTTCTTCATCGTGCAAGAGGGTCAGCAGGCCGTCATTACCCAGTTCGGCAAGTACAACTCAACGGTTGGGGCTGGTTTCAATTGGCGACTGCCTTACCCGATCCAGCGCCATGAAGTGATTTTTGTCACCCAGATCCGCTCGGTCGATGTTGGGCGCGATGTCGTGATCAAGGCCACCGGCTTGCGCGAGTCGGCCATGCTCACCGAAGACGAAAACATTGTGGAAATCAAGTTTGCCGTGCAATACCGCCTCAACGATGCGCGCGCGTTCTTGTTTGAGAGCAAAAACCCGGCGGATGCCGTGGTGCAGGCCGCTGAAACCGCCGTCCGCGAGGTGGTTGGCAAGATGAAGATGGACAGTGCGCTGTCTGAAGAACGCGACCAGATTGCGCCAAGGGTGCGGGCCATGATGCAAAACATTCTCGACCGCTACAAGGTGGGCATCGAAGTGGTCGGCATCAACCTGCAGCAAGGCGGCGTCCGGCCACCCGAGCAGGTGCAAGCGGCGTTCGACGATGTGCTCAAGGCCGGTCAGGAGCGCGAGCGTGCCAAGAACGAAGCCCAGGCCTACGCCAACGACGTGATTCCCCGCGCAGTTGGTGCGGCATCCCGCTTGAAGGAAGAAGCCGACGCCTACAAGGCCCGCATCGTGGCGCAAGCCCAGGGTGATTCGCAGCGCTTTAAATCTGTGCTGACCGAGTACCAGAAGGCGCCCCAGGTCACCCGCGACCGCATGTACATCGACGCCATGCAGCAGATTTACAGCAACGTGACCAAGATCATGGTGGACTCCAAACAGGGTTCCAACCTGTTGTATTTGCCACTTGACAAGCTGATCCAGATGACCGGGCAAGTGGCCCAGGAGACGGCAGCTGTGCCGGTGGCCCCTGCGGCCAGCCCTGCCAATGCGGCAGCCGCCATTTCGGATGCGCGCGCGCGTGACGCCGCGCGTGACCGTACCCGTGAAACCCGATAGGAGCCAGGCATGAACCGCTTAGGATTTATTTTTTCAAGCATCCTCTTCGCGTTGGCTCTGCTCAGCTCAATGCTTTTTGTGGTGGATCAGCGCCAGTTTGGCGTCGTGCTGGCCCTGGGCCAGATCAAGGAGGTGATTACCGAGCCGGGTCTGAACTTCAAGTTGCCGCCGCCATTTCAAAACGTCTCTTACATTGACAAACGCCTGCTCACGCTCGACAGCACCGACAACGAGCCGGTGTTGACGGCTGAGAAACAGCGGGTGGTGATCGACTGGTACGTGCGCTGGCGCATTTCCGAACCCACCGAGTACATTCGCAACGTCGGCACCACTGAGGCGGCCGGCGCCAGCCAGCTCAACCGGGTGGTGCGCAACGCGTTTCAGGAAGAAGTGAACAAGCGCACCGTGAAAGAGTTGTTGTCGGCCAAGCGTGAAGAAGTGATGGAAGACGTCAAGTCTGAAGTGTTGAGTCAGGTGCGCGGCGCCAAGCCCTGGGGTGTGGATGTGATCGACGTGCGCATCACGCGGGTCGACTATGTGGATGCCATCACCGAGTCGGTTTACCGCCGTATGGAGGCCGAGCGCAAGCGCGTTGCCAACGAGTTGCGATCCACCGGTTTTGCCGAAGGCGAAAAGATTCGCGCCGATGCCGACCGCCAGCGCGAGGTGACCGTGGCCAACGCCTACCGCGACGCGCAGAAGTTCAAGGGTGAGGGCGATGCCGAGGCGGCGCGACTCTACGCTGAGGCGTTTGGCCGTGACCCGCAATTTGCCCAGTTCTACCGAAGCCTGGATGCTTACAAGGCGTCGTTTTCCAACAAGAACGACGTGATGGTGCTCGATCCATCAAGCTCAGAATTCTTCAAGTCGATGCGCGGCGGGTTGTCGGCAAGCCCCAAAAAGTAACGCCGGGGGCTGGTTTGGACAGCACCACCTTTTGGCTCGCCATGGCGCTGGTGCTGGTGATTGAAGGCTTCATGCCTTTCATGTCACCGGGCATCTGGCGCCAGACCTTTGTCCAGATTCTCAAGCTCAGCGATGGGCAGTTGCGATTTTTCGGATTGTGCAGCCTGTTGTCGGGTGTTGCGCTGATTTGGTGGCTGACCTGAAGCCGTGCGCACTTTTGCCCGGTAAAATCGCGTCTTTAACAGCCTCCATCAATCACATGTCCGCCTGGGTTCTGCCGGATCACATTGCCGATGTCCTGCCTTCCGAGGCGCGCCACATCGAAGAACTTCGCCGCGACTTGCTCGACACCGCACGCAGCTACGGCTACGAGTTGGTGATGCCGCCCCTGATGGAGCACCTTGAGTCGCTCCTTACCGGCGCCGGCGAGGCGCTTGACCTGCAAACCTTCAAGCTGGTGGATCAAATTTCCGGGCGCATGATGGGTCTGCGCGCTGACTGCACGCCCCAGGTGGCCCGCATTGATGCCCATTTGCTCAACCGAGCCGGTGTTACCCGTTTGTGCTACTGCGGCCCGGTGCTTCACACCCGGTCAGGCGCGCCGCATGCCACCCGCGAACCCCTGCAATTGGGGGCTGAAATATACGGCCACGCCGGTCTTGAGGCCGACATCGAAATCCTGAGGCTGGCGATCGACTGCCTCAAGGCTGCCCATGTGGCGGCCCCCAGCATTGATCTGGCAGATGCACGGTTGCTCAAGGCCCTGCTGGCCGAGGTGCCCCTCAACGCCACGCGTCTGGGCGCGCTGCATGCCGCACTGGCGGCCAAGGACAGCGCCGAACTGCGCGATTTGACGCGTGATCTGCCGGTGCGGGTGCGCCAGGACCTGCTGGCCCTGGTGCAGTTGTATGGCGATGCCCAGGTTCTGTCGGAAGCAGAAAGGGTTCTGAGCCCGCTGCCAGAGGTGCATGAGGCGCTGCGCAACCTGAGCTATCTGGCCCAGCACCTCGACGGTGCCCGGCTCACCTTCGATTTGGCCGATGTGCGCGGTTATGGCTACTACACCGGTGCCCGGTTTGCCATTTATGCGCCCGGTGCCGCCGATGCGCTGGTGCGTGGCGGCCGCTATGACAAAGTGGGCGCGGTGTTTGGCCGCAACCGGCCCGCCGCGGGCTTCAGCCTTGACCTCAAGGCGCTGGTTGCCGGCGTTGCGCCGCGTGCGCTGCAAGCCGCCATTCGGGCCCCGTGGCGCGACGATGCCGGTCTCAATGCGGCGATTGCGGGCCTGCGATCAAGGGGCGAGGTGGTGGTGTGCGTGCTGCCTGGCCATGAGAGTGAAGTGGATGAGTTCCATTGCGATCGCGAGCTGATTGAAGCGGCGGGGCAATGGGTTGTTCAGGCAATGAATTGAAACAGAGAAGCGAAACAAAAATGACAGCGATCAAAGGACGTAACGTGGTTGTCGTTGGCACCCAATGGGGCGACGAGGGCAAAGGCAAGCTGGTTGACTGGCTCACCGAAAGCGCGCAGGGCGTGGTGCGTTTTCAGGGCGGCCACAATGCCGGCCACACGCTCGTCATCAACGGTGTCAAAACCGCGCTGCACCTGATTCCCAGCGGCATCATGCGCCCGGGCGTCAAGTGCTACATCGGCAACGGCGTGGTGCTGTCGGCGGCCAAGTTGTTCGATGAAATTGCCAATCTGGAAAAAGTGGGGGTCGAGGTGCGCGCGCGCCTGCGCATCAGCGAGGCCTGCCCGCTGATTCTGCCTTTTCATGCGGCGCTGGATGTGGCGCGCGAGGCGGCGCGCGAGCAGGGCGGCAGCGAAAAAATTGGCACCACCGGGCGCGGCATCGGGCCGGCCTATGAGGACAAGATTGCACGGCGCGCGCTACGCGTCCAGGACCTTAAGTTCCCCGAGCGTTTTGCCGGCAAGCTGCGGGTGCTGCTGAGCCTGCACAACCATGTCCTGACCAGCTTCCTGGGCTCCAAAACCTTTGACTTCGGCCCCACCCTGGCACCCTACATGCAAGACGGAGAAGTGCAGTTTGACGCGGTCTATGACGAGGCCATGCGCCACGCCGAGCTGCTCAAGCCCATGATGGCCGACGTCTCGCGCGAGCTCAACGACGCCCATCTCAACGGCGAAAACCTGCTGTTTGAAGGCGCGCAGGGCACCTTGCTCGATGTCGACCATGGCACCTACCCGTTTGTCACCTCCAGCAACTGTGTGGCCGGCAACGCCGCCGCCGGTGCTGGTGTCGGCCCGGGTTTGCTGCACTACATTCTGGGTATCACCAAGGCCTACTGCACCCGTGTGGGCGGTGGCCCGTTCCCGACCGAACTGGACTGGGAAGTGGAGGGCACGCCCGGCTGGCACATGAGCACCGTGGGCGCTGAAAAGGGCGTCACCACCGGACGCAGTCGGCGTTGTGGCTGGTTTGATGCGGCGCTGCTCAAGCGCTCCGCGCAGGTCAATGGCCTGACCGGTTTATGCATCACCAAGCTCGATGTGCTCGACGGCCTCAAAGAGCTCAAGCTGTGCACCGGTTACGAGCTCGACGGCGAAGTGACCGATATCCTGCCGATGGGCGCTGATGACATTGCCCGCTGCGTGCCCATTTATGAAACCCTCGAGGGCTGGACTGTGAGCACGGTGGGTGTCACACAGTACGACAAGTTGCCCACCGCCGCGCGCCTGTACTTGCAGCGCATTGAACAGGTCACCGGTGTGCCGGTGCACATCGTCTCGACCAGCCCGGACCGGGACCACACCATCATGCTGCGCCATCCGTTTCTGGCCGAATGATTCGGAACCGGCAGGTCTTTCACTCACATCCGATTTGCAACAACAATTACTTGAGGGGCATTTATGTTGACCGAAGATGGCAAGCACCTGTATGTGAGCTACGACGAATACCATGGCCTGATTGAAAAACTGGCCATCAAGATTTTCCAGTCGGGCTGGCAATTCGACACCATTTTGTGTCTCGCGCGCGGCGGCATGCGCCCTGGCGACATCCTGTCGCGTGTATTTGACAAGCCGCTGGCCATCATGTCCACCAGCTCCTACCGGTCCAACGCGGGCACCGAGCAGGGCAACCTGGACATCGCGCACTACATCACCACCCCCAAGGGCGAAATTGCGGGCAGGGTGTTGCTGGTGGATGATCTGGCAGATTCAGGCCTGACGCTGCAAGCCGTGATCGACCAGCTCAAAAACAATTACAAGCCCATCACCGAACTGCGCAGCGCGGTGATCTGGACCAAGTCGCTGTCCAGGTTCATGCCCGACTACTCGGTTGAATTTTTGCCCACCAACCCCTGGATCCACCAGCCCTTTGAGGGCTACGACAGCATGCGCCCTGAGCATCTCCTGAAAAAATGGAGCGTGTGACACACGCCCGCGGTCGCCATGACTGACCTCGCCACCACCCTGATTCATCATCCCTACCAGCCGCCGGCTGGTTTTTCTGCTCCGCAGCCCGGCGTGTTCAAGGCCTCCACGGTTTTTTTCCCGAATGTGGCCGCGATGCGCCAGTTTGACTGGAAAGACAAGTCTGCCTACACCTATGGCCTGCACGGCACGCCCACCACCTACACGCTCGAAGAGCGGCTTTGCACGCTCGAGGGCGGCAGCCAATGTCTGCTGGTGCCCAGCGGGCTGGCCGCGATTGCCACGGTGGCACTGGCCTTGCTCAAGAGCGGCGACGAGGTGCTGATTCCCGACAACGCTTACGGGCCCTCCAAGGCACTGGCCGAGGGCGAATTGCTGCACTGGGGTATCCGCCACCGCTACTTTGACCCCATGGATCCCGCCGATCTGGCCGCCAAAATTTCTCCCCGGACCCGGCTGGTCTGGTTGGAGGCGGCGGGCTCGGTCACGCTGGAGTTTCCAGACCTGTGTGAGCAGGTGCGCCTGTGCAAGTCAGCCGGCGTCTGCTGCGCGCTGGACAACACCTGGGGTGCCGGCCTGGCCTTCAAGCCCTTTGATCTCATGCCGGGTGCCCAGCCGGCGCTGGCCGTTGACATCTCCATCCACGCACTCACCAAGTACCCCAGTGGTGGCGGCGATGTGCTGATGGGCAGTGTCATCACCACCGACGAGCGCCTGCACATGCGGCTCAAGCTGTGCCACATGCGCCTGGGGCTGGGCGTGGCGGCCAACGATGCCGAGGCTGTGCTGCGCGCCTTGCCCAGTCTGCCCCTGCGTTACCGGCAGCACGACGAATCCACCCGTGCACTGGCGCAATGGTGTTTGCTGCGCGACGAATTTGCCCAGGTTTTGCATCCGGCCCTGCCGCTGTCACCGGGTCACGCGCACTGGCTGGCGCTGTGCGGCGATGCGTCCGGCGCCGCGGCTGGCCTGTTCAGCGTGATCTTCAAACCGGCCTACGGCCAGGCGCGGGTCGACGCCTTTTGTGATGCCTTGCAGCTGTTCAAAATTGGTTACAGCTGGGGCGGCCCCATCAGCCTGGTGATGCCTTACCAGCTCGAATCCATGCGCACCGGCTGGCCTGCGCAGCTGCAGCACGGCACTTTGGTGCGGTTCTCCGTGGGTCTGGAGTCGGCGGCAGACTTGCGGCACGACCTGGCGCAAGCCTTGCTGCAATGCGCCTGAGTGTCAGCTTGCAACCAGCGTTGGCCGATGCGCAGCTAAAATCACCGCATTAACTTGAAAGCACAACTTGGCAACACCTAATTACGGCTACGAAAAGCGTCAGAAAGAACTGGCAAAAAAGAAGAAAAAAGAAGAGAAGCTCAAGGAAAAAGCCCAGCGCAAAGCGGGCGAGGGTGGCCCTGAAGGGCAAGACGACGAGCCCCAGCAACCCGCAGAGGGCACCCCAGGCTCGACTGGCTGACAACGAGGGGCGCGAGCCTGTCGGCGCCGCGTCACTCAGCCACGTAAACGCCAGGTTTCAAGCCAGTTCGCCAGCCAACTGCGTCATGGCAGCCATCGACCGGTCTGCCGGCAAGAGCTGAGCGGCCCGGGGAAACTGCACAAAATTGCGCTGCATCGATTGCAGGTATGCCGGGTCGTAATGCTGGACCAGCAACTCCGTCACCACGCTTGAGAAATCACCCTGCTGGGCCAGTGCCTGCCAGCGCCCCACCACCGCATGCCCCTTGAGCTCGGTGAGCTTGGCCAGCCGCTCACAAAAATAGGCCACGTCCTGGGTCAGGTAGGCGTAGTCTTCCAGCAACAGCGCCACCCGCTGCGCGTCCGACAGTTGCAAGTTCAGGCAGGGGCTGGCGCGCATGGCATCCATGAGAGGCGCCGGCACCGACAAATTGCCCACCTTCTTGCTCTCGCTTTCCACAAACACCGGCAGTGCCGGGTCAAAGCCGCGCAGCTGGTCCCAGATCAGCGTTTCAAAGCGCTTTTGGGTGGGTTGTGCCAGTCCGGGCATGGCCCCCAGCACTGAACTGCGGTGGTTGGCCAGCGCTTCCAGGTCCAGCACCTGCGCCCCTTGTGCCGCCAGCGCCTGCAACAGCCGGGTTTTGCCGCTGCCGGTGGGGCCGCAAATCACCTTGAATGAAAGCCCGGGCATCCGGGTCACAATGTCTTGCACCAACGCGGCCCGAAAGGCCTTGTAGCCGCCTTCCACCAGTGTGACCCGAAAGCCGATCTGGCTCAGGATCAGCGCCAGCGAGCCACTGCGCTGGCCGCCGCGCCAGCAATAGGCCAGCGGTCGCCAGTCACGGGGTTTGTCGATCACGCTGTTTTCGATGTGCGCGGCAATGTTGCGTGCGGCTTTTGCTGCGCCGCGCTTGCGGGCTTCAAAGGGGTTGACCTGCTTGTACAGGGTGCCTATCTCGATGCGCTCGGCATTGTTCAGGGTGGGCCAGTTCACCGCGCCGGGCAAATGGTCCTCCTGGTATTCGGCCTCGCTGCGGGCATCGATGATGGCATCGAAGTCGGCAAGCCGGGCAATGATTTCGGTTGCGCTGACAGGCGTCAAACTCATTTCAGCCCTTTTTTGAGCGTTGGCCAGACATTGCCCAGCATCCGTGCTTGCGCCTCCTCGGTGGGGTGAATGCGGTCGGCCTGAAACCAGACCATGCTGTCGGATGCGTCAGCCATCCCCTTGAGGAAAAACGGCACCAGCGCGGCCTGCGTGATCTTGGCCACGTCGGCATACATGCGGGAAAAGCGCAGGCCGTAATCACGGCCGTAATTGGGTGGCATCTGCATGCCCAGCAACAGCACGCTGGCGCCACTTTTTTGCGCCAGCCGTGTCATGGCCAGCAGGTTGTCCCGGGTCAGATTGAGTGGCAGCCCGCGCAGGGCGTCATTGCCGCCAAGTTCAATCACCACCAGTGTGGGTCGATGTTGCGTCAGCAAGGCCGCCAGACGGGCCCGGCCGCCCGAGGTGGTGTCGCCACTGATGCTGGCATTGACGACAGCAGCCTGGATTTTTTCTTTCTGGAGTTGCTGCTCCAGCAGGGCGACCCAGCCGGTGCCGCGCTTGAGGCCATACTCCGCGCTCAGGGAATCACCCACCACCAGGATGGTGTTGGCCGGGCGCGCAGGCGGGCTGGCCGTGGCCGCCGCATTGCCGTAAATCCCGATGCCGGCCAGGTTTGCCGTCAACACGATACAGTGGCGGCGGTTCAAATTCATTTGTTGTAAAGAAAAAGTCATGTCTGAAGTCATTATCTCGGTAGAGCACGTGTTCAAGTCGGTGACCGACGCGACGGGCACCCTGGAGATTTTGCAGGACATTGATTTTGCCCTGCAGTCGCGCGAAACAGCGGCTATTGTCGGTGCTTCGGGCTCGGGCAAAAGCACGCTGCTGTCGATCATTGCCGGACTCGACACGCCCAGCCAGGGCACCGTGCGCCTGGCCGGGCAGGATTTGTTTGCCATGAGCGAGGACGACCGCGCCGCGCTGCGTGCTGAAAAACTCGGTTTTGTGTTCCAGAGCTTTCAACTGCTGGGCAACCTGACCGCACTGGAGAACGTGATGCTGCCGCTCGAACTGGCAGGGCGGCGCCAGGCGCGCAAGCTGGCCACCGAGATGCTCGCGCGCGTGGGCCTGGCCGAGCGCCTCGGGCACTACCCCAAGGTACTCTCGGGCGGCGAACAGCAACGCGTGGCGCTGGCGCGGGCCTTTGTGGTGCAACCCGCCGTGTTGCTGGCCGACGAGCCCACTGGCAGCCTGGACTTTGCCACCGGCGAGAAAGTGATGAGCCTGATGTTTGAACTCAACCGTGAGCTCGGCACCACGCTGCTGCTGGTGACCCATGACCGCGTCATGGCAGAGCGCTGCATGCGCAGCATCACCATCGAGGCGGGTCGGGTGGTGACTCAACCGACCTGAAGGCGACAGGTGGCGTTGACCACCGTGGGCGGTGCGCCTTCAAGGCACAATAAAGCCATGAAAAATCTTTCGCCTGTGGTTCGGTCCGGTGTTTCCGTCAGTGTGGGGCTGGTCTGGCTGATGGCCAGCCACGGGCTTTCGGCCCAGACCGACAAGGGCGTTTCTGAAGACGATTTTCTCCAGGACATGCCGATCGTGCTGTCGGTGTCGCGCATGCCGCAGCGGCTGGATGAAACACCCGGCGCCGTCACCATCCTCGACCGTAACTTCATCCGCAGTTCGGGCGCGCGCGACGTGCCGGACCTGCTGCGGCTGGTACCCGGTTTCCAAAGCAGCATGTCGTTTGAGGCCGATGCGCCCCAGGTCAGTTACCACGGTGTTTTTGGAAATTATTCTGGCCGGATTCAGGTGCTGTTGGACGGCCGCTCGGTCTATTCAAGTTATTTCGCCGGCAGCGTTGCGCCTGGCCTGATGTCGGTGGCGCTGGAAGACATTGAACGTATCGAGGTATTGCGCGGCTCCAATTCGGTGGCCTACGGTGCCCGCGCCATGCTGGGCGTGGTCAACATCATCACCCGGCACACGTCGGCCACCCTGGGGGTGTCAGCGAAGATCAGCCGGGGGGAAAACGGCATTCAGGACACCCAGTTGGGGCTGGGCTGGCGCGCCGGAGAGGTCGGCATGCGGCTGGGCATCGACGAGCAGGGCGACGACGGGCTGGTCGGATCCAATGGGCACAACCGGGTGCGGCGTGTGAATTTCAGGTCGGACTGGCAGGCTTCCGACACCACCAACCTGGCGCTGCGCTTGGGCTGGACCACGATCGATGCCGGGCGCGGCTCGGTGGGCGTGGTGACCAAACCCTTGCGCGACACCTCCTATGATTCCAGTTTTGTGCAAGCCGACTGGAACAAAGTGCTCAGCCCTGACCAGGACCTGGCTGTCAGCTACTCGCATAGCCGGGAAAAAAGCCACGACCGGGCGCCGTTCACGCCTGTTCCCGGCTTGTATCTTGACTCAAGCGGCAGCGCCAGCAACGATTCCCTGACCGCCCAGCACACCGTGCGCCTGAATGAGGCCTTGCGTGCGGTCTGGGGCGCCGAGTTTCGGCGTGAGTCGGTGACCTCGCTGCCGTTGTACAACACAACCGAACCGTTGGTGACCGACTTCTCGCGCCTGTTCGCCCATGCCGAATGGCGCATGCGACCTGATCTGCTGCTCAATGCCGGCATCATGGCCGAGCACAGCAGCGTCAGCGGCTCCAGCTTGGCGCCCCGGTTGATGCTGAACTGGCACGTTGCGCCCGGCCAGACTCTGCGCGCCGGCATGGCCAGGTCGTTCCGGCCCCCCAGCAGGTTCGAGACGGATGGGGACGTTCGTCGTATTTTGCCCAACGGGAAATTGCTGCAAGTTGATGTGCTGGCACGCGGCAATATTGATTCTGAGGCGGTGCGCACCCGCGAGCTTGGCTACTTTGGGACCTTTTCATGGCTGAACTCAAGCCTTGATGTCCGCATTTTTGATGAGTCGCTGACCGGTCTTTCGCAGCGCCTGCCCTACCCATTGCCGCCGGGCACGTCCCTTGTTCCCTCCAAACCGGCCGACTACATCAATGGCGACAGCTTTACCCTGCGCGGTGTGGAGTTCCAATGGCAGGGCCGTCCCTGGGCGGGCGCTCAACTAAACTTTAGCCAGACCTTTGCGAATGTGCTTTTCCCGAGCCCGCCAACGCGACCCCAGTTGGCAGAATCGATGCCGGAGTCTGCCAGCACCCTGTTGCTGGTTCAGCAGTTGCCCTTTGACCTGCAGTTCAGCGTGAGCCACCAATACAGCAAGCCATTCAGACTGCAATCGGATGAATTCAAGCAGTACGTCAACCGCACCGATTGGCGATTGGCCAAGACGCTGCGCTACGGCCGGCGCACCGGCGAACTCGCGCTGACGGTCCAAAATCAGGGGCAGCCCTATGCCGACTTTGATGAGTCATTTTTATTCGAGCGACGCGCCTTTGTGACCTTGCGCCTGGACAACTGAGTTGGCCATGGCACGGCGTTTGCGGGGTATCCTGATCGGGCTGGCCTGGTGCCTGCTGGCCGGGCGACTGCTGGCGCAGGTTCCTGGGGTCAGCGTGGGGATTGTCAGCAGTCAAGCCAGCGGGCCCTACATGGAGGCCGCCCAAGCCTTGACCGGGCGCCTGGTCGGCCAGGGCGTGCCGCCAACTTCAATACAGCTTTTGAATCTGGATGATTTGGCCACCCTCCCTGCGGCAAAGCAGACAACGGTCAGGGTGTGGGTGGCACTGGGCACGCAGGCATCAACGGCCCTCGCCAAAGCCCGGTTGCAGGTGCCTGTGCTCAGCGCCCTGATTCCACGTCTGGGGTTTGCCCGCGTGCTGCAGGAAACCAACCAAAAAAACTCGGCCCGCTTCACTGCCATCTATCTTGACCAGCCCATGCAACGCCAGTTGGCCCTGATCCGGCTGGCATTGCCGCAGGCCTCGCGTGTCGGCGTCTTGTTGGGGCCGGACTCCTGGTCCAAGGTGCCTGCCTTGCGCGCGTCCGCCAGTGCCAATGGCCTGACCTTGCGCATTGCCCGGGTGGATGATGAAGCCTCTCTGTTTGCTGCCTTGCAGTCGGTCCTTGATGACAGCGATGTGTTGCTGGCACAGGCTGACCCGCTGGTGTTCAACAACCAGAGCATCCAGAATATCCTGCGGACGTCCATTCAGGCCAAGGTTCCTCTGGTGGCTTTCTCGCCCGCGTATGTCCGCGCTGGTGCTCTTCTGGCGCTGTACAGCACGCCCGCGCAGGCTGGCACCCAGGCTGCCGACCGGGTGCTCGAGGTGCTCGCCATGCGGTCTTTGCCTGAGCATGCGCTGGAGCCGGACGATTTTGAAATTGGCGTCAACGAGCAGGTGGCCCGGGTATTGGCGCTCACCCTTGATGCCCGCACCCTGCGCCTGGAATTAAGGCGCCAGGAGTCGCAGCCATGAAAACGCCTGACATCCGGGTGCGTATGCTGCTGGCGGCGTTGCTGCCGGTGTCCCTGCTGGTGCTGGTGTTGTCGGGCGTGTTTTTGGTGTCGCGTTTTGAGGACATCACCGACAGCTACCAGTCTCGCACCCGCTCGGTGGCGCGGCAGCTTGCGATGTCCAGTGAGTTTGGCCTGTTTGCGGGCAACACAACGCAATTGCAGACCATTGCGCGGGGCGTCTTGCGCGAGCCCGAGGTGCGTTGGGTCGCGATTCTGGATCGTGAGGGCCGCGTGCTGGCCAGTGCTGGAAACACCCAATATGGTGGCCTGCCCACTTTGTCTGTTTCAGAAGAGCGCTTTTTTGACGACCAGGCGGCGCTGGATGTGTTGACGCAACCGGTGTTTGCCAGCGACCTCAAGCTCGACGACCTGTACGAAGATGCATTGCGCCCCGGCGGTGCGCAAGTTGCGCCGTTGGGCCAGGTAGTAGTGAAATTTTCGCGCCAGTTGGTGAATGAGAAAAAACGCGACATTTTGTATTTGGGGGGCTTGATCATTGTTTTGGGTCTGCTGTTCGGTGCGGTGCTGGCGGTCAGGCTCAGCGCTGGCGTGATCCGCCCGATTTTGCGGATCACGCATTTGATCGAGCGCATCGGCCGTGGCGACTTTTCTGCCGCGGCCGAGGTGGCATACGCTGCCCCCGGGCGCAACGATCCGTTGCTGGGCCTGCAGTTGAAACTGCGCAAAATGGCGGAACGCTTGGGTGACGTGCATGCGGAGCTGGCGCGGCAAGTGGCCCTGGCCACCGAGGAACTGCTTCAGAAGAAGCAGGAAGCAGAGTTGGCAACGCTGGCCAAATCCAGATTTTTGGCCGCCGCCAGCCACGATTTGCGCCAGCCCATTCACGCCTTGGGCATGTTTGTCGCCCGCCTGGCCCAGTTGCCCCATGATGCGCCCACCCGTGAGTTGATTGGTCATCTGGAGGCCTCGGTACGCGCCCTGCAAAATCTGCTGGATGGCTTGCTCGACATCTCGCACCTGGAGTCCAAGGCCTTGCAGATCAAACTGCAAAAGTTTCCATTGAATGACTTGTTTCAGCGCCTGGACCAGGACCTGGCAGCCACTGCATTCGACAAGGGCCTGCGGTTGCGTATCCGGCCCTGCACGGTCTGGGTGCAAAGCGATCCCGTGCTGCTCTACCGGATCTTGCTCAATTTGGTTGGCAATGCCTTGCGTTACACCGAACGGGGCGGCGTGGTGGTTGCGTGCCGGCCCACAAGCGACCCGGCACAAGTGCACATCGAAGTTTGGGACAGTGGTCTGGGCATTGCGCCAGAGCATCAGGCCGCCGTGTTCAGGGAGTTTTATCAAATTGGCAATCCGGCCCGCCTGAGTCCCCAGGGGCTGGGTCTTGGGCTCAATATCGTGCAGCGAAGCTGTCAACTGCTGGGTCACCCCCTGCAGCTTGCGTCACATCTGGGCGTGGGCACCCGCCTGCGCCTGAGGGTGCCCGCGGTGGCGCCAGAGCCGCCTCGTGCCGGGGCAAGCCTGGCAGAAGAGCCGGAAAACCAGGGCGGGTCAGGCTGTGCTGTGCTGGTGATTGAAGATGACGAACTGGTGCGCAAGGCCCTGGCGGGTTTGTTGCAAAGTTGGAATTTCGAGGTGGCCCAGGCGAGCAGCCTGGGCGATGCGCAAAGTCTGATTCAAAGCGGTTTTGTGCCCGGCTTGATCATCAGTGATTACCGGCTCAATGGCGCCGCGCACGGGGTTGATGCCATTGTGCAACTTCGCCGGCAGTTGGCACAGCCCGTGCCCGCCTGCCTGATCAGCGCCGACACCGACCCCGCGCTGTCGCAAGCGGCTCAGGCGGCGCAACTCACCTTGCTGCATAAGCCGGTGCGCCCGGCCAAATTGCGCAGCTTGATCAATCGCCTGCTGAGCGCTCAGGCACCGCGCGATGAAGACTGGTCATAGCCCCAGCGCCTGGCTTCCAGCACGGCCTCGGTTCTGGAGCGGGCGCCAAAGGTCCGCAAAATACTGCTGACATGGAATTTCACGGTTTCCGCGCTCACCGACAGCCGTTCGCCGATTTGCCGGTTGGTCAAGCCACCCATCATCAGGCCCATCACATCCTGCTGGCGTGAACTCAGCGCCGGCGGTGTTTTTGTCTTGATCGGGACGTCATACGCACTTTCGCACAGAGGACTGAAGTTGGACGGATGGAAAATTTCACCGTCGAGCACCTTGCGCAAGGTTGCCAGCAGGGTGTCGCTCTGCCCCGACTTGGTGACAAAACCGGCGGCGCCGAGCTCGCGCGCGTGCTGCACCACGCTGGGATTGGCCGCGCCCGACAAAATGACCACCGGCAACTCGGGATGCCTTTTGCCAAAAACCTCCAGAGCCGCCAAGCCGCTCATGTCGGGCAGTTGATAATCAAGCAACACCAGGTCAAGGTCGGCATTGAAATGGGCCAGCTCGAAAGCCCTGGCGCAAGTGGCCGCCTGCAGCACCTCGGTAATTTGCCCCGGAATAATTCCCTTGAGCAGCTGGCACAGTCCTTCACGGACCAGTGCATGATCATCAACCACAAGAATCTTCAAGTTATTCACCTTGGGGGTCTTCTTACAATCCAACATTCAAAACAATCGCGGTCACAGAGGACCGTGTTGCTTTGAATCATCATACTTGAGTCACCATGTTTGTTCACTTACGCCTGCACACTGAATTTTCCGTCATCGACGGCACCACCCGCATCGACGAAGTGGTCAAGGCGGCCGCGTCGGACGGCCAGCCCGCCCTGGCTATTTCCGACCTGAGCAACCTGTTCGGGGCGATCAAGTTTTACAAGGAAGGGCGCAAGCGCGGTGTCAAACCCATCATTGGTGCCGAGGTCTGGCTGGAGGGGTTGGGCAAAGAGCAGGGGCTGCTGTCACGCGTGCTGCTGCTGGTGCAAAACCAGGCGGGTTACCTCAACTTGTCTGAGCTGCTGGCGCGTGCCTGGACACAAAACGGCGGCAAGGCGCAGGCTGCGGTCAGCCTGGCCTGGCTCACCGAACTCAATGGCGGGCTCATCTGCCTGTCGGGCGCACAGGCCGGGCCGGTGGGGCAGGCGCTGCTGCAAGGCGATGAGGCGCGGGCGCTGGATGCCGCGCTAAAGCTGGCGGGTGTTTTCACACACCGCTTTTACCTGGAACTCCAGCGCGCCGGCCGCCCTGAAGACGAGCTGCAGGTAACGGCTGCGGTGCAACTGGCGCAGCGCTCGGGCTTGCCGGTGGTGGCTACCCACCCGGTTCAATTCCAAAGCCCCGAAGACTTTGAAGCCCATGAGGCGCGCGTCTGCATCGCCGAGGGCGAAATGCTGGCCAATCCACGGCGAATTCGCCGCTTCACCCGTGACCAGTATTTCAAATCAGCGGCACAGATGCAGGCGCTGTTTTCCGACCTTCCCTCGGCGCTGGCCAACAGCGTTGAAATTGCCAAACGCTGCAACCTGAGCCTGGTGCTGGGCAAGCCGCAGCTGCCCGACTTTCCGATTCCGCCGGTCAATGGCGTGGTGATGGCGGCCGATGACTACTTTCGCCATGCCTCGCACGAGGGGCTCAAAGAACGCATGGCGCATTTGTACCCCGACCCGGCTGAGCGCGACAAGCAGATGCCGCGCTACCTGGAGCGACTGGAGTTCGAACTGGTCACCATCCTGAAAATGGGCTTTCCGGGTTATTTTTTGATCGTGGGCGACTTCATCAACTGGGCCAAAAACAATGGCTGCCCGGTGGGACCGGGGCGCGGCTCAGGGGCCGGTTCGCTGGTGGCTTACTCGCTCAAGATCACCGATCTGGACCCGCTGCGCTACAACCTGCTGTTTGAGCGCTTTCTGAACCCTGAGCGGGTGTCCATGCCCGACTTCGACATCGACTTTTGCCAGACCAACCGCAACCTGGTGATTGATTACGTCAAGGGCAAATACGGCAAGGACGCGGTCAGCCAGATTGCCACGTTTGGCACCATGGCGGCGCGCGCCGCGATTCGCGATGTGGGTCGGGTGCTTGACATGAGCTACACCTTTTGCGACGGCATCAGCAAGCTCATTCCCAACAAGCCCGGCGTGGCGGTCACGCTGCAACTGCCGCCGCCCGACCGCAAAAAGGACGACAAACTGGTCTACGCCGTCGAGGCCGAGCCAATCCTGGCCGAGCGCGAGGCGAAAGAGGAGGATGTGCGCACGCTGCTGGAGCTGGCGCGCAAGCTCGAGGGCATGACACGCAACATCGGCATGCACGCCGGCGGTGTGCTGATTGCGCCCGGCAAGCTCACCGACTTTTGCCCGCTCTACCAGCAGCCTGGCAGTGACTCGGCGGTGAGCCAGTACGACAAGAACGACGTGGAATCGGTGGGCCTGGTCAAATTTGACTTCTTGGGCCTGGCCACCCTGACCATTCTGGAAATCGCCCGCGAGCTCATCATCAAACGCCACCTGGGTCAGGAAAATTTTGCCTTCGAGAACCTGCCGCTCGACGACAAGGCGGTTTACAAGCTGTTCCAGGACGGCAAGACCGAGGCGGTGTTCCAGTTTGAATCGCGCGGCATGCAGGGCATGCTGCGAGACGCCAAACCGACCCGCCTGGAAGACCTGATTGCCCTCAACGCCCTGTACCGCCCCGGCCCGATGGACCTGATCCCGAGTTTTGTGGCGCGCAAGCACGGGCGCGAGGTGGTTGAGTACCCGCACCCGCTGGTGGCCGAGATGCTGTCCGAGACCTACGGCATCATGGTTTACCAGGAGCAGGTGATGCAGACCGCGCAGATCCTTGGCGGCTACTCATTGGGCGGCGCCGACATGCTGCGCCGCGCCATGGGCAAGAAAGACGCCGACGAGATGGCCCGGCACCGCCAGATTTTCCGTGACGGGGCTGCCAAAAACAACATCAACCAGGACAAGGCCGACGAGGTTTTTGACCTGATGGAGAAGTTTGCCGGCTACGGCTTCAACAAGTCGCACGCCGCCGCCTACTCGCTGCTGGCCTACCACACGGCCTGGCTCAAGGTGCATTACACGGCCGAGTTTTTCTGCGCCAACATGACCGTGGAAATGGACGACACCGACAAGCTCAAGGTGTTGCTGGAAGACGCCATCAAGATGGGGTTGACGTTTGAGGCGCCCGATGTGAACCGGGGCGTCAGCCGCTTTGAGCCCATTTCAGACAAGGCGATCCGTTATGGCCTGAGCGCCGTCAAGGGCAGCGGCCAGCAGGCGATTGAAGCCATCGTGGCGGCGCGTGAGGGCAGGGGTGTTGGCCCCAGTGGCGATGTGGTCGGGCCCTTCAGGAGCCTGTTTGATTTTTGCTCCCGGGTGGACCGCAGCCGCATCAACAAGCGCACGGTCGAGGCGCTGATCAAGGCGGGCGGGTTCGATGGCCTCAACCTCAACCGGGCCAGCCTGCTGGCAAGCCTGGACCTGGCGTTTGAATTTGGCGCCGCGGCCCTGGCCAATGCCAACCAGTGCAGCCTGTTTGATCTGGGGGGTGACGACGACCACGGCTCCAGCACGCAAGAGCCCGAGCTGGTGCAGGCCACGCCCTGGGGCGTGAAAGAGCGGCTGATCTACGAAAAATCTGCCCTCGGTTTCTATTTGTCGGGGCATTTGTTTGACGAAGTGGTGGCCGAGGTGCGCCGCTTTGCCAAGCGACCGATTGCCGACCTGATCGACACCCGCGAGCCGCAGTTGCTGGCCGGCATCATCAACGACCTTCGTGTTGTCAACGGCCAGCGCGGCAAGGTGGCGCTGTTCAGGCTCGATGACGCCTCGGGGGTGATCGATGCGCGCGCCGAAGAGGCGCTGGTCAACGCCCACAAAGACCTGTTCAAGGACGATGAGCTGGTGATCGTCATGGGCAAAGTGCAGCCCGACCGGTTCTCGGGTGGCATGCAACTCACGGTGCAGCAGGTCTGGGGCCTGGAGCAGGCGCGTTGCCGTTTTGGCAAGTACCTGCGGGTGCGGGCCGGCACCGGTCCGCTGGGTCTGAAGCTGGACATGACCCGGCTTCTGCGAGATTTTCCGGCGCAAAAAGAGGTGACCGAACAGGGCGATCTGTGGCGCGGCCTAAGCGTGCGGCTGGCCCTGACCTGTCAGAGCCCGCAGGGCGCGGCCCAGACCGAATTGCAGTTAGGCGAGCAGGCCCTGTTTTACCCCAGCAATGCCGCGCTGGCCAGCTGGTGGGCGCAGGCAGCGCCTGGCACCGCCGAAATCATTTACGAATAGGGTCTAATCCTTGGGCCGGAAGCTGAACGGTAACGGCGATGGCACGCGGCCGTCGGTGTCGCGCGGAAGCACTTCGGTCTTGTCGATGGCTCTTAAAACCGCTTCGTCCCAGGCTTTGACGCCGCTGGACTGGATCAATTTGCGCGCAACGATGGTGCCGTCCGGTGCGGCGCGCACCTCAACCACGGCGGTCGGATTGCCGCTGATGGATTCGGTGAACACGATGTTGGGCTTGACGCGGGCAATGATGCGCCCGGCGTAGCTGGCCGACGGCCCGGCCGATTTGAGCGCGGTGCCAGTTGATGTGGCTCCGCCGCTGGCTCCGGCCAGGCCGCTCATGCGTTTCAAATTCTCGGCGCGCTGGGCTTCGAGCTGCCGGGCCTGTTGCTCGGCTTGTTTCTTCTCTTGCGCCAGCCGGTTGTTCTCGGCCTGGGCAAGTTTCAGCTTGTCTGCCTTGATCTTTTCTTCCTTTAACTTCTCCTGCTGCAGCCTTTCGGCCTTGAGCTGTTCCTGCCTCAATTTTTCCTGCTTGAGTTTGTCCTGCTGCTTTTCAAGCTCCAGTTGTTTTTGTTTTTGCAGGCGGCGCTGCTTTTCCTGTTCGAGCGCAATGTCCACCTTGGGCGGCGCAACCACGGGCGCCACCACGGGCTCTGGCACCGGCGCCGCTTTGACCACTGGCCGAGGCTCCTCGGCAGGCAATGCTTCGGGCGGCAGCTCCTGCAGCCGGGGCGCAGCCGCCACCGGCACAGTGGCCCACAGCTCGGCCTCGGCCGTGATGATTGCGGCATCGCGCTGCCAGTTCACGCCCCAGGTCAAGGCCGCGATCAGCAGCGCGTGCGCCAGCAGCGCCAGTATGACGGCGCGCACCACGCCGGGGGTGGCGGGCGGGGCAAATTCGAGGCGGTCGGTTGCGGCGTGCATGGCAGCGCGGTCAGGGCGCGAGTTGCACCGACAGGCCGATACGGGCAATGCCGGCGCGCTGCAAGGTGTCCATGACGCGCACCACGGCCTCGTATTTGACTGCCTTGTCAGCGCTGATGACCACGGCGGTATCAGGCACGGCGGTTTGCGCTTGTTTGACAAGATCGCTGATTTCCTTGAGGCCGGTGCCTGTGGTCTTGTCCTTGATCTTGATCTGCAGCGACTCGTCCTTGCCAATCACGATCTGGATCACCTGGTCGGGCTGGCCGGCCGCTTTGCCAACGCTGGGCAGGTTGATCATGCTGGGCGCAATCAGCGGCGCGGTGACCATGAAAATGATCAACAGCACCAGCATCACGTCGATGAAGGGCACCATGTTGATCTCGTTGATGGTGCGGCGGCCCCGGCCGCGGCTGACGACGGCGGCCACGGTCAGTGCCCCGAGGCGGACTGGGCGCCCGCATTGCGCTGCAGGATGTTGGAAAACTCTTCAATGAAGGTCTCCAGCCGGATCGAAATGCGGTCAATGTCGCGCGCAAAGCGGTTGTAGGCCACCACCGCCGGAATGGCGGCAAACAGGCCGATGGCGGTGGCCACCAGCGCTTCGGCAATGCCGGGCGCCACACTGGCCAGCGTCACCTGGGTCAGGGCGGCCAGGCCGGTAAAGGCGTGCATGATGCCCCACACGGTGCCAAACAAGCCCACGTAGGGCGACACCGAGCCCACCGAGGCCAGAAACGACAAATGGGTTTCGATCACGTCCATTTCGCGCTGAAAGCTGGCCCGCATGGCGCGCCGGGCGGCGTCCATCAGGATGCCCGCATCGGTAACCTGGCGCTCGCGCAACTTCTGGAACTCGCGCATGCCGCTGGCAAAAATACGCTCCATCGGGCCGCCGCTGCGGGCGTTCTGGGCGGCTGCGGCAAACAGGTCGTTGAGGCTGCTGCCCGACCAGAAATCGCGCTCAAAGCGGTCGTTCAGCTGCTTGACCTTGCCCAGCGAGAACAGTTTGCGAAAGATGGCGGCCCAGCTGACCACCGACACCGTGATCAGCAGCAACATCACCAGTTGCACCACGATGCTGGCCTGCAGCACGAGCTGGAAAATGGAAAGTTCTTGATTCATGTGAGGGAGTCCAGGATGTTTTGCGGAATTCTGGCAGGTTTCAAGCTGCCCGCGTTGACCCACCCGGCCCGGATGGTGCCTTCGCACAGCAAAACGGGGCCGGCAGGCGTGGTCAGCAAAGCCTGTTGGTGGATTGTCATGGAGGCGCGCCCGGCCTCCAGCAGCGAAGTTGTAACCAATAGTTCATCGTCCAGCCTGGCGCTTCTCAGGTAGCGCAGCCGCGCATCGCCCACCACAAACATGCCACCGGTGGCCTCGCGCAGAGCCTGCTGGTTGATGCCCCTGGCCCGCAGCCATTCGGTGCGCGAGCGCTCGAAAAATTTCAGGTAGTTGGCATAGAACACAATGCCGCCGGCATCGGTGTCTTCCCAGTACACACGCACCGGCCAGCCAAAGGTTTCGCTGCCAGAATGCCGCCCGCTCATGCCAGCAACACCCTGAGGCGGTCGATCGCGCTGCGCAGTTGCGGCATCGAACTGGCTGTTGAAAAACGGATGAAATGCCCGGTGTCAAACTGGCCAAAGTCGCGCCCCGGGGTGACCGCCACATGGGCCCGGTGCATCAACTCAAAAGCCAGGTCCCAACTGCCTTGCACGCCCAGCCTGGCGCAAGCCGCCGAGCAATCGGCCCAGGCATAAAACGCTCCGTCGGGCATCACCGGCACACTCAGACCGAGTTCATTGAGCGCCGGGATGAAGTAGTCGCGCCGGGCCTTGAACTCGGCGCGGCGGCGCTCGTACTCGGCCAGGCTCTCGCTCTCAAAACAGGCCAGCGCCGCGTACTGGGCAATGGTGCTGGGGCAGATGAAAAGGTTTTGGGCCAGCCGCTCGATCACCGGCACCAGCGCTTCAGGCACCACCATCCAGCCCAGCCGCCAGCCGGTCATGTTGAAGTATTTGCTGAAACTGTTGATGCTGATGATCTGGTCGTCCAGCGCCAGCGCGGTGTGACCATAGGCTTCGTCATGGCTCAGCCCCAGATAGATCTCGTCGATCAGGGTGATGCCGCCCCGGCCCTGCACGAGCTCATGGATGCGGCGCAGTTCAGCGGGCGCAATCGAGGTGCCGGTCGGGTTGGAGGGCGAGGCCAGCAGCACGCCACGGGTGCGGGGGTTCCATGCCCCGAGCACCTTGTCGGCGCTGAGCTGAAAGCGCTCTTCGGCGGTGGTCGGGACCAGCACCGCCGTGCCATCTGCCACCGACACAAAATGCCGGTTGCAGGGGTAGCTCGGGTCGGACATCAGCACCTCGTCGCCAGCTTCGATCAGGGCCAGGCAAGCCAGTTGCAGGGCGGCCGAGGCACCGGCAGTCACCACAATCCGGCTGGCGGGCACGCTGACGCCAAAATGGCTGCGGTACCAGGCGCTGATGCGTTCGCGCAACTCCGGCAGGCCAATGGCCGGGGTGTATTGGGTCAGGCCGTCGTGGATGGCGCGGGCGGCCGCCTCCTGCACCAGCGGTGGCGCGGTGAAGTCGGGCTCGCCAATGTTCAAAAAAATCATCGGCGCGTCAGACTGTGCCACCTGCGTCGCCACCAATCGGGCAGCCTTGCCCACCTCCATCACATAAAAAGGCTCAATGCGCTGCGCGCGTTGGGTGATTTGCATCAGTTTCCTAACGCGCGGCACCCGGGTCGGCGGCCACCTCGGCCTGGCGCAGTTGCCGGGCCAGGCCGTTGAGCACGCCGTTCACATACTTGTGGCCGTCGGTGCCGCCAAACTCCTTGGCCAGTTCCACACATTCGTTGAGCGCCACGCGCCAGGGCACGTCCAGGCAGTGCTGCAGCTCGTAGGCGCCAATCCACATCACCGCGTGCTCCACCGGCGAGATTTCACTGAGCTTGCGGTCCAGCAGCGGCAGGATCAGCGCGTCCAGCGCCTCGGCCTGCTCGGCACAGCCGCGCAGCAGGGCATCAAAATGCACGCTGTCGGCCTTGTTGAACCCCGCCAGATCGCGGGTAAAGGCGTCCACAGCCGCCACATCGTTCTTGCCCACCAGCACCTGGTACAGCGCCTGCACCGCAAATTCGCGCGCGCGGGAGCGGTCGGACTTGCTGGCGGCCTTGCGCACGCCGGTGTTGGTCAGGCCCTTGCGCGACTGGCGCGGTGGCCGGGTGGAGGGGCTTGGGTGGCTAGATTCGCTCATTCAATTTCTTCCAGTAAGTTGGCCATCTCAACGGCCACACGGGCCGCATCGCAGCCCTTGTCGGTTTGCCGGGCCACCGCCTGGTCCATGTTTTCGGTGGTCAGAATGGCGTTGGCGATCGGGATCTGGTAGTCCAGCGCAATCCGGCTGACACTGGCCCCGGACTCGTTGGCCACCAGCTCAAAGTGGTAGGTTTCACCGCGAATGATGCACCCAAGTGCCACCAGCGCGTGGTACTTGAGCTGCTCGGCCAGCGCCTGCAGCGCCACCGGAATTTCCAGCGCGCCCGGCACTTGCACCAGGGTGATGTTTTTCTCATCCACGCCCAAAGCCAGCAGTTCGGCCTTGCAGGCGTCGGCCAGCGCGTTGGTCACGCCGGCGTTAAAACGCGCCTGCACGATGCCTATGGTGAGGTTCTTGCCGTTCAGGCGGCGGTCGGTGGCATCCAGCGTGCCTTGGTCTGCAATCAGCATGGTGTTTTCCTGATGGGTGGGTCGGGTGATTCGGGTGATGACGGTCAGGGCTTCACATAACCCACAATCTCAAGACCGTAACCGGTCATGCTGGGCATGCGCCGCGGGTTGCCCAGCAGCTTCATCTTGTGCACGCCGCATTCACGCAAAATCTGGGCGCCGACGCCGTAGGTGCGCAGGTCCATCTGGCCGCGCGCCGGGCCGTGGCTGGCCCTGGCTGTGCCATCAAACTGCGACAGCAACTGCTCGCCGCTCTCACCGCAGTTCAAAAACACCACCACACCCTTGCCTTCGTCGGCCACCTTTTTCAGGCTGGCATCCAGACTCCAGGAGTGCATGGTGCGGCCCACCTCCAGCGCGTCAAGCACCGACAGCGGCTCATGCACGCGGGCCAGCACGGCTTCATCCGCATCCCATTGACCCTTGACCAGTGCCAGATGCACGCCGTGCGCCGTTTTGTCCTTGTAGGCATGGGCCGTGAATTCGCCAAAGGCGGTGTGGAATGGCCGCGCGCCAATGTGCTCCACCAGTGATTCGGTGCGGCTGCGGTGGTGAATCAAGTCGGCGATGGTGCCAATCTTGAGGCCATGCTCAGCCGCAAAAACCTGCAAATCAGGCAGCCGCGCCATGGTGCCGTCGTCTTTCATGATCTCGCAGATCATGGCCGCCGGTGTGCAGCCGGCCATGGCCGCCAGGTCGCACCCGGCCTCGGTGTGGCCGGCGCGCATCAGCACCCCGCCTTCGACTGCCTGGAGCGGGAAGATATGGCCGGGTTGCACCAGATCATCGGGTTTGGCGTTGCGGGCCACCGCGACCTGAATGGTCTGCGCCCGGTCGGCGGCTGAAATGCCGGTGGTGACGCCCTCGGCAGCTTCAATCGAGACGGTAAAAGCGGTGCCTTTTTTGTCGCCGTTGCGCACCGTCATGGGCGGCAACTGCAGCAGTTCGCAGCGCTCGCGGGTGAGTGTCAGGCAGATCAGGCCGCGGCCAAAACGGGCCATGAAGTTGACAGCCTCGGCCGTCACATGCTCTGCCGCCATGATCAGGTCACCCTCGTTTTCGCGGTCTTCTTCGTCAACCAGAATGACCATGCGACCATCGCGCAGGTCGGCTACGATGTCTTCAATGGGGGAAATGCCTGGCAAATGTGACTGTGTCATGAAGTGGTGGGAGATGGAATTTGGTTAAAAGTGCAGAGCCATGGCGCGCTTGGTCGAACTATTTCGAGCACCATGGCCAACCCTCGGATTATCGGGGATTGTGGTTTAAGTTAGGCTAAAGCCTTCTACCAAGGAGTGAAACAATGGCGATCGGCTGGCTGACAGTGTTGAAATTGGTGCCTTGGGGCGACGTGATTGAAAACGCCCCCAAGGTGGCGAGCGGGGCAAAAAAACTGTGGCAAAGCGTTGGTAAAAAACCTGCGGTGGTGGTGCCTGTCAGGCCCGCCGCTGACGTCGTGCTCGGGTCAGGGCCCTCTGCCGTGGCAGACCTGCAGGTCCGGGTTGCCAGCCTGGAGGTGGCGGTGGCCGACCTGCACCAGCAAATGCTGGCATCCAGCGAGTTGATCCAGTCGCTGGCCAACCAGAACACGCAACTCATCAAGCGGGTCGAAGCCAACCGGGTGCGCACACTTTGGCTGGCCGCCTGGCTGCTGGTCCTGACCGTGGTGCTGGTCAGCCGCCTGTAGGAGCGGCGCCCCCGCCGCGAATGAATTCAAAACAGCCTTCGTCGCGAGGGCGCGACTCCTACAGCACCCCCAGCATCTCCCGCGCCCACGCAATCGAATTCTCCTCGTACAAAATTCCCTTTTTCAGAATCATGTGGTGAATCCGCGCAGCGCGTGAAAGCTTGTCGGGCTCGGCAAAATCGCGTTGCTCAATCTCGCGGTAAAGCGCCAGTTTCTCTTCATGCTGCGCAATGCTGCGCTCCAGTTCGGGGGCCAGCCCCAGCGAGCCCAGCGCTGCATCGGCGCGCAGTCGCACCATGAATTCGTCGCGCAAATCCATATCGTTCGAGGGCTCGGCGGCCCAGCGCAGCAGTTCTGCCTGCCCGGCGGGCAGCACCCGGTAGATGCGCTTGCGGGTTTTGCCGGCGTCGGGCGCGCTGCTCGACTCAATCCAGCCCGCCGCCTCCATGCGGCCAAGCTCGCGGTAAATCTGCTGGTGCGTGGCGTGCCAGAAAAAGCCGATCGACTTGTCAAACCGGCGCGCCAGGTCGTAGCCGGAGGATGATTTTTCCAGCAGGGAGGTCAGGAGCGCGTGTGACAAGGCCATGGCAACGAGTCTAATTGGGGAAAACACTCTATGCAACCAGTTGCATAATTTTTTGAGTTCTCCTAAACTGTGCAACGGGTTGCATAGTGAGCACCCACCCGGTTTCAAGCCATCGTCTTTAGGATTTTTTATATGACCACCTATCCGCACTTGTTGTCCCCGCTGGACCTCGGTTTCACCACGCTGCCCAACCGCGTCATCATGGGCTCGATGCACGTCGGGCTCGAAGAAGTCAAGGACGGCTTTGCCCGCATGGCCGCGTTTTACGCCGAGCGCGCGCGCGGTGGCGTGGGCCTGATCGTCACCGGCGGCATTGCCCCCAATGACCGCGGCCGCCCCATGCCCGGTGGCGCGCGCCTGACCACGCCCGAGGAAGCCGCCAAGCATGTGCAGGTGACCGACGCCGTGCACCAGGCCGGCGGCAAGATCGCCATGCAGATTTTGCACTTTGGCCGCTATGCGTACCACGAAAATCTGGTCGCGCCCAGCGCGCTGCAGGCCCCCATCAACCCGATGAAACCCAGGGCGCTCAGCACCGAAGAGGTCTACCAGACCATTGACGACTTCGTGCGCTGCGCCGCGCTGGCACAGGGTGCGGGCTACGACGGTGTCGAGATCATGGGCAGCGAGGGCTACCTGCTCAACGAATTTATTGCCGCGCGCACCAACCATCGCGACGACGAATGGGGCGGCAGCTACGCCAACCGCATCAGGTTTCCGGTGGAAATCGTGCGCCGCACGCGTGAAAAGGTGGGTAAAAATTTCATCATCATCTACCGCCTGTCGATGCTCGACCTGGTCGAGGGCGGCTCCACGCGCGACGAGGTCATTGAACTCGCGCAAGCCATTGAGGCGGCAGGGGCCAGCATCATCAACACCGGCATCGGCTGGCACGAGGCGCGTATTCCCACCATCGCCACCAAGGTGCCGCGCGCGGCCTGGGCCTGGGTCACGCAGCAGCTCAAGGGCAAAGTGGGCATTCCGCTGGTGGCCACCAACCGCATCAACACGCCCGAAGTGGCCGAGCAATTGCTGGCTGACGGCTTTTGCGACATGGTGTCGATGGCGCGCCCGTTCCTGGCTGATGCGCTCTTCATGCAAAAGGCCGCGGCCGGCAAGGCCGACGAAATCAACACCTGCATCGGCTGCAACCAGGCCTGCCTGGACCACACCTTCGGCGGCAAGATCACCAGTTGCCTGGTGAATCCGCGCGCCTGCCACGAAACGCTCATCAACATCACCCCGGCCAAAGCGCGCGAGCGCATTGCCGTGGTCGGCGCCGGCCCGGCCGGTCTGAGCTTTGCCACCGCCGCCGCGCAGTGCGGCTTTGATGTGACGCTGTTCGACGCCGCCAGCGAGATTGGCGGCCAGTTCAACATCGCCAAGCAGGTGCCGGGCAAGGAAGAGTTTTATGAGACGCTGCGCTACTTCGGCAATCAGATCGCGCTCACCGGCGTCACGCTGCAACTCAACACCCGCGTCAGCGCCCAGACCCTGCTGGCCGGGGGTTTCAAACAGGTGGTGCTGGCCACCGGCGTGATCCCGCGCACACCGCCCATTGACGGCATCAATCACCCCAAGGTATTGGGCTACCTCGACGTGCTGCGCGACAAAAAGCCGGTCGGCAAAACGGTGGCGCTGATCGGCGCCGGCGGCATTGGTTTTGACACCGCCGAGTTTTTGCTGCACGAGGGCACCAGCCCGAGCCTGGACGCGGCCAAGTTTTTTGCCGAATGGGGCGTGGATGCCAGTTACAGCAGCCGCGGTGGCCTGGCGCCGGCCCATATTGAGGCCAGCCCGCGCAAGGTCTATCTGCTGCAGCGCAAGGTCAGCAAGGTGGGCGACGGCCTGGGCAAGACCACCGGCTGGATCCATCGCACCTCGCTCAAAAACCGCCATGTGGACATGTTCGCCGGCGTCACTTACCGCAAAATCGACGACGCCGGCCTGCACATCACCGTGGGAGACCGCGACATGACCCTGCCGGTGGACAACGTGGTCATTTGCGCCGGGCAGGAGCCGCAGCGCGAACTGCAGGCCGATCTGCTGGCTGCGGGTGTCGGCGTACACCTGATCGGCGGTGCCGACAAGGCCGAAGAGCTCGACGCCAAGCGCGCCATCAAGCAGGGCCTGGAGTTGGCGGTGGCACTGGCTGACGCGCCCAAAGCCTCAGCAGTGTCAACCGCTACTGCCTCCGCCACACCCGCCACCAGCGCCGCCGACAAACCGGCAAAAAGCAGCGCCTCGCCGTATGAGACCCTGAGCGTCAGCCTGCAAGACCACGTTGCCACCATCCGCCTGAACCGCCCCGACAAGGCCAATGCCATGAACCTGGCCATGTGGCACGAGATTCGCCAAGCCTTCAAGTGGGTTGACGCCACCCCCGAGGCGCGCGTGGCCATTCTGGAAGGCGAGGGCAAGCTGTTTACCAGCGGCATCGACCTGCAGATGATGATGGGCATGGGCGACCAGATCCAGAACGACTGCGAGGCCCGCACCCGCGAAAACCTGCGCCAGGTCATCCTCGATCTGCAGGACACGCTCACATCCCTCGAGCGTTGCCGCAAACCGGTGCTGGCCGCCATTCACGGCGCCTGCATTGGCGGCGGCATCGACCTGATCTGCTGCGCCGACATGCGCTACTGCTCAAGCGATGCCACCTTCAGCATCAAGGAAATCGACATCGGCATGACCGCCGACGTCGGCACCCTGCAGCGTTTGCCCAAGCTGATAGGCGAGGGCATGGCACGCGAGCTGGCCTACACCGCGCGCAAGTTTGGCGCCGATGAAGCCCTGCAGATGCGCCTGGTCAACCGCGTGTTCGAGTCGCGCGAGGCGCTGCAAAAAGGGGTGCGCGAGGTCGCCGCCACCATTGCCGCCAAGTCGCCCTTGAACATCCGCGGTGTTAAAGAAATGATCACCTATGCCCGCGACCACTCGGTGGCCGACGGCCTGAACTACGTGGCCACCTGGAACGCCGCCATGCTGCTTTCCAACGACCTGCAGGAATCCATGATGGCCAACATGGGCAAGCGCCAGCCCGAGTTCAAGGACTGAGAGCCGGCTGGCGTTAAATCAGCTGGCCTTCGCTGCCCAGCGCGGCGTCCAGGCGATTGAGCAATTGCCTGGCCTTGATGGCTTCTTCGGGCTGCGGCATTGCCACCACCCGCGCTTCCGGCGCCGGGGAGCCAGGCTGCTCGGGCGTGTCAAACGCCATGTTGAGCGCCGCCAGCACGGCAATCCGGTCGCGCGTGCGAACCTTGCCGGCTTCGCGGATCTTGCACATGGCCTCGTCCACGCGGGCCACCACATTCAGCAGCCGGGCCTCGCCGCCCTCGGGGCAGCCCAGCAAATAACTTTGCCCCATGATCTGAACCTCGATCTGCTTCATGGGTTACCTCGCGAGGGGTTCAAGGGGGCGGCATTGGGGTTGCCACTGTCGGGCAAGCGCGCCAGCAGCGCTTCAACGCGCGCGCGCGCCGCGCTCAGGCGGGATTTAAGAGAGTCGCGTTCTTGCGTCAGCGTCTCAATTTCCTTGTAAAGCAGGGCATTGGTGCGTTTGAGTTCTTCGTGGCGCAACAACAAGCGCTCAACCCGTTCAGCAATTTGGTCAATGGGGGTCAGGTCTGACATAGGCGAACATTGTAGGATTGTGCTGGCTGATTTTAATAACCATTTGGTTATTAAAATGCCGAAGCACTCCCCCTGAGGCAAGCGCCGGGCGGTCCCCTTTTTCACTGGGAAAGAATAAAAATGCGTTATTTTCCAGCCCTTAAACTGGGGTCTGCCCTTGTTTTTTCGGCACTCCTGGCCGCCTGTTCCAAGCCCGCGCCACCGCCCGAGCCGATCCGTTCTGTGAAGGTGATCACGGTCGCCCTGCAAGGCAGCAGCGGCACGCTCGAATACGCCGGCGAGGTGCGCGCCCGGGTCGAATCGCGCTTGGGTTTCAGGGTCGGTGGCAAGCTGCTGAGCCGCCCCGCAGAGCTCGGCCAGCACGTCAGCGCCGGGCAATTGCTGGCCCAGCTCGACCCGCAAGATCTCAAGCTCGCCACCGATGCCGCGCGGGCCCAGCTGGCCGCCGCGCGCACCAACCGCGATCTGGCGGCGGCCGACCTCAAGCGCTACACCGAGCTCAACAACCAGAACTTCATTGGCGCCGCAGAACTGGAGCGGCGCGCTGCCGTCTTGCAGTCGGCGCAGGCGCAGCTCGACCAGGCGCAGGCGCAACTCTCAAGCCAGGGCAACCAGGCCGGCTACGCCACCCTGCACGCCGATGCGCCCGGCGTGGTCACCGCCGTGCTGGCCGAGCGCGGCCAGGTGGTGGCGGCCGGCGCGCCGGTGCTGCACCTGGCCCAGGACGGCGCGCGCGACGTGGTGTTTTCGGTGCCTGAAGACAAGGTGGCTGCCATCCGGCCGGGCACACCGGCCCAGGTGCGGGTCTGGTCCAGCGCCACCTCGCTCACCGGCGTGGTGCGCGAAGTGTCCGCCAGCGCCGACCCCGTCACCCGCACCTTCGCGGTCAAGGTGGCGCTGCAGTCCGATGCCAACCTGCCGCTGGGCAGCACGGTGTCGGTGTTGCCAGCCGCGCTGCAGCACGCCGGCACGCCGGTCATCAAGCTGCCCACCAGCGCCCTGTG
>NZ_JAABQC010000167.1 GCF_011391645.1 Rhodoferax sp. | reverse complement strand
GACGTGCACAACGGGCGTTGGGGCGTTTTCAACGATGTCCTCTATCTTGATCTTGGCAATTCCAAGTCCGGCACCCGCGACTTCACGCTCGGCAACACGAGCCTTCCAGCCGGTGTCTCTGCGAATCTGGATTTTGATCTTAAAGGCTTGATCTGGACAGTGGCAGGCGAGTACCGCCTAGCCACCAACAACCCGGCCCACACCATTGACTTGCTCGCCGGTGCGCGCTACTTTGACCTCAAGCAAACCCTTGACTATGCCATCAGTGGAACCGGATCAGATCCGCTAATAGGCAAGTCTGGCACGCTGGAAGTCAATGGTGATGTTTGGGACGGCATCATCGGCGTCAAGGGCCGCTATGCTTTCGGACAAAACCGGCAGTGGTACGTGCCCTACTACCTGGACGTGGGCACCGGTCAATCCGACCTGACCTGGCAGGCCGCTGCCGGTATTGGTTATGTGTACAGCTGGGGTGAGTTGAACGCCATGTGGCGCTATCTGGACTACAACTTCGAGTCTGGCAAGGCCGTCGAGAGCATGACCTTTAACGGCCCCATGTTCGGCGCCACGTTCCGCTGGTAAACATCGCCAAGGCAACGTAGCCAACAGGCCAGGCCGGTGCGCAGACACACTGGCCTGGCAGCATTGAATCAGCACCGGCCGCGTATCCGATGACTCGAATTGCCGCCACCGCCAGCCAGATCTTGCTGGGCCTGCTGATGGCCGCCACAGGCGGCTGGGGCGTGCTGGCCCTGTACATTTCCGGACCAAACAATGACGCTTGGCGCGTTGCGCTGGCCACAGGTTTTTCGGTGGCCGCACTGGCTGCCCTGCTGGCATGGATATTCAGCCGCCGACGCTGGCAGGCGCTGGCCGCTTACCTGGTGCTGTTCGCGGCACTGCTGGCTTGGTGGCAAAGCCTGGCACCGTCGAATGAGCGCGACTGGCAGCCCAATGTGGCCAAATTGGCCTGGGCCGCCATTGACGGCAACGCCGTCACCGTTCACAACATCCGCAATTTCAGCTACCGCAGCGAAACCGACTACACACCCGCCTGGTACGACAAAACCTACGACCTGCGCCAGCTCGAAGGGGCCGACATCGTGGCCTCCTACTGGATGGGCCCCGACATTGCCCATGTGTTTGTCAGCTTCGGGTTTGCCAGCGGCGAACATTTGGCCATGTCGATCGAAACGCGCACCGAGAAGGGTGAGGCCTATGACACCATCAAGGGCTTCTTCCGGCAGTACGAGATTTACTACGTGGTTGCCGACGAGCGCGACGTGATCGGGCTGCGCACCAATTTCCGCCGCGACCCGCCCGAAGACGTTTACGTTTACAAGGTGAAGGGGTCACCCCAGGCGCTGCAAAGGTTTTTTCTGTCGTACCTGAGCCAGATCAATGCGCTCAAGGACCAACCCAAGTTCTACAACACCCTGACCACCAACTGCACCACCAACATCTGGTTCAACTCGCTGGTGAACCCGGAGCACCTGCGTTTGAACTGGAAGGTTTTCGCCAGCGGCCATGTGCCCAAACTGCTGCATGAGCAGGGGCGTCTGGAAGACGCCGGTCTGCCTTTTGCCACGCTGCAGCAGCGTGCCCACATCAATGCCCGGGCCCAGGCGGCAGGCATCAGCGCTGACTTTTCGCAGCGCATCCGACAAGTGGAGCCAACAAAAGAATGAAAACAAGCCTTCGGTCTTTCAACAAGTTTCCCGGCGCTTGCGCAGCCCTGCTCTGCGCTGCACTGCTTCCCGGCATCGCCTGGTCGGCAACAACCCCTGCATCAAGCCCGGCAGCCGACCCTGCCAAGCGGCCAAAAATCTGCCTGGCCCTGTCGGGCGGTGGCGCCCGCGGCGCGGCCCACATTGGCGTGCTCAAGGTGCTCGAACGGTACCGCGTGCCGATCGACTGCATTGCCGGCACCAGCATGGGCGCGCTGGTGGGCGCCGCTTATGCAACTGGCATGCAGATTGATGAGATGAATGAAATTACCGGGGCCATCAGCACCGAGCTGCTGTTCAAGGAAGAGCCGCCGCGCGAGGAACTGTCCATGCAGCGCAAACAGGAAGACTACACGCTGCTGT
>NZ_JAABQC010000166.1 GCF_011391645.1 Rhodoferax sp. | reverse complement strand
CTGAACACATTGAGCGTGCCGCCCGACCATTTGAGCGCCAGCAAGGCACCGGCCATCGACAGCGGCACGCTGAACAGAATCACGAGCGGATCGACAAAACTCTCGAACTGGGCCGCCAGCACCAGAAAGATGAACAACAGCGCCAGCCCAAACACCAGCGTCAGCGACTCAGACGATTTTCTGAACTCGCGGCTGATGCCATTAAGGTCGGTGGCATAACCGGACGGGAGAACTTTTTGCGCGGTGGCGTCCATAAACTGCAGGGCCTCGCCCACCGAATAGGTGGACGACAGATTGGACGTAATGGTGGCCGAGCGGCGCTGGCCGAAGTGGATCAGCTCACGCGGCACCACCACCTCGCGGGTGGTCACCAGTGCGGACAACGGAATCAACTCGGCGCCTTTGCCTCGCACAAAAATCTTCTCGATGTCATCCGGCGTGTCGCGGCCACTCGCGGTGGTCTGCACGATCACGTCGTATTGTTCGCCACCGCGTTTGTAGCGCGTGACTTTGCGGCCGCCCAGCATGGTCTCGATGGCGCGCGCGATCACATCGACATTGACACCCATGTCAGCGGCCCGCTCCCGGTCCACCTCCAGTCTGATTTCGGGTTTGTTGAGCCGCAAATCGGTGTCCACCTGCACAAATCCCGGGTTTTTGGCCAGCTCATCCTGAAACGCGCGCACGGTTTTGGCCAGCTCCTGGTAACTGTCAGAGGTGATGATGACAAATTCAATCGGCTGGCTGCGAAAGCCCTGCCCCAGCGATGGCGGCGTGATAGGTGCTGCGCTGACCCCCGGCACAGCCGCGAAACGCGGCGACATGGTGAGCGCCATTTCAAGGGTGGTTCGCTCGCGCTCATCCCACGGCTTGGCCCTGAAAAACACGTTGGCCTGCGACACGGTGGGGTTGCCCACGGTGGCAAAGATGCGGTCAAACTCGGGATAGTCTTCGGCAATGCGCTCCACACTCTTCACATAACGGTCGGTGTAGGCCAGTGTGGCGCCATCGGGCGCATTGACCCGGGCCAGCACCACGCCACGGTCTTCCAGCGGGGCCAGTTCACGCTTGATGTCGCCCAGCACCCACCACGACACGGCGCCGCTGGCCAGCATCACTGCCAGCACCAGGTAACGTCTGCCGAGCGACCAGGCAAGCAGGCTGCTGTAGGTGCTGGTGACCCGATTCAGCAGCCCATCCATGTGCGAATCAAACCAGCTTGGCTTGGGGTTGTGCCTGAGCAACAGCGACGACATCATCGGCGACAAGGTGAGCGCCACAAGGCCCGAAATCACCACGGCTCCGGCGAGTGCCAGCGCAAATTCGGTGAAAAGGCGCCCGGTGCGCCCCGGTGAAAACGCCAGCGGCGCATACACCGCCACCAGCGTCAGGGTCATGGCCACAATGGCAAAACCGACCTCGCGCGCGCCCTTGATGGCGGCCTGAAATGGCGGCAGGCCCTCTTCAATGTGACGGTAAATGTTTTCCAGCATCACGATGGCATCGTCCACCACCAGGCCAATCGCCAGCACCAGCGCCAGCAGCGTCAGGGTGTTGATGCTGAAGCCCGCCAGCGCCATCATGGCAAAGGTGCCGACCAGCGACACCGGGATGGTGATGAGCGGAATCAGCGAGGCGCGCAGGGTGCGCAAAAACACAAAAATCACCAGCGCCACCAGCACCGTGGCTTCAACGATGGTGGTGAACACGGCCTTGATCGACTGGTCAATGAACACCGAGTTGTCGTTGGCCACTTCAATCTGCACACCCGGCGGCAAATCACGGCGCAACTTCTCAAGTAAGTCGCGTACGCCTTTGGACAGGTCCAGCGGGTTGGCAGTGCTTTGCCTGACCACGCCCACGCCCACCGCATCGCGGCCGTTTAGGCGCACAAAGGACCGCTCATCGACTGGCGCTTCCTGCACGCGGGCCACATCGCCGATGCGAATCGCCTGGCCGTTGACGCTGCGAATCACCACCTGGGTGAAATCCTGGGGGCGCTGCAGGTCGGTGGCGGCGGTGACGTCAAACTCGCGTTGCCCGCTCTCAATACGCCCGGCCGGCACCTCGAGGTTGGCGCGGCGCAGCGCGTCTTCGAGGTCTTGCACGCTGAGTTTGTAGGCCGCGAGTTTGTCGGGGTCAACCCAGATGCGCATGGAAAACTTGCGCTCGCCATAAATATTGACTTCAGCCGCACCCGGTGCGGTTTGCAACACCGGCTTGACCAGCGTGTTGGCCATCTCGGACAGTTGCAGGGGGTTGTGGGTGTCGGAGCTCAGGGCCAGAAAAATCACCGGAAACGACTCGGCTTCAACCTTGGCGATCACCGGCTCGTCAATGCCCTGCGGCAGGCGCTGGCGCACCCGGGTGACCTTGTCGCGCACATCGGCAGCGGCGGCATCTGCATCGCGCGTGAGGGCAAAGCGCACACTGATCTGGCTGCGCTCCTGGCGGCTGGCAGAGGTGATCACGTCCACACCTTCAATTCCCGAAAGCGAGTCCTCCAGCACCTTGCTCACCTGGGCTTCCATGACCTCGCTGGAGGCGCCGGCAAAGGTGGTGGTGACAGACACCACGGGCTCGTCAATTTTGGGGTATTCGCGTACCGT
>NZ_JAABQC010000165.1 GCF_011391645.1 Rhodoferax sp. | reverse complement strand
TCGAGCCCGAGTCGCGCGAGCTGCTGGTGCATGCCTGGGCGGATGCGACCCGCGTGTTCTCGGCCCGGGGGCTGGACAACTATGTCAAGGGCGCTGCGGCGCTGCGCGGGCTGGGCAAGGGCGCGAGCCTGGTCAACGCCTGGATTGATTCAGCGCCGCAAGTTGCCAGGGAGGTCGGCGAGGACGTGGTGGCCGACCTGGTCACCGAGGCGCTGATGCTGGCCTCCAAAACCTCGGGCTCGGTGATTGAGCTGGTGTTGGCCACCGCGCCCACGGCCGCCAAACGGCTGGCGGACGGCGGCCTGTTTTTGCAATACCTGCAAGTGATCGCCGCCCTGGTCAACCAGGCACCGCGCGGCCTGCGCCCCATGCTTGACAAAATTGATGTGCTGCTGGGCCAGCTCACCCTGGGTGGCTTGCGCCGCTGGGCCAACTGGGGCGCGCACGCCCACCGGACCCACTACGAAGAGCAGGTCAAGTACTTTGGCCTCAATTCCAAAGAGTCGCTGGCCATGCTGCAAAAGGAGCGCAAGGGCACTTTGCTGGTTGATGTGCAGCGGCGCATCAACATGTACCTGCGCGCGTTGTGGGGGCGTGACTTTTTCATGCGCCCGACCTCGGGGGACTTTGAGTCGCGCGAGGGCTACATGCCTTTCATCGAAGATTACCTGATCCACCTGCCCGATGCCTTTGACGCGGTGGAGGGCCAGCAGGGCCAGGTCAGCGCCACCGAGTTGTACCGGGCCAGCGCTGCCCACGCGGCTGCACACCTGGTCTACACCCGCCAGCGCATTTCGGCACAGGCGCTCAGCCCCTGGCAGATGGCGCTGATGGGGGTCATAGAAGATGCCCGGGTTGAAGCACTGGCCTGCGCCAAATTTCCAGGCTTGCGCCAGCTCTGGTGCAGCCTGCACACGGTGACACCCGCGCAAGCCGCCTCGGCAGGGGATTACCTCAACCGGCTGGCCCGCGCACTGCTGGCGCCCGACTACCAGGACCCACACCCGTGGATCGACCAGGGGCGAACCCTGTTTGAGCAGGCTTTGCCCGGCGTGTTGGCGCAGCCCCATGACAACACCGTATCCATGGACATCGGCGTGGCACTGGCACACAGCTTCAAGGCCGTGGGGCTGACCTACCACCCGCGCACCGACGTGCAGCGCGCGCCCTACCGCGACGACAACCGCTACTTCTGGGCCTTCGAGACATTCGACTTTGACCAGTCCATGGCCGCCGGCTACCACGAGCCACAGCAGGTGCGAAAGTATGTCAATCTGATGGAGATGGCCAACGAAACCGAGGTGGAAACCGCCGGTGACGATGCACAGGAAATCTGGGTGCTGGCCACCGAGCTCTTTCCCTACGAGGACATGGGTGTGTCCTACAACGAATCCGAAGGCAAGGAGCCCCTGGTGCCGCCCAGCCACTATGCCGAGTGGGACTATTTGATCCAGTTGGAGCGTCCGGCATGGGCCACGGTGCAGGAGCGGCGCGCCAAGCTGGGTGATCTGGCGCTGATTGACGCCATTGCCGCTGAGCACAAGCGTGTCGTTTCGCGCATGAAATTTTTGCTCGATGCCATGCAGCCGCAAGGCGTGCAGCGCATCCGCAAACTCGAGGACGGCGACGACATTGATATCAACGCCGCGCTGGCCTCGCTGATCGAGATGCGCATGGGCCAGCAACCTGATCCGCGCATCATGATGCGCAGCGTGCGCAAGACCCGCGACATTTCGGTCATGGTGCTGCTGGATCTGTCGCACTCCACCAACGACCGTGTGGCCGGGCAGGATCACACCGTGCTTGAGCTCACCCGCCAAGCCTGTGTGCTGCTGGCCGATGCCGTTGGCAAGGTGGGTGACCCGTTTGCCATTCATGGCTTCTGCTCGGATGGTCGGCACGATGTGAACTACTGGCGCTTCAAGGACTTCAACCAGCCCTACGACGATGTGGTGAAGGCCCGCCTGGCGGGCATGACCGGGCAGCTCTCCACGCGCATGGGTGCCGCCATTCGCCATGCTGCGGCTGCCTTGAAGGCGCAACGCTCAGCCAAGAAGCTGTTGCTGGTCATCACCGACGGCGAACCGGCCGACGTGGATGTGCGCGACCCGCAGTACCTGCGCCACGACACCAAAAAAGCGGTGGAAGAGGCCGGGCGCAACGGCATCAGCACCTATTGCATGAGTCTGGACCCGCGCGCTGACCAATATGTGTCGCGTATTTTTGGCGCGCAAAACTACATGGTGGTCGACAAGGTGGAGCGCCTGCCAGAAAAACTGCCGCTGCTGTATGCCGGCTTGACGCGCTAGGCGCGAAAACCTGCGATCATCCCCCATCAACTTTTATACAGAGCTTACGCATGCAAACCTATATCGGTCTGGACAATGAAGAAAATGGCGGCATGACCATGATCGGCCGCACCATCCGGGATGCCTGGCTGTTTGAAATTCTGCCGGAAAACGACACCTTCATTGGGCGCAGTGCGGCAGATTTCCAGGCCCTGCTCGATGCTGTTTCCAAAGCCTGGGAGCCGTATGGGAATCTGCCCAGCCGACTCCCGGCCGAACTGGCCGAGCGGCATCACCGAATTTACGATGCAGCCATCAAAAAAGCCCGCACGCTGGGCTGGGATCCTGAGCTCGGCGACGAGGACTGAAACCTGATTGCCCGGCAAAGGCACCTGGCGGGCGTCGCGGGTTTCGCCAGTCGCATCATCCTGGTATTGGGTCTCCCGTCGATAATGGGGCCGATAAAAGGAATTGCCGGTAATGATCGACATCGTTGTACTTTTCTTTATTTTCGGCTTGACGGCCGGGATACTCCGTTCAGAGCTCAAGTTACCCTCTGCCCTCTACGATTCGCTGTCGCTGGTGCTGCTTTTGACCATTGGTCTCAAGGGCGGGGAAGGTCTGG
>NZ_JAABQC010000164.1 GCF_011391645.1 Rhodoferax sp. | reverse complement strand
GGTCAACGCCGCCGGGCCTGGCTGCAAGATGTCAGCCGACTTGATCTCGAACAACTGCCCGGTCTTGACAGCTGTGACCTCGCCCCAACCGGGCCGTCGGGCCACGTTTTCCGGGCGAAACTTTTTGCCGCACCAGGAGCCAATGATGATGTCAGGGTTGCGTTTGATGATCTCTTCGCCATTGCCAATGATGCGGTGCTTGCCCAGCGATTGCACGGCCAACTCGGGAAATATGTCGTCGCCTCCGGCAATTCCCATCAACTCGGACACCCAGCGGATCGCGCTGATATGCGGCACGTCCCATTCTTCAAAATAGATTTTGGGGCGGCGCGGCAAGACGGCCGCGGCCCGGGCAATGTCAGCCAGTTGCTGCTGCATGTCGGCAATCCGGGCCAAACCCTGCTCACCCTGCCCCACCATCGCCGCCACCTGGTACAGCACCGAAAAAATCTCGGCCACGCTGCGCTGGTTGAACACCGTGACCTGCACGCCGGCACGAATCAGCGCAGCGGCAATATCGGCCTGCATGTCGGAAAAGCCCAGCACGCAGTCGGGCTGCAGCGCCAAAATCTTGTCGATTTTGGCGCTGATGAACGCGCTCACCCGCGGCTTCTCATCGCGCGCCCGCCGTGGCCGCACCGTGTAGCCCGAGATGCCCACAATGCGGCTTTCCTGCCCCAGCAGGTAAAGCCACTCAGTGGTTTCCTCGGTCATGCAGACGATGCGCCGGGGAGCCAGATCTTGGGCGCCGGGCAGGTTCATGGATGGCTTTTCATAAAACGGTTCACTGGCAGATCAGATCTTTGGCGTCCAGGATACGCCCACATACAAGCTGCGGGGCTGCTGGTTGTAGCCGTACACCGTCTGGTAATTCTCATCCAGCGCGTTGTCCAGGCGCGCCTTGAGTTCCACGCCGGGGGCTACCTGGTAGGACAGCGACAAATTGAGCACCGTGTAGGCCTCCAGGGTGGTCTTGACCGTGCTGAAGGTGACAGGATCACTGTAGGCGTCGGGCCGGTCGCCGCTGTATTGCAGGTCAGCGCCCAAACGCCAAGCCCCAACCGGGTGAGAAACGCCCAGCGACAGCAGGGTCGCGGCACGACGCTGCAAACGCTGCCCGGTGATATCGTCCACCGGGTCTTGCAGCGTCAGGCTGGCGCGCAGGTCGCTGGCCTGCACGCTACCCCGGTACGAGAGCTCCCAGCCCGAATTGCGGGTGCGCCCAAGATTGGCGAAGGCAAAGGTCGTGTTGTCGTATGTCAGTTGGTCCTTGACCCGCGTGTTGAAGTAGACAACGCGCAGCCATTGACTTCCCTGCTCATATTGAGCCCCCAACTCCTGGCTATAGGCACTTTCTGGCTTTAGCGCAGGGTTGCCGTAATAGGGTGCGTAAAGATAACCCAGCGGCGGCGCATTGAAAGCACTTGAAGCGCTCGCGGTCACTTTGAATTGATTTGTTACCGGGTAACTGTAGCCCAGGTAGCCAGTGTTTTGACTCAAATCACCCACCTCGTCACGGCGCACATTGAGTTGGAGGTTGCCACTGCCCAGTTTGCCTTCCAGCCCGGCAAACAGGGCGCTGGCATCACGCTCCTCGTTGTAGGGCGTCACAAAGGCAGAATCACTGCTGGTGGCCACCCGCTGGCGCTGCTGCTCCAGGCCGGCACTGGCCAGCCAGTTTTCACCCAGAACGAGCGTGTTGACCCAACGCAGCATGGTAGCCCGCGTGGTAAATCCGTCGCTAGACCCATAAAAGCCGTCGTCCTGGCTGCTGCTTTTGTCTGAGTTTTCACTCAGCGACAGGCGGCTGCGCCAGTTGCCCCAGGTGTTGTCGGAAAACAGCGTGGTCTGGGTCAAGCGGGTCGTCGATGTTTGAATGTCGGTCGGCGCCCCAAAGGCATTGTCATAGTCGTTGTCCGCGTCTGACTGCATGAAACGAAGACCAAAACTGTGCGCATTGGCGAGCCGATGCACCAGCGAAAAATTGCCGCTGGTGTTGCTGTAGCCATCCGCATCCGGGTTGGCACCTGGCAACTGTTCGGTGTCGATGGCAGAAAAGCCGTCGGTTGTCACCCGCGACAGCCCCGCACTGAAGGACGTGGCACCCAGATTGGCACTCACGCTGCCGGAGATTTTGCGCCAGTCGCGTGGTCCCAATTCCAGCGAAAGATTGGCTGACGGCTCCCGGCTTCCCGTTCTGGTGAATATCTGGATGACGCCGCCAATCGCACCCGATCCGTAAATGGCCGACACGTTGCCACGCACAATTTCGACGCGCTCAATGTTGTCGAGCATCAAGTGTTCCAGACTGACCGAGCCAGAGGCATCCTGTTTGTTTTGCGGCACACCGTCAATCAGCACCAGGGTTTGCAGCGACGGGGCGCCGCGCAGGAACACACTTGACACCGTGCCCACGCCACCATTTTGGGTCTTTTGCAGGCCCGCCTCGCGTTGCAGCAGGGTGACCAGGTCAGCGACCTGCGAGCGTTCGATGTCCTGGCGGCTGATGACCGTGGTGTGGGGCAGCGTTGAGCCCAGCAACTGTTCATTACGGCTGGCGGTGACCACCACCTCGCTGAGCACCGCCTCAGTCTGTGCCTGAACCAGCACCGGAAAGGCCGCAAAAACAGCTAACACAGACGCGCCAAGGCGCACCGGAGCGCAACCGCGCTTGTTGATACCAAGAGTTTTCATGAATGAATAAGAACCATCAAAAAGCCCTCACCGTCGTCCCCGACAGTGCATGAGCGTCACGGTTGCACGTTTTTGGGCGCGCAGCCACCGTGTTGGCCGGTATCCGGGCTGGTGGAATCAACCTCCATCGCCTTCCCAAGCGCGTGTTCAAAACGCTCAGTGGCTGTGATGGAAGCGGAGTCTTGCGACTCGTCCACTTACCGTTGCGGGGGCAGCGCAGGTTAGCCCGA
>NZ_JAABQC010000163.1 GCF_011391645.1 Rhodoferax sp. | reverse complement strand
AAGATCAAACATGGTGTCAATCAGCGCCAATTCAAGGATGGAACGCAAGCCGCGTGCCCCTGTTTTTCGGATCAGCGCCTTTTTGGCGATGGCTTTCAGGGCGCTGGGGCGAATCTCCAGCTCCACGCCCTCCATGGCCAGCAGTTTGCTGTACTGCTTGACCAATGCGTTTTTGGGCTCGGTCAGAATCTGGATCAGCGTGTCTTCGCTGAGCTCGCCCAGCGTGGCCACCACCGGCATGCGACCCACCAGCTCCGGGATCAGGCCGAATTTGATCAGGTCTTCTGGTTCGACTTCCTTGAAAACCTCGGTCAGATTGCGGTTCTTCTTGCTTTTGATGGCGGCGCCAAACCCAATGCCGGATGACTCGGTGCGGTTTTCTATGACCTTTTCAAGCCCCGAGAAGGCACCGCCGCAAATGAACAGGATGTTGGTGGTGTCCACCTGCACAAAATCCTGGTTGGGGTGCTTGCGCCCGCCCTGTGGCGGCACACTCGCCATGGTGCCCTCGATCAGCTTCAGCAGCGCCTGCTGCACGCCCTCACCCGACACGTCGCGGGTGATGGACGGGTTGTCGGACTTGCGTGAAATCTTGTCGATTTCATCAATATAGACAATGCCGCGCTGGGCCCGCTCCACCTCGTAATTGCAGCTTTGCAGCAACTTGAGCACGATGTTTTCAACGTCTTCGCCCACATAACCGGCTTCGGTCAGGGTGGTCGCGTCGGCCATCACAAACGGCACGTCGAGCATGCGCGCCAGCGTTTGCGCCAGCAGCGTTTTGCCCGAACCCGTGGGGCCAATCAGCAAGATGTTGCTCTTGGACAGCTCAACGTCGTCCTTGGTGGCTTTTTCCTGATGGCGCAGGCGCTTGTAATGGTTGTAAACCGCCACCGCCAGAATGCGCTTGGCGGCCTCCTGGCCAATCACATAATTGTCGAGGTTGGCCTTGATTTCTGCGGGTGTCGGCAGATTGCTTTTTTCTTCGGTGGTCGTGGTGGGCGGCAGCTCATCGCGAATGATTTCGTTGCAAAGTTCAATGCATTCATCGCACACAAAGACCGACGGACCTGCAATCAGCTTTTTGACCTCATGCTGACTCTTGCCACAGAATGAGCAATACAGGGTTTTTTCGCCGGACGTGCCTTTTTTTTCGGCCATGACAGTTAAGCCCTTTTGGATAAAACCTGGTCAATCAGACCATATTCTTTGCACTCTTCGGCCGACATGTAATAGTCGCGCTCGGTGTCTCGCTCGATCCGCTCCAGCGGTTGGCCGGTGCGCTCGGCCAGAATTTTGTTGAGCTGTTCACGGGTTTTCAAAATCTCGCGCGCCTGAATCTCGATTTCAGTGGCCTGGCCCTGGCTTCCGCCGGAGGGCTGGTGAATCATGATTTTTGAATTGGGCAAAGAAAACCGTTTGCCCTTGGCGCCGGCGGCCAACAAAAAGGCACCCATGCTGGCGGCCATGCCGGTGCACAGCGTGGACACCTCCGGCTTGATGAAGTTCATGGTGTCATAAATGGCCATGCCGGCGCTCACCGAGCCGCCGGGGGAGTTGATGTAGAACGAAATGTCCTTGTCGGAATTTTCACTTTCAAGGAACAGCAACTGCGCCACCACCAGGTTCGCCACGTGGTCGTTGACCGGGCCGACCATAAAAATCACCCGCTCCTTGAGCAGGCGCGAGTAAATGTCATAAGACCGCTCACCCCGGCCCGACTGCTCAATCACCATCGGGACCATGCCCAAAGCCTGTGTATCCATTGCATTCATCTGAAACTTCATCATGACTCCATAAATTTAACGCTACTGTAGCTAAAAAACATAGCCTCCAAGCAAATGGGGCCTGCATGCCAGGCTGCAAGCCCGGCACAAGCCCCATGAACCCCGTATTTAAACGGCAAGCTGGTTAATTCTGCGCCATCAACTCGTCAAAGGTGACAGCCTTTTCGCTTACTTTGGCTTTTGACAGCACGAAATCGGTCACATTATTTTCAAGCACGATGGCTTCCACCTCGGCCAGGCGCGCGTTGTCGGTCATGTACCAGCGCTCCACCTCGGCTGGCTTCTCGTAGCTGGCGGCCAGTTCCTGAATATGCGCCTTGAGCTGGTCCATGGTGGCCTGCAAATTATTGGAACGCACCAGTTCGGCCACCACCAGGCCCAGGCGCACGCGGCGCTCGGCCTGCGGGCGGAACACGTCTTCAGGAATGGTCACCTTGTCGGCGTCCTTGATGCCGCGCTGCTTCAGGTCGGCACGGGCGCCCTCAAGCAGGCGCGCCATTTCTGCCTGCACACTGGCGTTGGGCAGATCAAGCTCGGCCTTGGCCACCAGCGCGTCCATCACCACGGCCTTGTTGCGCGCCAGCAAGCGGAACTTGACTTCGCGGTCCAGGTTTTTCTTGATGTCGGCGCGCAAACCCTCAACCGTCGCATCGGCAATGCCCAATGATTTGGCCAGCGCCTCGTTGACTTCAGGCAGATGCGCTGCCTCGATCTTTTTCACCGTGACCATGAAGTCGGCGGTTTTGCCGGCCACATCCTTGCCATGGTAATCAGCCGGGAAAGCCAGCGGGAAGGTCTTGCTTTCGCCGGTTTTCATGCCGCGCGAGGCTTCCTCAAACTCCTTGAGCATCTGGCCATCGCCCAGAATGAACTGAAAGTCTTCGGCCTTGCCGCCATCAAACGGCTCGCCGTCAATCTTGCCCTCAAAGTCCACCGTGAGGCGGTCGCCGTCCTGGGCGGCCGCATCTTGCGGGCGCTGCGAAAAGGTGCGGCGCTGTTTGCGCAAAATATCCAAGGTCTTGTCGATGGCGGCATCGGACACTTCGGTCGTCACTTTTTCGACCTCGGCGGTGGTCAGGTCGCCAATTTGGACTTCGGGATAAACCTCAAACACGGCCTCAAAAGTCAACTCGCCCTCTGGC
>NZ_JAABQC010000017.1 GCF_011391645.1 Rhodoferax sp. | reverse complement strand
TTCACCAGTCGGTAGCCCGGCACGTATTTCTGCACTTCGGTGATCATGCCGCTGATGGCGGCGGTGATTTTTTCCTGGTCGGGCTCGGTTTCGGTCAGGCAATGCACGGTGTCGCGCATCACCAGCGGTGGCTCGGCCGGGTTGATGATGATGATGGCCTTGCCCCTGGCGGCACCGCCCACCTGTTCGATGGCGCGCGAAGTGGTGCGGGTGAATTCGTCAATGTTTCTGCGTGTGCCGGGGCCGGCCGACCTGGAGGAAATGGTGGCCACGATCTCACCGTACTGGACTGGCTGCACGCTGGAAATAGCCGCAATCATCGGGATCGTGGCCTGCCCGCCGCAGGTCACCATGTTGACGTTCATCTCACCCCGGCCAAGAAGCGCGGCCAGGTTCACCGGCGGCACGCAAAACGGCCCGATGGCGGCCGGCGTCAGGTCGATTACCAAAACGCCGAGTTCGGTCAGCTTGCACGAGTTCTCGGCATGAACATAGGCCGAGGTCGCGTCAAAGGCGATCTGAACGCCATCAATCAGGACATGCGGCAGCAGGCCGTCAACACCCTGATCCGTGGTCTTGAGGCCCTTCTCGCGGGCGCGCTGCAGGCCCTCCGAGGTGGCGTCAACGCCCACCATCCAGACCGGTTCCAGCACCGGGCTGCGGCACAACTTGTAAAGCAGATCAGTGCCGATGTTGCCCGGCCCGATCACGGCACATTTGATTTTTGAAGTCATCACGGTTCTTTGCGTTGGAGGGCAAGCGGTGTTCAATGGGAGTGCTTGGGCACCTCAGCGCCACGACAACCCACCAGAAAATCAAAATCACAGCCTTCGTCAGCCTGCAGCACCCGGTCGATGTAGAGCTGCTGGTAACCGCCCTTCGGCGCCGCCAGAGCGGCTTGCTGCTGCGCTTGCCGCGCCGCGAAGCGCAGCGCGATGTCGGCGTCACTCACTTCCAGTTCCAGCTTGCCCGCAAAACTGTCCAGGGCGATCCAGTCGCCGTCCTGCACGATCGCCAGTGGCCCACCGGCGGCCGCCTCAGGCGCCACATGCAGCACCACGGTGCCGTAGGCGGTGCCGCTCATGCGCGCATCCGAAATACGCACCATGTCGGTGACGCCCTGCGCCAGCAGCTTGGGTGGCAAGCCCATATTGCCAACCTCGGCCATGCCGGGGTAGCCCTTGGGACCGCAGTTTTTCATCACCAGCACCGAATTGGCATCGACCACCAGATCGGGGTCGCCGATGCGCGCCTTGTAATGGTCGAAGTCTTCAAAAACGACCGCCTTGCCCCGGTGCTTCATCAGCGCGGGCGTGGCCGCAGAGGGCTTGAGCACCGCACCGCGCGGCGCCAGGTTGCCGCGCAAAATGCACATGCTGCCATCTGCGACCAATGGATTTTCCAGCGTCCGGATGACTTCATCGTTGTGGATGGACGCATCCAGCACGTTGTCCCAGAGCGACCTGCCATTGACCGTTAGCGCGTCCTTGTGCGGCAGCAGGCCACCCTCGCCCATGCGGCGCAGCACGCCCGGCAGGCCGCCGGCGTAGTAAAACTCTTCCATCAGGAAGCGGCCGGATGGCTGCAAATCCACCAGAGTCGGCGTGCCCTTGCCAATGTTCGTCCAGTCCTCCAGTTCCAGCGGCACGCCGATGCGCCCGGCAATCGCCTTCAGATGAATCACCGCATTGGTCGAGCCGCCGATGGCCGCATTGACGCGAATGGCGTTTTCAAAGGCTTCGCGCGTCAGCACCTTGGACAGCTTCAGGTCTTCCCAGACCATCTCGACGATGCGCATGCCCGACATGTGCGCCAGCACGTAGCGGCGCGCATCGACTGCCGGAATGGCGGCGTTGTGGGGCAGCGAGGTGCCCAGCGCCTCGGCCATGCAGGCCATGGTGGAGGCGGTGCCCATGGTGTTGCAGGTGCCCGCCGAGCGTGACATGCCGGCTTCGGCCGACATGAACTCGTTGAGCGAAATTTTGCCGGCCTTGACCGCTTCGTGCAATTGCCAGACCACCGTGCCAGAGCCAATGTCGCGGCCTTCGTGCTTGCCGTTCAACATCGGGCCACCGGTGACCACGATGGTGGGAATGTCGCAACTTGCCGCGCCCATCAGCAGCGCCGGGGTGGTCTTGTCGCAGCCCACCAGCAGCACCACGGCGTCCATCGGGTTGCCGCGAATCGATTCCTCGACGTCCATGCTGGCCAGGTTGCGGGTCAGCATGGCGGTGGGGCGCAGGTTGGACTCGCCGTTGGAGAACACCGGGAACTCAACCGGAAAGCCGCCGGCCTCGGAAATGCCGCGTTTGACGTGCTCGGCAATCTTGCGAAAGTGGGCGTTGCAGGGCGTCAGTTCAGACCAGGTGTTGCAGATGCCAATGATCGGCTTGCCCTGAAATTCATGGTCAGGAATGCCCTGATTTTTCATCCAGCTCCGATACATGAAGCCGTTTTTGTCGGCAGTGCCAAACCAGGCGGCAGAACGCAAGGGCTTCTTGGGCGTAGGGGACATAAGGCGTCTTTCAAATCAACGGAAAATCATGAGTGGCCGCATCGTAGGCGCTTGATCCATACAAAACAAGTGAATATTTCTGATCTTTTGATATACTTTTTTATATCAATCCTTACGGTCTGGACGCGCTCACCATGGAAGAGAACCCTGCCCCACGGCGGCCCCACCACCAACTCAAGACCCGCCAGATGGCCTTGCTGATGGCCATCGACGAATCACGCAACCTGCACCAGGCCGCGCTGGCAACACACATGAGCCAGCCAGCCGCATCGAAAATGCTCAAGGACATGGAAGACCTGTTTGGCGTGGCATTGTTTGAGCGCCTGCCCAGGGGCATGCGGCCCACGGTCTATGGCGAAACGCTCACGCGCCACGTCCGCATGGCGCTGGACAACCTGGCGCAAGGCCAGAGCGCCATAACGGCGTTACAAGCCGGCTTGTCCGGGCAGGTCAATCTGGGTGTCATCCTGACGCCGTCGATGACACTGGTGCCACAGGCCATCGCCGCCACCAAAGCCGAGGCTCCACACTTGAGCATTGGTGTCGAAGTGGGCACCAGTGATGTGCTGGTGGACGGGCTCAAGCGAGGCCGGCTCGATTTTTTGATCGCGCGTATTCCGGCACAAGAGGAGGACCAGAACCTGGTCTACCAAGACTTGTCAGAAGAGACCGAATGTGCGGTGGTGCGCCTTGGCCACCCGCTGCTGCAGCACAGTGCACTTACGCTGCAAGACCTCAGCAGCAAGTGCTGGATTCTGTCGCCCAGGGGCAGCATCTTGCGCCACCAGTTCGACATGCTGTTCAGACGCCATGGCCTGGTGGCACCGATCAACGTGATCGAGACCACCGCCATGTCGGTGATCAAGGCATTGCTGCAACAGACCGATTTTTTGCACCTGATGCCACTGGAGGTCGCCCGCTATTACGCAGCATCCGGCGAACTGTCGATCTTGCCGGTTGAACTACCCTGCAACATGGACAGCTATGGCCTCATCATGCGCTCGGACCATGTGCTGACGCCCGGCGCCAACCTGCTGCTAAAGGCTATCCGCAAAGTGGCCTCAAGCATGTATGGCGGATTGGCTCCCTGCGGCGCCAGCGGGTGAATCGTCAGATCGGCTTGGGGAGTGCGCCAAACTGCTCACGCAGCGGTTCATGGCCAAGGGGCGGAAACTCGAACAAGACTTCTGGCACTTTTCTTTCCGGAATATGGTCGAGCAGGTGGCGGATCAGGTTGAGCCGGCCCTGCCGCTGGTCGTTGAAGTCAACCAGCACCCAAGGTGCTTTTGGCTTGTGCGTGGCCTTGAGCATGGCATCGCGTGCCAGCCCGTACTGGGCATACTTTTCGCGCGCCTGAAGGTCGATCGGACTGAGTTTCCAGCGCTTGAGCGGATCTGCCAGTCGTTCAGCAAAGCGCTCTTCCTGCTTATCCTGGTCGACGGTCAGCCAATACTTGTGTAGCAGGATGCCGTCGTCCACCAGAAGACTCTCGAACACCGGGGCCTGCTTGAGAAAGGCCTGGGTCTGGGGTTCGGTGCAGAAACCCATGACGGTTTCAACACCGGCGCGGTTGTACCAGCTGCGATCAAAAAGCACAATTTCACCAGCAGCCGGCAAATGCGGCACATAACGTTGAAAGTACCACTGCGTGGTTTCGCGCTCGCTCGGCTTGGCCAGCGCCACGGTGCGGCAGTGGCGCGGATTGAGCGTCTCCGCCAAAGCCGAAATCACGCCACCCTTGCCCGCCGTGTCACGGCCCTCGACGACCACGGCCAGCCGCTTGCCCGTGTGCTGCAGCCAGCGCGCCACGTCGTTCAGCTCCTGCTGCAGCGGCGCCAGCAGCTCGTAGTACTCGCTCTTGCCCAGCTTGCCGGACTTACCATTTTTTGTCTTGCTCATCGGCAAATACTACCATCCCTTGCCCAAGCCTGGTTGACCAACCCGGGATCGGATCATGGCCTGGCTGACTACCACAGACAGTTTTCCAATGTTTCCCAGTCAATCTGCTGAAGGTCTGAAAACGAACACCCTATTGCGTGACGACGCAGAAAACGCTGCAAGGCGAATGCTCCACCAAAGCGCCCGAAATAGACCCGCTCCACCACCGGGCCCAGCCCTCGACGTGTTTGTGTCCGACCACAATCAGGTCGGCATTGACTTTGCGCGCGAACCGGGTGATCTCCTGGACCGCGTCACCCGCGAGCAGTTCTCCGGTGGCCGCGTAGCCGGCCTCTTCCAGGCGATGCAGTCCATCGGCAAGGATCTGCTGAAATTCGGCTTTGTTCCTTTGCTCAAGATCCGGTGCGGGAAAGCCGCCCTCCATGGTGACCAGATTGATGTTGTAGGGCATGACCGCCACAAGCCAAAGCACCGATTGATTCCACAGGGCAAGGTCCTTGCAATCGAGAAGGGCCTTTTGCCCGGCACTGGAACCGTCATACGCCAATACGATCGTTTTGTACATTGCCAATCCTCTGTTGCGTGGTGAATGAGTGTCGTCAGGAACATACTGACATTCAATCGTATCAGGACCTGCGTGTCTTCCAGCCCGTCGGGAGGATCAGCGTTGGCCAAGTTGCCACAGCGGCGCGCTCGTCGCGGTTTTACCCGAAGCTTTGGCGACCGGCGCCAGTCATCACCAGCCAGAGGCACACCCCGGATTGCACGTTGCCAAACCCTGGCTGCCCGGTATCTGTTAGGGTACAAGTCCACGCTGGCGATACGGAAATGCGCCTCAAGCAAAAATGGGGAATCAAACATGCCATCATGCACACATGAATTACTCCCCCATGCCGAGCACCTGGTTAATAACCGGGGCGCTTGCACTGACAGGCACCTTGTTGGCCGGCCAGGCCTGCGCAATGAGCCTGCGCGAGTTGCAGGCGCTTGAAATGACCAACCAACAAGGCGAAAACCACGCCAACTATTACCTGATCGGCGTCATGGAAGGCGCGCTTGAGGCGCATCTGCATGTTGCCCGCAACGGCGCCAAGGCCGTCGTCTGCCCAAAAGGGCGTGACCTTGAGCCCAGCATGGCGCGGAATTTGTATGACGCCGAGCGTCAACGCCACGCGGATGTCTATGAAGCCGACATGCCGGTGCCCCTGGTCATGACGAATGCACTGAAACAGGCCTACCCATGCTGAGCAAACCTGACCGCCTGAGCAAAGCCACCATTGCGCTGGTCGCGCTTGTGCTCGCATCTTGTGCGGCACAGGACGCTGGCCCGGAAATCAGGCTCGGGCCCGATGCGCATCCCACCGACTTGAGTTGCCCCCGCAGCAGCAATTGCGTCAATTCGCTGGGCGGCAGCGGCCTGCCAGCGCTGCGTTATGCCGGCGATGCCGCGCAAGCAATGGCCATGCTGCGCGCCACCCTTGTCAGCCACCCTGAGGCGGCCATTGTGCGCAGCGACCCGGTCTGGCTGGAGGTGATCTTCACCACACCTTTGGGGTTCAGGGACCAGGTCGATTTTGTGCTGGATGCCGAGTCCGGCCGGATCAATTTCCGCTCGCAATCCCTGTTGGGACGCTATGATTTTGGCAAGAACCGCGCGCGCATGACGGCATTCGCCGAGCGCTTTGAGGGCCTGCGGCAATCAAACTTGGCGCCAGTCAAACAGCCCTGACCACGAGGGAACGACTTGGTCAAAGGTAACGCGCCGCCATCACATCCAGGTGAATCGGCTTGATCTTGCTGCCCATGCCGGCGCAGCCAAAGGCTTCAAAGCGCAGTTTGCAAATGCCCATGGCGGCCTTGCGGGCGGCAATCAGTGATTTGCGCGGGTCGAATTCGCTCGGGTTTTGGGCAAAACTCTGGCGCATGGCGCCGGTCATGGCCAGGCGGATGTCAGTGTCGATGTTGACCTTGCGCACACCGCTCTTGATGCCGCGCTGGATTTCTTCCACCGGCACACCATAGGTTTCTTTCAGGTCGCCGCCGTACTGGCGAATGATGGCCAGCCACTCCTGCGGCACCGAGCTTGAGCCGTGCATCACCAGGTGGGTGTTGGGAATTTGCGCGTGGATTTGGGCAATGCGGTCAATCGCCAGAATGTCACCGGTGGGCTTGCGGGTGAACTTGTAGGCGCCGTGGCTGGTGCCGATGGCAATGGCAAGCGCGTCCACACCGGTTTTTTCTACAAAGTCCTTGGCCTGCACCGGGTCGGTCAGCATTTGCTCATGGCTGAGCTTGCCTTCGGCGCCAATGCCGTCTTCTTCACCGGCGTCGCCAGTTTCCAGACTGCCCAAGCAGCCCAACTCACCCTCCACCGACACGCCCACGGCGTGCGACATCTCGCACACCTTGCGGGTGATGTCGACGTTGTACTCGTAGCTGGACGGAGTTTTTCCGTCTCCCATCAGCGAGCCGTCCATCATCACACTGGTGAAACCCGAGCGGATCGACTGCTGGCAAACCGCAGCGGTGGTGCCGTGGTCCTGGTGCATCACCACCGGAATGTCGGGGTAAGACTCGACCGCGGCCAGCACCATATGGCGCAGGTAGGCCTCACCGGCATACTTGCGGGCACCGGCAGAAGCCTGCAGGATCACCGGGCTGTCGGTGGCCGCAGCGGCCTCCATGATGGCCTGGATTTGCTCCAGATTGTTGACGTTGAAGGCGGGCACGCCGTAGCCGTTTTCGGCAGCGTGGTCGAGCATTTGACGAAGGGAAACAAAGGCCATGGTGATCTCCGGTTGGTTTTAGAAAAATGAACTCCGGCCCACGCACTGGATGCGTGAGTTGGTAGGGAATGATTTAGGCGGGCTTTGGGCCCGTGGGGCAGACTCCAGTCTGCCAGGTCGACTCAAGCCGATCCCACGAAACTCAGGAAATCTAGCCCGCGGCGCGTTTTTGCAAAATCTCGAACGCGGGCAGGGTTTTGCCTTCCAGCACTTCCAAGAAGGCGCCGCCGCCGGTGCTGATGTAGCCGATGTCCTTTTCAATGCCGTATTTGGCAATGGCCGCCAGCGTGTCGCCGCCGCCGGCAATGCTGAAGGCTGACGACTCGGCAATGGCGTGCGCAATGACCTTGGTGCCGTTCTCAAAAGCCGCAAACTCGAACACTCCCACCGGACCGTTCCACACAATGGTGCCGGCCTTTTTGAGCTGCTCGGCCAGCTTGGCCGCCGTAACCGGGCCAATGTCCAGAATCAGGTCGTCTTCCGCCACCTCAGAAGCTTCCTTGACGGTGGCCACGGCATCGGCGGCAAAGGTTTTGGCGGTGACCACGTCGGTCGGAATCGGCACTTCAGCGCCGCGCGCCTTCATGGCGGCGATCACAGCCTTGGCGTCGTCCAGCAAACCCGGCTCGGCCAGGCTCTTGCCAATGCTCAAGCCTGACGCGAGCATGAAGGTGTTGGCAATGCCGCCGCCCACAATGAGTTGGTCGACGTTTTTCGCCAGCGCCTGCAAAATGGTCAGCTTGCTCGACACCTTTGAGCCCGCCACGATGGCCACCAGCGGGCGCTTGGGGTCGGCCAGTGCCTTGTTGATGGCATCAATCTCGGCTGCCAGCAGCGGGCCGGCGCAGGCAATTGGCGCAAACTGGGCAATGCCGTAGGTGGTGCCCTCAGCGCGGTGCGCGGTGCCAAAGGCGTCGTGCACAAACACGTCACACAGGGCGGCGAGTTTTTTGGCGAGTTCAGGGGCATTCTTCTTTTCGCCCACGTTGACGCGGCAGTTTTCCAGCAGCACGATCTGGCCAGGCGCCACAGTCACGCCGTCGACCCAGTTGGCCACCAGCGGCACCTCGCGGCCCAGCAGTTCGCCCAGTCGTTTGGCCACTGGCGCCAGCGAGTCTTCGGGTTTGAAGGCGCCCTCGGTCGGGCGGCCCAGGTGGCTGGTGACCATCACGGCAGCCCCTGCGGCGAGCGCCATTTGAATGCAGGGCACACTGGCGCGGATGCGGGTGTCTTCGGTGATGTTGCCTGCATCGTCCTGCGGCACGTTGAGGTCGGCGCGGATAAAGACCCGCTTGCCCGTTGCAAAACCGCTGGCAATCACATCGGCAAAACGTAAAACTTTCATGGTGAACTCACTCCTTGTTAAGGCTCCATTTTCAATCCAAAAATCAGTGGGGGCTCAGATGCAGACGGCTATTTGTCAAGTCCCGAAGTCAGAACCCGGCAATGATGAAAAATCTGCAATCACCCGGTCCGGTGCGCAGGCTTCAATGGGCTGGCCCATGTTGTAGCCGTAGGGCAGCAACCAGACGGGCACACCGGCGTTGCGCGCGGTGGCAGCATCAATGCTGGAGTCACCGACAAACAGGGTCCGGTCTGCAGTCACACCAAACTGTGCCAGGCAATGCAGCACACCGGCCGGATCCGGCTTCTTGGCGGGAAAAGTGTCACCACTGACCACGGCGTCAAACATCGGACCCAACTGGTGCACATCCATCACCACCTTGGTGTAGCGGCTTTCCTTGTTGGTCACCACCGCCAGTTTGACACCCTGGGCGCGCAAGGCCAGCAGGGTTTCGCGCACATGCGGATAGAGGTGGCTGCGGGTGCCGCAGCGCTGCTGGTAAAAGCCGTCGTAGACCGGCAGCATCTGGCGCAGCAACTCGCCGCTGCGCACCGCCTCAACTGACTGGCCGCTGCGGTCTGCCACCGCTTGCACCAGCAACGACAGCGTGCCGTGTCCGATCCAGTCGTTGACCTGCTGCTGCGATACCAGCGACAGGTTAAAGTGGCTCAGGACATCGTTCACTGCGTCCATGATTTCGGGCGCGGTCTCCACCAGCGTGCCATCCAAATCAAACAGCATCAGGTCAAAAGCGCGCGTAGACATGTTCAACACACCTTTCAGTTGCTGGCCGGAACCACGGTTTCTGGCAAGTCGTCGGCGCGGCGATGGGCGGCGCGATGCACCAGCACCTCAACCGCTTCCACCACCCGCTCGGACGTGATGCCGAAATGGGCGTAGAGCTTGGGCGCCGGCGCCGATTCGCCGAAGGTCGACATGCCGATCACAACGCCGGTGCGGCCCACGTATTTGCGCCAGAAGTCGGGGTGTGCTGCCTCAATGGCCACCGTGGGCAAATTCAAGGGCAGCACCATTTCCTGGTAGGCCTCGGTCTGGCGATCAAACACGTTGGTGCTGGGCATGGACACGACCCGGGTGGGAATGCCTTCAGCCGCCAGGGCGGCTTGCGCCTTCATGGCCAGTTCCAGTTCGGAACCGGTTGACACAATGGCTGCTCGCGCGCCCTGCATGTCTGACAGGATGTAGCCACCCTTGCGAATTTTGTCGGCGTGGCTGATGTCGGCAAGGCGCGGCAAGTTCTGGCGCGACAGGCACAGCGCGCTCGGGCCGTCTCTGCGTTGCACGGCACAGGCCCAGGCCACGGCGGTTTCCAGACCATCGGCCGGACGCCACACGTCCAGCCCCGGAATGATGCGCAGGCTGGGAATGTGCTCAACGCTCTGGTGCGTCGGGCCATCTTCGCCCAGGCCAATGCTGTCATGGGTGAACACATGGATGACACGGATTTTCATCAGCGCGGCCATGCGGATCGCGTTGCGGCTGTAGTCGGAAAAGGTGAGGAAGGTGCCGCCATAGGGGATGTAGCCGCCATGCAGCGCGATGCCGTTCATGATGGCGGCCATGCCGAATTCGCGCACACCGTAGCTCATGTGGTTGCCCCACTGGTCACGGCCGGCCTTGACGCAGCCCTTGAAGTTGGTCAGGTTGGAGCCGGTCAGGTCGGCGCTGCCACCGAAGAATTCAGGCACCAGCGGCGCAATCGCGTCCAGCGCGTTCTGGCTTGACTTGCGGGTGGCAAACGCGGTGGCGTTGGCAGCGATTCCTGCCAGCAGTTCGGGCAGCTTTTCGGCAAACGCGGGCAACAAGTCACCCGCCATGCGGCGCTCGAATTCAGCCGCTTCCTTTGGAAATTGGCTGCGGTAGGCCTCAAAGCGCTCGCGCCAGGCGCGCTCAACCAGAATGCCGTGTGATACGGCATTCCAGGCGACCGCAATGTCAGTCGGGATCTCGAACGGGGCCGATGTCCAGCCCAGCGCTTCGCGGGTGGCAGCCACTTCAGCGGCGCCCAGGGCTGCGCCATGCACATCATGAGTGCCAGCCTTGTTGGGCGAACCCAGGCCGATCACGGTTTTGCAGCAAATCAGGGTGGGCTTGCCATCTGACAGCACGGCCTGCGCCTTGGCGGCCAGGATGGCGCTGTCAATGGCGGCTGGGTCATGGCCATCCACGGCGGCGATGACGTTCCAGCCGTAAGCCTCAAAACGCTTGGGCGTGTCGTCGGTGAACCAGCCTTCGACATGGCCGTCAATGCTGATGCCGTTGTCGTCATAAAAACCGATCAGTTTGGACAAGCGCAGAGTACCAGCGAGTGAACAGGCTTCGTGGCTGATGCCCTCCATCAGGCAGCCGTCGCCCAAAAAGGCGTAGGTAAAGTGGTCAACAATGCTGGCGTCGGCCTTGTTGAACTCCTGGGCGAGCAGCTTTTCAGCCAGCGCCATGCCGACCGCGTTGCTGATGCCTTGACCGAGTGGCCCGGTGGTGGTTTCCACGCCGGGGGTGATGGCAAATTCCGGATGACCTGCGGTCTTGCTGTGCAGTTGCCGGAAGTTTTTGAGCTCTTCCATCGGCAGGTCATACCCTGTCAGGTGCAACAAGGCATAGATCAGCATCGAGCCGTGGCCGTTGGAGAGCACAAAACGGTCGCGGTTGGCCCAATGCGGGTTGGCCGGGTTGTGGCTGAGGTGCCGGTGCCACAGCACTTCGGCAATGTCGGCCATGCCCATGGGCGCGCCGGGATGGCCGGACTTGGCTTTCTCAACCGCGTCAACGGCGAGCATGCGGATGGCATTGGCCATTTGTTTGGCAAATTCGGGGGTGGGTGTGTTCATGGTGTTGATCTTGAATGGTGTGAGTCAGTCGTCATTGCGAGCAGAGCGAAGCAATCCATGACTTCCTGGATTGCCGCGTCGCTGGCGCTCCTCGCAATGACGGGCAAATATCAGCCGGCCTTCTTCTGCCGCTCCATCATCCGCCACACAAACGGTGTGAAGATGAGTTGCATGGCAAGCTCCATTTTGCCGCCTGGCACCACGATGGTGTTGGCGCGGCTCATGAAACTGTCGTTGATCATATTGCGCAGGTACTGAAAATCAATGCCTTTGGGGTTGCTGAAGCGAATCACCACCATGCTTTCGTCGGCGCTCGGAATGTCGCGCGCGATGAACGGGTTGCTGGTGTCCACCATGGGCACGCGCTGGAAGTTCACATGGGTGTGCATGAACTGCGGGCAAATGTAGTTCACATAGTCGGGCATGCGGCGCAGGATGGTGTCGGTGACGGCCTCGGTGCTGTAACCGCGCTGCTTCTTGTCGCGGTACAGCTTCTGGATCCACTCCAAATTAATGACTGGCACCACGCCAATCAGCAAATCCGGGTGCTGGGCAATGTTGACCTCAGGTGTGACCACGGCGCCATGCAGGCCTTCATAGAACAGCAGGTCGGTCTTGGCCGGCACGTCTTCCCAGGGCGTGAAGGTACCGGGGTCCTGCTTGTAGGGCGCGGCTTCTTCGAGGTCGTGCAGGTACTTGCGGCGCTTGCCGGTGCCGGTGTTGGCGTAATCGCGAAACAGTGACTCCAATTCGGCAAACAGGTTGTTTTCAGGACCGAAGTGGCTGAAGTTCTTGTCGCCGGCAGCTTCAGCCTCGGCGGCCTTGATTTTCATGGCCTTGCGGTCAAAGCGGTGAAAGCTGTCGCCCTCGATCACCGCGGCCGTGATGCTTTCGCGGCGGAAAATGTTCTCGAAGGTGCGGGTCACCGAGGTGGTACCGGCTCCGCTTGAGCCGGTAATGGCAATGATGGGGTGGCGAATGGACATGGTTGCGTCTCCTATTGTTAAAAATCAATCCCTGAACAGACTGCGTTCAGCAAACAACGGGTTGGTCAGCTCCACTTGCACCGGTTCGCGGTGGTAGCGCTCAATGCGCTCGACCTCGTTTTTGGAGCCAAAGACAAAACCGATGCGCTGGTGCAGGCTGGTGGGCTGCACATTCATCATGGGCATCTCGCCGGTGGAGGCGCGGCCGCCGGCCTGCTCCATGATCATGCCCACCGGATTGGCCTCGTAAAGCAGGCGCAGGCGACCGGGTTTGGACGGGTCTTTGGTGTCACGCGGGTACATGAACACCCCGCCGCGCATCAGAATGCGGTGCGCCTCTGCCACCATGCTGGCAATCCAGCGCATGTTGAAATCCTTGCCGCGGGCGCCTGTCTTGCCCGCCAGACACTCATCAACATAGCGCTTGACCGGCGCCTCCCAGAAGCGGGCGTTGGACGCGTTGATGGCAAATTCCTGCGTGTCGGCCGGAATCTGCATCATGGGGTGCGTCAGCATGAACTCGCCCAGCGTTGGGTCGAGCGTGAAGCCGTTGACGCCGGTGCCCACGGTCAGCACCAGCATGGTGGTGGGGCCGTACAGGGCGTAACCGGCGGCCATTTGTTTGGCACCGGGCTGGAAAAAGTCGGCATCGACCACGTCGCGACCGGAGTCGATCACGTCTTGCGGCGCGCGCAGGATGCTGAAAATGCTGCCCACCGACACATTCACATCGATGTTGCTGGAGCCGTCCAGCGGGTCGAACACGATCAGGTATTTGCCGCGCGGGAATTGCGCCGGGATCTGATACGGCGAGTCCATTTCTTCGGAGGCCATGCCCGCCAGGTTGCCCGCCCATTCGGTGCGCCGCATGAAGACTTCGTTGGACAGCACATCGAGCTTTTTCTGGGTTTCACCCTGCACATTGACCGAAGCACCGGACTCACTCGCATGGTTGCCGGTCATGCCGGCCAACTCGCCATAGGCGACCGCCTTGGCAATGCCTTTGCAGGCCAACGCCACGTCCAGAACCAGCGCATTGAAATCGCCGCTGGCACTCGGGTGGCGCCGTCGCTCTTCAATGAGGAACTGCGTCAGCGTGGAGCGGTTGGAACGGATGGTCAAAGGCATGGATGTCTCCAGATGTTTTAAATTTATGATTTGGTGCGCAGCGTCAAGCCGGGTGCGCCGCACGGCGCAGCGCCTGCATCACGCCCTTGTAGCCGCGATCGGCATCGGGTGCACTGAACACGGCACTGCCGGCCACACAGGTGTCGGCACCGGCGGCCACGATTTCAGCAATGTTGTCGATCTTGACGCCGCCGTCCACTTCCAGCCAGATCGGCTGGCCGCCAGCGGCCACATGGGCATCAATTTTTGCCCGCACCAGGCGCAGCTTGGCGAGCGTGCTGGGAATGAACTTCTGACCGCCAAAACCGGGGTTGACACTCATCAGCAAGATCATGTCGAGCTTGTCCATGACGTGGTCAAGCACGCCGATGGGTGTGGCCGGATTCAGCACCAGACCGGCTTTGCAGCCGAGTTCGCGAATCATCGACAGGCTGCGGTCCACATGTTTGGAGGCCTCGGGGTGAAAGGTGATGATGTTGGCGCCGGCCTTGGCAAACAACGGAATGATTGAATCCACGGGTTCGACCATCAGGTGCACGTCGATCGGGATGCTCACATGCGGGCGAATTGCCTCGCACACCAGCGGCCCGATGGTCAGGTTGGGCACATAGTGGTTGTCCATCACGTCAAAGTGCACCAGGTCGCAACCAGCGGCTTCAATGGCGCGCACTTCTTCGCCCAAGCGGGCAAAGTCAGCCGACAAAATGCTGGGGGCCAAACGCAGAATGGGGGAGGTGCTCATGGGGTGCTTTCAGTAAAGTTTGAAATTCTTGAGGGTAATGCAGTTCAGCACCGTTTAGCGGAAATGGGCGCCATGCCACTGGCGCAATTGCGCAAGATTGACCTGACTCAAATCCGGCACCACCTTGAGCGCCCCGGTGAAATCGTGGTGTGCGGTGAAAGGGTTGGGCGTGATGATGGTGGCCAACCCGGCGGCCGTGGCGGCCTGCAAACCGTTGTTCGAGTCCTCGAACGCCAGGCAGTGGCTGGCAGACAGATGCAAGGCGTCCAGCATCTGCAAATACACCTGCGGGTGCGGCTTTTTGATGGGCGCCGTTGAGGCATCGCCAATGGCGGAGAAGTTCATGCGCCAGTCAGAACCGACGGCATGGCGCAATAAGGCGGCAATGTTCACCGGCGAGGTGGTGGTGGCGATCGCCAACTGCAGCCCGGCCTTGAGCGCCTCGTCCATCAGCCGCAGCACGCCGGGGCGCAGGCTCACTTCCCCGTGGTTGACAGCATGCTCGTAAGCTGCCGTTTTGAGTGCATGCATGCGACTGATCCTGTCGTCCAGGGCCTGGGCGTTGAGCGCCTTGATGTCCGGATTGACCTGTTTCCAGTAGTGCAGGATGCGTTCCTTGCCGCCCGAAATATTCAGCAGTTCGGTGTACAAGGCCTCGTCCCAAACCCAATCCATGCCCATTTCCTTGAAGGCATGGTTAAAGGCGGCCATGTGCGCACGCTCGGTGTCAGCCAGCGTGCCATCCACATCAAAAATGAGCGCTTGCAACTTGGCGGCGGTCGACGACGGGGACATGGGCTACTTTCTTGTGATTGGGTTGGACTGGATTGGCCACTTTTGCGGCATGGATTTACTTTAATCGCCCCAACCCATAAACTCTAATCACGATTTGTTAAAAATTCATCAGATTTGGCTTATTTATGCGTCCCTACACCTTTAAGCAGATTCAAACCTTTCTGGAGGTGGCGCGCCAGCGCTCGGTCTCCAAGGCCGCCGAGCGCCTGTTTGTCACCCAGCCAGCGGTGTCCATGCAACTGCGCCAGCTTGAAGAGGCCTTTGGCCTGGCACTGATCGAACCGACGGGGCGCAATATCAAACTCACCCACGCTGGCGAAATCTTTTTGACCCATGCCGGCAATGCCATGCGCCAGTTCAAGGACCTGGAGGACCAGATGGCCGAGCATGTCGGGCTGAAACAGGGCCGCATTGACCTGGCAGTGGTCAGCACCGCCAAATATTTTGTCCCGATGCTGCTGGTGCGCTTCGGCCAGCTCAACCCCGGCATTCACGTGCAACTCAGCATTGACAACCGTGAAAACGTGCTGGGCCTGCTGGCGCGCGGCGACGCAGACCTGGTCATCATGGGCCGCACACCCAACCACCTGGACTGCCAGGCCAAGGCCTTCGCCACCAACCCGCTGGCCATGGTCGCCCCGCCCGACCATCCGCTGGCGCGGCGCAAAAACCTGCCATTCAGCGCGCTGGCAGATTTCAAGTTTGTGGTGCGCGAGGAAGGCTCCGGCACCCGCGCTGCGATGGAGAGGCTGTTTGAGGAGAACACCACGCCGCTCCAGATGGTGATGGCCATGCCCAGCAACGAGACCATCAAACAGGCGGTGATGGCCGGCATGGGTCTGAGCTTTTTGTCGATGCGCACGGTGCGCCACGAACTCGCCAGCGGCCACCTGGCGCTGCTCGACGTGCAGGGCCTGCCGCAGATCAACCACTGGTATGTGACGCATCTGAGCAGCAAGAAGCTCTCCCCCGCTGCGATGGCCTTCAAGGATTTTTTGCTTGAGCAAGGCGGGCCCTTGATTGATGCCTGGAGTTGATAATTGCTATCTTGAAGCTAGACGGGTCACGAAAACAAACAGAAACCAATCGGTCTTGGTTTAAAGCGGGAAGCACACCATGAGCCGAGCCTATTATTGTGATTTGATAGAAGACTTTCTCCTGCGCAGCCCAGACGAAATCCTAGGAACCCTGAGTCGCAGCAGCCCGTTCGCCGTTGAAACCACCCAGCGCAATGCATGGATGGAACAAGTGGTTGTTCTTAAGAGCACGCTTCGGCACGACCTTGGCAAGGGCAAGGTGTATTTTGAATATGCCGTGCCTCGGCTGGGTAAACGCATTGACGTTTTGGTCTTGCTCGACCATGTTGTTTTCGTCCTGGAATTCAAAGTAGGCGAAACCCAGTTTCTTTCGGGTGCCAAGGACCAGGTGTGGGATTACGCAGTTGATTTAAAGAACTTCCACGAGACAAGTCACGACAAGGCGATAGCGCCAATCCTTATCGCGACTGGTGCAGAAATTGGTTTCTCGGTAATTGCCACCAGCGCCAGAGACGATGGGGTACTCCAACCACTGCATGCCGCTTCGGATCAGATTCGCGGCGTGATGGATCATGTCTTGCAGTTTTGTGACGGTCCCGCCATCAATCCATTGGTATGGGATGGCGGTGGCTATCACCCCACGCCAACCATCGTTGAGGCTGCCATGGCGCTTTATGGCGGTCATTCGGTCACGGACATATCCCGCAACGACGCCTCAGCCATCAACCTGGGACGAACAACGGATGCCATTTCAGAAGTTATTCGCAGTTCACAAGCACAATCAACAAAATCGATCTGCCTGGTGACCGGCGTGCCGGGTGCTGGAAAGACACTCGTAGGGCTGAACATTGCAACACAGCACACCAGCAAGGAGGCTGTCGATCACGCCGTATTTCTCTCGGGCAACGGCCCGCTCGTGTCAATCCTGCGCGAAGCACTCACCAGAGACAAAGTAAGGCGCGAGGCCGAGGCCGGCCGGCGCATGAAAAAGGGCGAGGCAATGAGCGAGGTCAAGTTGTTCATCCAGAACGTCCACCACTACCGTGACGAGTGCCTGATCGACACCGAGCGACCGCCTATTGAGCACGTCGCCATATTCGACGAGGCGCAGAGAGCCTGGAACCTTGAGCAGACCGCCTCATTCATGTTGCGCAAGAAACAGAAAGCTGACTTCAACCAGTCAGAGCCAGAGTTTTTAATTTCGTGCCTGAACAGGCACAAGGATTGGGCAGTGGTGGTTTGCCTGGTGGGCGGCGGACAGGAAATCAACACCGGTGAGGCTGGCATTGAAGAATGGATAGCTGCACTACAGCGTTCCTTTCCGGAATGGCATGTTCACATTTCTCCACGCCTGCACGAGGTGGAATACGGCGCAGGACGCGTCCTGGAGCAACTGAAACACAAAAGCAACGTGCACTTCAATTCAGACTTACACCTGGACGTGTCGATGCGCTCATTTCGTGCCGAACACGTTTCAGCATTGGTCAAGAACATATTGGACATCAACACCCACGAAATCAAAGAATTCCTAACTGAACTGGCAGATCGCTACCCGATCGTCCTGACACGGAATCTGACAAAGGCCAAAGCCTGGCTTAGGGCGCAAGCGCGGGGCACGGAGCGCTATGGCATGGTTGTTTCCTCACAGGCGCAGCGCCTCAAACCTCACGCGATCGACGTCAAGTCGCCAATGGACCCCATTCATTGGTTTCTCGATGGCAAAGATGATGTTCGGTCGTCGTACTACCTTGAAGATGTTGCCACTGAATTTCATGTGCAGGGCCTTGAAGTGGACTGGGCCTGCGTTGTATGGGATGCAGATTTCAGGTTCGCCGAATCAGGCTGGCAACACCATTCGTTTGTCGGCTGCAAGTGGCAGCACATCCATAAAGCAGAACGTCAAGGCTATTTGAAAAATGCGTACCGGGTGCTCCTCACCCGCGCACGGCAAGGCATGGTGTTGGTTGTACCGCAGGGTAGCGAAGAAGATCCAACACGGTCCCCCGCGTTTTACGACCCGACGTTCAATTACTTGCGCAGTATCGGAATCAGAGAAATCTAGTTTCCCAGCAATTAGCCAAACAGGAGTATTCACGACACATCCCGGAGGATGCAGTCCCTACTCAACCAGCCCGCTAGACGCGCCGGCTGAACCCACTGAGTCTGGGTCAGGCTACCGGCGGCGCCAATCGTCACGGCACAGTTAAATGGGTTCCAAGCTACCAGACTTCCAGTCTCAAACGATCCGCCGCCTGAGTAAAAGCGCGATCACGACTTACCAACGTGGCGTCCACGGCAACTGCATGGGCTGCAATCATCATGTCAAGGTCGCTGAAATTAATGCCTCTGGCTTCAAGCGTGGCACACAGTTCTCCATAGCAGCGTGCCACCGACTCATCCCATGGCAGCACATCCATGCGCAGCAGGATCTGGGCCATGGCATTTTTTAACCGAACAGGTTGGCCCTTGCGGTGCAAGCCATACTCCAACTCCGCCAGCGTAATGCTGGAAATCACCACCTGGCTCACAGGCAGTTGGGTCAGGCGCGCCAACAAGTCGGCATCTCGCCCCTGCATCATGTGGCTGACCACCTTGGTGTCGAGCATGTAGCGCCGGCTCACTCCTCGCAGCCCTCAAAGGGGTCGCGCCGAGCGCGAGTTTGGCGGCGCTCAATGAGCAAATCTTCGTCCTTGTTCTGCGCCACCACGTCGAGCAGACCTTGCCAGTCTTGCGGTTTGCGTGACAGCACCACGTCCCCAGTGACGGGGTCGTGGCGAATAAAAACTTCTGAAACGTCAAAGCGGAACTCCAGCGGCAAGCGCACCGCCTGGCTGCGGCCGGTGGCAAATATTTTGGCGGTTTGCTGCATGGTTCAACTCTCTATTAATGATATGCCACATGATGTATATCACTGCATCAAATGTCAATGCACATCAGACCCCGCATCATCAGAAAGCCAGCCTACGCCCGCAACCCGTCATGCAGTTCCACCAGCGCCAGGGTGATTTTGTGATTGGGGTCCAGGTGGATCATCGGCAGGGACTGTTCGTGCGACTCACGAATCCGCACCGACGAGGGCAAATACGGCTGCAGCACCGGCAGGCCTTCTTCGATCAGTTCGGCCACCATGCGCTGGGGCAGGTTGGCGCGGGACTGGAACTGGTTGACCACAATGCCGTCGATCTGAAGATCAGGGTTGTGGTCGGCGCGGATTTCCTGAACGTTGTCCATCAGCGCATACAGCGCCTGACGTGAAAAACTGTCGCAGTCAAACGGGATCAGGCAACCGGTGGCGCCAATCAGCGCGGCCCGGGTAAAGAAGTTCAACGCCGGCGGCGTGTCGATGTAGATGCGGTCATAAGTCTCTGCCAGTTGCACCAGGGCTTCGCGCAGCTTGTAGATTTTCTGGCGCGACTCGAGCTTGACCAGCAACTCGTTGAGCGCCGGGCTGGACGGCATCACATCGAGGTTTTCAAACGGCGTTTCCACCACGTACTCTGATGGCGGCACGTTGCGAAAGCTGTAGCTCAAGGTCTGCTCAAAAAAGCCCGCCACGCTGGGTTGCTCGTCGCTGGCAGTGTCACCCATCAGGTAGCTGGTGGAATTACCCTGCGGATCAAGATCAATCACCAGGGTGCGCAGACCCTGGCTGGCACTGATGGCCGCCAGATTGCAGGTAATGGTGGACTTGCCAACCCCCCCTTTTTGATTGAACACAACGATAGGCATAAAGCAACTCCTTTTAGGCAATGGAACAGCACGCAATACGAGGCTCCATTGTCCGTGACTTTGGCTGCGCTCCCGGCATGCGGCTTTAACGCAGACTCATAAATAAAAACTGATTGAAAAATCAATTTATATGAATTTTCATGATGAATAAGCCTGCCTATAGTTCAGCCCATCGCGAACTTTCATTTTCAACAACAGGAGATCTCACATGGATCAATCGAACCGTTACGCTGACCTGAGCCTCAAGGAAGAAGACCTCATTGCCGGCGGCAAGCACATCCTCGTCGCCTACAAGATGAAGCCAAAGCCCGGTTTTGGCAGCTACTTGTCATGCGCCGCCCACTTTGCGGCCGAGTCATCCACCGGCACCAACGTTGAAGTCTCCACCACCGACGATTTCACACGCGGACTCGACGCGCTGGTGTATTACATCGATGAGGCCACCGAGGACATGCGCATTGCCTACCCGATGGACCTGTTTGACCGCAACATCACCGATGGCCGCATGATGATGGTGTCGATCCTGACGCTGGTGATTGGCAACAACCAGGGCATGGGTGACATCGAGCACGGCAAGATTCACGACATTTATTTCCCCGAGCGTGCCATCCAGTTGTTTGACGGCCCCAGCAAAGACATCTCCGACATGTGGCGCATTCTGGGCCGCCCGATCAAAGACGGTGGCTACATTGCCGGCACCATCATCAAGCCCAAGCTGGGTCTGCGCCCCGAGCCATTTGCTGCGGCCGCCTACCAGTTCTGGCTGGGCGGTGATTTCATCAAGAACGATGAACCGCAAGGCAATCAGGTGTTCTGCCCGGCCAAGAAGGTCTACCCGCTGGTCTATGACGCCATGAAGCGCGCCCAGGACGAAACCGGCCAGGCCAAGCTATTCTCAGCCAACATCACCGCCGACGACCACTATGAAATGTGCGCCCGCGCTGACTTCATTCTGGAAGCCTTCGGCCCGGATGCGGACAAAGTGGCTTTCCTGGTCGACGGTTTTGTCGGCGGCCCCGGCATGATCACAACAGCGCGCCGCCAGTACCCCAACCAGTACCTGCACTACCACCGCGCCGGCCACGGCATGATCACCTCGCCTTCTGCCAAGCGGGGCTACACCGCGTTTGTGCTGGCCAAGATTTCGCGTCTGCAGGGCGCCTCAGGCATCCACGTCGGCACCATGGGCTACGGCAAGATGGAAGGCGAAAACGACGACAGGAACATTGCGTACATGATTGAACGCGATGAAGCGCAGGGCCCGGTTTACTTCCAGAAGTGGTATGGCATGAAGCCCACCACCCCGATCATCTCGGGCGGCATGAACGCGCTGCGTCTGCCAGGTTTTTTCCAGAATCTGGGCCACGGCAACGTGATCAACACCTCTGGCGGCGGCTCCTACGGCCACATTGACTCGCCCGCAGCTGGCGCCATCTCCCTGCGCCAGTCGTATGAGTGCTGGAAAGCAGGGGCGGACCCGATCGAGTTCGCCAAAGAGCATAAGGAATTTGCCCGGGCGTTTGAGTCGTTCCCGGGGGATGCCGACAAGCTATTTCCGGGCTGGCGTGAGAAGTTGGGTGTGCATAAGTAACCTGGGGTCAGGGCAGTTAACAGTTGCGGCGGGCTTGGGGCGGCAGGGTGCCCTGCGCCGCTCGTGTCCCCCGGCACTGACCTTGCGGCCAATGCCTCCTCCTTTACCTCGCTTTGCAGGACACCCTGCCACCCCAAGCCTGAGCTGTACTTGCACTGGATGCATTTTGTGGGGTCGACTTCAGTCGACCATGACAGACTGAAGTCTGCCCCACAAAGACAGCCACAACTTAAGCAGCGCGCGTTGGGTGTCTGACATAGCGAGGTAAAGGAGGAGGGACGGGCAAAGCCCGTCACGGGGGACACGAGCGGCGTCAGATACCCAATGCGCGCTGCTGGCCCACAAAGCACAATGAACCCTGTTTTCATATCAACTCAATGAGAGCTGCAAATGACCAACACCACACAGCAGTACCGAATCCACCAGGAGCCGTTCTACCAACAACAGTCGAACGAGGTTGCACTTTACGAAGCCGCCTACCGGGCCAAACTGCCGGTCATGGTCAAGGGCCCCACAGGATGTGGCAAATCCAGGTTTGTCGAATACATGGCCTGGAAGCTGGGCAAACCGCTCATCACCGTGGCCTGCAACGAAGACATGACCGCCTCCGACCTGGTGGGCCGTTACCTTTTAGAGGCCAACGGCACACGCTGGCTTGATGGACCGCTGACCACCGCGGCGCGCATTGGCGCCATTTGTTACCTGGATGAAATCGTCGAGGCGCGACAAGACACCACCGTGGTGATCCACCCCCTGACCGACCACCGCCGCCAGTTGCCCATCGACAAAAAGGGCGAGTTGATTCAAGCACACCCTGATTTTCAACTGGTGATCTCGTACAACCCTGGTTACCAAAGCCTGATGAAGGACCTGAAGCAAAGCACCAAGCAGCGTTTTGTCGGTTTCGACTTTGATTACCCCCAGCCCGACCTGGAAGCCCGCATCATCGCCACCGAGACCGGCATCGCCCTGGCTGACGCTACCCGTCTGGTCAAGGTTGGCGCCACAGCACGTGCGCTCAAGGGCCACGGGTTGGATGAAGGCATTTCAACCCGGCTGCTGGTGTATGCCGCCACGCTGATTCGGGGCGAGGTCGCGCCAGTGGACGCGTGCCGCATGGCGCTGGTGCGTCCCATCACCGACGATGCCGACATTCGCGCCACGCTGGACCACGCCATTGACGCAGTATTTGGCTGAGCGCCTGTGGCTGTGCCCCACCGTACCATGCAACCCAACGCTGAACAACTCGACAGCTATCGCGCGCAGCTGGGCTGCAACTTTCCGCAAATCGCAGATGTCTTTGCCAACTGCATGGCCGACGCGCAGGCTCAGCTCAGCGCGGAGGGCCTGGATGACTACCTGACACAGGCACGCTTTCTTGGCAAGATGGGGCGCGGCCCGGAGCCCGCGCTGATTTTTTTGCAGGAATGGCCCCGGATCGCAAGCCTTGTTGGCGAAGACGCGTTAAGTCCGGTGATTGCTGCAGCGCGACTGATCAACAAATCGCCCAACGGCGACGCCATTGCGCCTTTTTTGCAGGCCCTGGCAGCCGTGGCGCGACGGTTGCCCACACAAGCGCACATGCGTCAGTTTCTGGATGTCAGTCTGCACCTGATGGAGCGCACCAGCACATCCATCCACGGCATTCACAAAACCTACCCGAGTCCGAGTCTGGCAATTTTTTTCGAAAAAACCCCCCAGTTGCTGGAACTGCTCAGCCTGCAAGGCCTGAGCAACTGGGTGAACTACGGCATCCGCAACTACAGCCATCACCCTGAGCAACAGCGGGAGTATTTCAGCCTGTCCTCCGCCGACAGCCGCGCGGTGTTGCAGCGCGAGCGCCACGGCACGCTGCTGATGGACCACATCCGTGTGCTTGACCTGTACCTGCGGGCCCTGTGGCAAGACGCGGATGTGCTGGTGCCCTACTCCACCGCGTTTGATACGCAGCGCCAGCCCATGCCCTACTTTGATGCCATGGGCATCCGGCTGCCCGATGTGTATGACGAGCGCGCTGGCATCTCCGGGCTGGACCGCTACCGCGCCGCGCTGGCGCACATCGCGGCGCACCGGCGCTGGAGCACGGCCATTTTTGGCGACAACTTCAGCCCGGCACAGCGCATGGCCATCGAGTGTTTTGAAGATGCCCGCGTGGAGGCCCTGGCCATGCGCGAGTACCCCGGCTTGCGCCGCATCTTCATGGCCTTGCACCCCAACCCGGCAGAAGGCGCATGCAACCCGGCCACACACTCATGTTTGCGACATCGATTGGCGATGCTGTCGCGCGCCTTGTTTAACCCACCGGCGCGCTTTCAGGATGTGAAGATCAGCGACTGGGTGCAACGCTTTCATGCGTTGCTGGCGCTGGGCGACTCCAGCACTGCCGAAATCGCCGGGCTGGCCCTGAGCTACCTGGGCAAAACCCGGCTGCAAAGCGACCAGTTGCCCAACACCTGGTTTGCCGACACCGAGGTCGATTACCGGGACGACAACCGCCACTTGTGGCGTTTTCATGAGCTCAGCGATGACGAGGAAATGTTTGATGCGCCGTCGCAAACTTTGTCGAAGGAGGAGCTTGAAAGCCTGCCACCGCGCCACTACCCCGAATGGGACTACACCAGCCAGACCTTCCGGCCCGACTGGGTGAGCCTGTATGAGCGGCTGCACCCCAGCGGCAATGCGGCCGACATTGATGGTTTGCTGACCAAGCATAGCGCACTTTCCAAACAGCTCAAGCGCCTGCTGGATTTACTGAAGCCACAAAACAAGGTGCGCCTGCGCTACCAGGAAGATGGCAGCGAACTGGACCTGGACGTGGCGATCCGCTCCCTGATTGATTTGCGGGCCGGCAGCCAGCCTGACGCCCGCATCAACATGAGCCACACCACCGATGGACGCAGCATTGCCGTGACCTTGCTGCTCGACTTGTCGCAATCTCTCAACGAAAGAGCCCGTGGCTCGGAGCAAACTGTGCTGCAGCTCAGCCAGGAGGCGGTTTCGCTGCTGGCCTGGGCGGTGCAGCAACTCGGCGACCCGCTGGCGATTGCCGGGTTTCACTCGAACACCCGCCACGACGTGCGTTACCTGCATCTCAAGGGCTTCGGTGAAAGCTGGGGTGACGAGGTGAAGGCCCGCATTGCCGCCATGCAGGCGGGGTACAGCACCCGCATGGGGGCTGCCATGCGCCATGCGGCGCACACCCTGCGCACACAGCAGGCTGACAAAAAACTGCTGTTGGTGCTGACCGATGGCCAACCCTCCGACATCGATGTGCACGATGAACGCCTGCTGATTGAAGACGCACACCAGGCGGTGCGCGAGCTTGACCAACAGGGCATATTTACTTACTGCATCAACCTCGACGCCAGCGCCGACGCTTATGTGAGCGACATCTTTGGCCGCCAGTACACGGTGATCGACAACATTGCGCGGCTGCCGGAGCAGTTGCCCAAGCTGTTCATGGCATTGACGCGTTGACGCGTGGACGAATCACTCGGCACCGGCGACGGCTTGCTCGGCCGTCACCGGACCCGGGCCGCGGCGCTCGAACCAAGAGCCCGCGTAAAAAACGGCCACCAGACCAGCCACCATCATGCCCAACATGATGGGATCGGCAATGCCATACACATCAGCAAAGTTGTCACCGTCAATGATTTCACCGATCGCCATCATGGAGCGAATGGCATCACCGTAAAAGCCGGCAAAGGCGGTCGTGCCGATGAACAGCCCCACCACAAAAACAAGCGCGTCCAAACGCCCCGACGACATTCCCACCATCGAGGTGCCCGGGCAATATCCGCCAATGGCGAAGCCGGCACCGATCAAGGCGCCGCCCACGGCCGAGGCCATCACCAGCGCCTGCGGCACATAAAGGATGTCCGGCGCCAGGAGCCCCACAACGCGCATCGCCCACAGCCCGACCGCAGCCACCACAATGGCGGTAAACATGACTTTGAACACCGACCAATCGGTCAACCGGAACTGGCCGGTGAGTTTGGACGGGCTGCCAAAGCCGGCGTTTTCCAGCACAAAACCGAACAGGACACCGCACACCAGACCCGAAACCATGCCACTTTCATGAAGGGGAAACATGTCAGACTCCTTTGACAAAACGGCCAACCAGCAAGCCGGTGGCAAAAAACACGCCAAGGAAGACAAAGGCAGAGATGCTGAACACGGCAGCCCCCGACAGCCCCAGTCCGCTGGTGCAGCCACCCGCCACGCGTGCGCCGAAACCTGCCAGCGTGCCACCGAGCAGCGCCTGGGTCAGACGCCGCCCGGACCCCAGGCTGCGCGCACCGTCCAGTTGAACCCGAAACCGCCCGGCCATGAAGGCTGCAATGGCCGCACCGATGATCAAGCCCAGCACTTCCCAGGTGATCCAGGAGCCAATCGGGTTACCCTCTGACACCATGGGCCGGAGGTAGGAGTTGGCCAGTGTCGCCTCGGGTGCCATCACCAATCCGGCACCAGCCACCACATGGATCACCGCGCCGCTGGCACCCAGTCCATGACCGGAAAGGACAAAACTCAGCATCAGCACCAAGCCGAGTGCGATACCCGCCGCCAGCGGCGACCAAAAGGGTTTGACGACACGCTTGCCGCCTGGAGATTGGGTTTTCATGGTTGACCGCCTTATAAAAGAACGCTGCTGCCAGTGGCCACTGGCACCGGTTAGGTGCGCAGTTCGGGCCACGCACACATGATTCTAAAAATTAAGCGGTAGCCAATGTATTGATTTAAATCAATACATTCTTATATTAGGAATTTCCGTCAGCTCGCACTGTGGCATTGGCCCGGCGCAAGCAATCGGCGCGCGCAGCGGGGATCGAGACTCTGTCACAGCGCCACACTGACTGACTTTGCAGGTTTCTGGCCTGCTGCAGGGACTCTCCCCGTGCCACCGCGTCAAGGACAACCTGATGAAACGCCAACATGAGTGCCAAGACGGCAAATACCGCCAGAGCGACGAGCGCTGCCTGCGAGCGCAGCAGCACCAGCAAAGTGGGTCGCCTGACCAGCAAATTAAATCGAAACGCGTCCTGACCACCCAAGTTGTGGGCAGAGGGGCTGATCGTCTTCAAATGGGCATTCATGGCCAAGCTCCAGTGCGGTGACACAGTGGGCACTTTGCCCAACTGTTGCATCGCACTGTAGAGATGGCGTCAACACCGGTCTGTGCGCCAGATAACCCTGACCCGAGAATGCGCTAAGCCGTGGCGCATAAACGACAGCCGGGTCATCCAGGATTTGGCCAATCCTCTGCGCCAGCGGCGAAGCGATGGCGCGACAAGGCCAACCTCAGGCGGCATAACCCGGGTTGGGCAGCGCGCCAATGATCTTGGGCGCATTGAGCTTGCGCCGGGTGACCTTGCCACCGCGCGCGGCCAGCCAGGTTTCCACCACTTCCCAGACCTGTTTGTTACCCTGGCTTCTGGCCTCTTCGGCCACCGGTGCCCAGCCCGCCACCTTGTATTTTTTGTCAGCCTCAATCAATTTGCCGTTGATGCGCATGTCGCTGATGCGTTTGCCCATGGTCTCCAGCGGGCTGCAGCTGTATTGCAAACCACCGACGCGCACCATGTCGCCGCCCTGCTGGTAATAGGGGTCGGGATTGAACAGGTTGTCGCACACGTCTTCCAGCACGGTCTTGATGGTGGCACCGGTCATCTCCGACATGGTGGCGTAAGAGTAGGTGGTGGCCGTCATGTCCATCAACCATTCGCGCGTGATGGCCTGGCCCGGCAGCAGCGTGGTGCCCCATCGGAAACCCGGTGAAAACGCCAGGTCGGCGCCCTGCACTTCCATCAGCGCATCCACCAGCAACTGGTCGCCGGTGCCATTGAAGTTGCCACGGCGGTACAGCGTGCCTTCGGTGATGGCCAGCTTCTCTGCCAGCTTGACCTCGTAGGGCGCGCGCACTTTGGTAATGAGTGCGTCCATCTCTGCGTCGGCGGGCAGCATGTTGGCAAACACCGGCAGCAGCTTGTAGCGGAAATCGGCAACTTTCTTGTCCTTGACGTCAAAGTCAAGCACCGCCAGGAACTTGCTGTTGGAACCCGCGTTGGTGACGATGGTTTTGCCACCTTTGTTGCTGATGATGCTGGCCACCGGCATGCCGTCGTGGGTGTGACCACCCATGATGGCGTCAATGCCGCTCACACGGCTGGCCATCTTGAGGTCGACGTCCATGCCGTTGTGGCTCAGAACGACGACCACCTGCGCGCCCTTGCCGCGGCACTCGTCGACCATCTTCTGCATGTTGTCGTCCTGGATGCCAAAGGCCCAGTCGGCCACCATGTAGCGCGGGTTGGCAATCGGGGTGTAGGGGAAGGCCTGGCCGATGATGGCGCAGGGCACGCCGTTGATCTCGCGGATCACGTAGGGCTTGAAGACCGGGTCGCCAAAGTCGTTGGTCTTGACATTTTGCGCGACAAAATCAACCTTGCCGGCAAAGTCTTTCTCGATGATTTCCTTGACGCGTTCCATCCCGAGGGTGAATTCCCAGTGGCCGGTCATCACGTCCACGCCCAGCAGCTTGCAGGCATCGACCATGTCCTGGCCGTTGGTCCACAGCGCCGTGCCAGAACCCTGCCAGGTGTCGCCACCGTCTAGCAGCAGCGCACCCGGGCGGCTGGCCTTCATGCGCTTGACCAGCGTCGCCAAGTGGGCAAAGCCACCCACCTTGCCGTAACGCTTGGCGGCTTGTTCATAGTCGAGGTAGGTCAGCGCATGGGCCTCGGCGGTGCCGGGGCGAATCTTGGCGACTTTCAGCAAATGCTCGCCCACCAGATGCGGCAAGTTGCCTTTCATGCTGCCCACACCCAGATTGATGCTGGGCTCGCGGAAATAAATGGGCTTGAGCTGCGCGTGGCAGTCGGTCATGTGCAAGAACGACACGTTGCCGAATTTGGGAATGTCGTAGAGCCCCTTTGCGGCCGTGGCCACATCCGCCTGGGCATAAGCGCTCAGCCCCATGCCTGCCATGGTGCCAGCGCCCAGCACCTGGAAAAATTCACGTTTGGTCAAATTCATTGTCTTGCCACCGAAAGGTAAAAATTAAAAAGCCCGGGCAGGCCGGGCCTTGTTGAAAAAAAACAGCCTAGTTGTTGACCGGCGACTTGGGGTCGAGCAGCAAGGCCATCAGGTCTTTGGCTTGCGCCTCGGTGATGATGCCCTTGTGCACCGCCCGCGGCATGGACGAGCAGGCGTTGTAAGCCCTGGCGTTCCAGATCTTGCCCCAGGTGTACTCAATGATGGCTTTGGATGCCGGGCTGGTCGGGTCGTCAATCACGCCACGGGTTTTGCCGTAGCCCGCCAGGCTGGGGCCAATCGTGCCAAACGAAATTTCTTTCGGGTCCAGCTTGTGGCAGTTGTAGCAATTGCCACCGTTGGCCGTGTCAGCCGTGTCGGTCCAGGTGAGGCCACGGCCGCTCTGGGCGAGCCGTTCACCGGCCTTCCAGTCGCCCATGTACTTGCCATCGGCGGGCCATTTGATGGTCTTGAGCTGGGCATCCTGCAGCTTGACGGCCAGATCGGGATCGATCGGCTTGCCGGCAACGTCTGCCGCAGCACAGGCTTCGTTGATGTCTTCGGGCGTCAGCGCCGACACCTTGACAATGCCTTGATCACGGAATGAAGCCTTGACGACATCAGCGGCCATTTTGTCCAGCTCCGCCGTGCCGGGCCTTGTCGCGCAACCTGCCACCAGCAAAGATGCCAGCACAGAGACTACAAACGCATGTTGTTTTTTCATGGTGATGTTCCTTTGCATTAGCGTTTGATGGCCGGCGCGATTGATTTGGAGCCCTGGCTGTTCACACCCAGGTACACCCCCAGTGCAACCGTGGCATCGCTGCCAAAACCGGGGTAGGGAAAGCGCTGCTGACGGTAGCAGTCGTTGAGCCGCAATTGCATGCTCCACATCTGCCCGTTTGACACCCGGTAAGCGGGCCAGGCGGCAAAACCCACGCCGTCACCCGGGTTCTTGGTCAGGTTGGGTAAATCCTGCAGGCGAATGCGCCAGTCGTCGGCTCCGTGGCAAGAGGCGCATGAAAAATCATGCGCGCCACCGCGCTGGAAAAACAGCCGCTTGCCAATCTCATAGGCCACTTGCTCCTTGGCATGGGCTTGCGGCAGGTTGAACTTCATGTCGCGCGACTCGGCCGCAATCCAGGTGGCCAGCGCGGTCACGTTGTTTTGCTCACCCTTGCCAAACGGTGTTTTGGCAATCTCGGCCGCATTAAAACCCTGCAAAGTCTCCATGCAGGTCACCAGGCGAGACTCCAGGTCCTGCACCCGGTTGGTGTCGGCAAAGTAGCGTGGCAGCGTCACAAACACAGCCTTGACCACACCCGGCCCCTGGCCCAGATCACACCGTTCCAGCGAAACATTTTTGGGGCCGCGCTTTTGCTTCCACAGGTCTTCACCCTTGGCCTCAAACAGATCAGCAGGGTTACCGTCGGCCAGCATGGCGCGGTACTCCTCAATGGCCAACACTGCAGCCGATTTTTGGGCATGAGCCCCGGCAGCAGCAATACCGGCCAATACCAACGTGGCTATGATTTTTTTCATTCTCAGGTCTCCTCATTGTTGATGGACATGACAACCAACGCGGGTGCGAAACAGAGCACCCGTATCCGGGTGACGAAACTCAGGAAACCGTGGCTTCGTCAGTGCGGGTGTCGCCCTTGTTGTCTTTCCAGGTCACGCCCACCTTGTCGCCAGCCTTGGCACCTTTGACGTTGAACTGCAGGAACGGATTTTTGGACACCGCAGGACCCCATTCGGCGGTCATGACGACCTTGCCATTGTGCGTGGCGGAAACCTCACTGATATGCCAGGCAGGAATCACCTTGCCGGCTGAATCCTTGCGTTGACCGGATTCCATCTCGTGGCTCATCAAGACACGGACGGTGGCAATGTTGCCTTCTGCTTTGGCGCGAATGCGCATTGGATCTGCCATTTTTAAACTCCTGAATAGTTAATGAATACGCGGTAATTGCCAGCTCTTGGCTTTCAATCGCAGGGTCGGTGAACGCCGGGTTTAGCCGCCGCAGCCACCCAGAGTCACTTTCACTTCTTTTTTGGCAAAGAGTGCCTTGCCGTCATTCATGATGGCCACGGCGTACACGTCCGAAGACTGGCCCATCTTGGCGCGAGTGGCAAAGTTGGCTTCCACGCTGTCGGTCACGTTAAACAGGGCAATCAAAGCCGCCGGGTTCTTTTCAACCAGGATGAGCATGTGCTTGACGCCCGGCAGGGTGGTGCTGGCGGTGAGCGGCACCACAGCGCCGTTTTCAGCGATGTCCGGACCACCAATGGTCACGTCCTTGCTCTCAGCCGGCGCGCCAGCGCCCAGCGCCTTGAGCACGTCGGCCACGCTTTTGGCATCAAAGGCCGGCTTGTTGTAGGCGAACGCATAGTGTGGAAACAGGCCGGTGGTGGCCAGCAGGCCGGCCACAATGGCGCTGTGTTTGAGTGTCTCGCGACGAGTTTGCATTGAAATCTCCTTCTTTAAGTTCATGCTGGGGGAAAAATTGACGCTGACGCGACTGTGCTGGGCGCTACTTGCCAGCCCCCGCTGCCAGCCACACCGCAATGGTTTTGGCATCGGCAACGCTCAAGGCCTGAGGCGGCATGGGGATCGGACCCCAGACACCGGCACCACCAGACTTGATCTTGGAGGACAGGTAATCCACCTGACCCGCATATTTTTTGGCGATATCCGTATAAGCCGGACCGACAATCTTGTTACTCATGCCGTGGCACACCAGACAGGCATGTTTTTGCAGCAGGGCCACGGCTTTCTTGGCATCCGGTTTGCCCGCATCAGCGCCGCTGGCAGGGGCCTCCGCAGGTGGCTTGGGTGCCACAGGCGCGGCTGGCTTTTCGCCCACCTGGGGCTCTGGTCGCGTGGTGTCGGCACCGAGTTGTGCGCCGACCAGCCGGTTTTGCTCAGCCAGGTTGCCGTGTGCATTACGCGCAAAGTCAGGCAGGAAGGACGCAAGTTTGGGCTCGGGCGTGCAGTCTTTCATGCAGGCCACGTTGCTGGTATCGGGCTTTTTGGCACCGCCAAATTCCTTTCCCGGCCATAAGGCGTGATCGGTGCTCATGCCGTTGCGGTTGGGCATGCGCGCCTGCACATCACGGATGGTTTTCTCGTTGAGCGTGAAGTTGTCGGGCACGATGGTTGCGATGTTCAGCATGAACGCCACCACCGCATACACCTCGTCCGTCTTCAGTGTCTTGGGCGCGGTCCATGGCATGGCGCGGTTCACGAAGTCCCACACCGTTGAAATCGACGCCACTTTCATGAAGGTGGTGCGCCCGGGGTAATCCGGGGTGATCAGGTTGGCGACGCGTCCGGTCTGCAGGTCTTTGGGCTGAACACCGCCAATGATGGGGCTGAAAAACTCGCCCGATTCACCAAAGTAGCCGTGACAGCTGGCGCATTTGCCCTCCCACACCTCCTGGCCCTGCTCGACGGTGCCAGAGCCGGCGGGCAAGCCCTTGAAGTCGGGGCGCACATCGATGTCCCATGCCGCCACTTCTTTTGGCGTGGCATCGCGCCCCAGCCCGGTAATTTTGGCTGCAGACTGGGCAGCTGCAACGCCGGCAAGCGCCAGCAGCGCCAGGCTGATGATTGCTTTACGAAACCTGAACATTTTTAACCTCGCCGTTTTCCTGCACCAGCCACGACTGAATCGCATTGTTGTGATAGATCGAGCGCGTGCCGCGCACCGCCCGCAATTGTTGGTAAGTGGGTTGCACAAAACCGGTCTCATCCACGGCACGGCTCTGGATGATGGTGGGCTTGCCGTCCCACACCCAGTCGATGTTGAACCGCGTCAGCGCCTTCGACATCACCGGGTCCTGCAGGCGCGTGGTGCGCCAGTTGCGGCCCCCGTCCACCGAGACATCGACCTTTTTGATCTTGCCTTTGCCGCTCCAGGCCAAGCCGGTGATGTTGTAAAAACCCTTGTCCAGCAGAACCTGCCCGCCCGAGGGAGTGGTCACCACACTTTTGCATTCCTGAATGCCGGAATATTGGCGGTGTAGGCCGCTGGGCATCAGGTCCATGTAATGAATGGCCTCGTCCTTGGTGGCGTAGGGCATGTCACCCACCTCCAGGCGGCGCAGGTACTTGACCCAGCTCACACCCTGAATGCCGGGCACAATCAGACGCAACGGGTAGCCTTGCTCGGGGCGCAGCATTTCACCGTTCTGGCCATAGGCCACAAACACCTCACCCGACTTGATCAGGCTCATGGGAATGGTGCGCGTCATGGACGAGCCATCGGCGCCTTCAGCCAACACAAATTTGCCGTTCTTCAGATCGGCACCGGCAAGCTCCAGCAGCGTGATGAGCGGTACGCCGGTAAATTCGCTGCACGACACCATGCCGTGGGTGTACTGCACCGTGGGCACAGCCACATTGCCCCATTCGACGGCCGTGTTGGCGCCGCACTCAATGAAGTGGAAACGCGACACCGCCGGCAAACGCATGATTTCATCAAGGGTAAACACCTTTGCCGTCTTGACCATGCCGTTGATCATCAGACGGTGTTTGGACGGGTCGATGTCCCACCAGCCCTGGTGATGGCGCTCAAAATGCAACCCGCTGGGTGTCACGATGCCAAACAGCGATTGCAGCGGCGCAAACGACACCGAAGCCTGCGTGGTCTGGGTTAGACCCGGGCTTTGCCGGCGCTGCACGCCCGACTCAAATTGCGAAGGTTTGCCATAACCGTCGTTTTGGGCCACGCCCTGGCCCAAACCCACGCTATGCGCCGGCAAAGTCAAAATATTGGGGTCGCCACCCTCGGTGGGCACAGGGTTGACCTGCGCCATGGCCACCGGCACGGCGGCACCCGACGCAGCGGCAACGAAGGCATTGCGAATAAAGTCGCGCCGGCCTTTTTTGGCCTCTGAAAAAACGGTTTTGATGCCGTTTTGATTCAGAAAATTCTCAGGGGCCTTGATCAGCCTGCCCGAGCTCAAACTTTGTTCCATTCAAAAAGCTCCTGTTACCTAACCCAACCACAACACCTAAACGCCTGAAACTTCCCGGGCTTCACACCGGGATGTCAAAAACCTGCTCATCACGCGCCAGTTGCATGCACACCAGCTTGCAAACCAGCGCCTTGGGAGCCTCTGCCAGACAATAAAAAATCTGATGTCCACTGCGCCGCCGGGTCAGCAGGCCAGACTGGTACAGCACCTGCAGATGGCGAGACATATTGGGTTGGGATGCCTCAATTTGCGCCAGCAAATGCGTCACATTTTTCTCACCGTCACACAATGCCCGAATGATCTGCAAGCGAACTGGCGTTGACAAAACCCCAAAAAGTTCGGCTGTGCGCTCTAGCGACAGCATGGAAACTTCCGGGAGTTTTGAACTACTCATCTACTAAATCCATATATTCGGATTCATTAATGTAAATTAAGTCAAGAAAAAGTCGATTGGGGTTTTCACTTACTTGAAGCGGTAATGGTCGCGATTGAGCACGGCCGATATCGAGGTCACCTCTTCCGGAAAAAAGCCCAGATTCAAGGTGGTGTTGCAGGCCTCCACCTGGCCACGCAGCAAACCCAATGAATTGATGCGTCCGGTCGGGCGATAGATGCCATTGCCATTGCCACCCACATTGCGGATGTGGCAGGCATCGCACTGGTTTTCAGCAATCAACTTTTCGCCGAGTTTCAGATCAGCGCCCTGATAAAGCGCGGGCACATCCTGCGCCAATGCAGCCATCGCCAAACAACCCGACAAGGCAAACAAGAGATGCTTCATGGATAGCGGCTTTCTGTTGAAAATGGACTCCGCCGCCGCCATCCGCCCCACTGAATCAGCGGAGACGCGGCGGGCAACATTTCGTATGAGTCAATGATTATTTAAGCAGGCAAGCATGCCTATCAGGATTTACCCTGACCGGGAGCAGATTCAGGGCGCCGACAGCGCCTCAGGCTTGAGCACGCGGTACATGCGCCCCTGCTTGTCGAGCTGCTCCATCACGCCGTCGCGCACCAACCGGCTGACCTCGCGGCTGACAGTTTCAAACTTGAGATCCAGCATGGAACCCATGTCTTCGCGCGAAAAAAGCACCGACACCTCGTGGTTGCTGGGGCTGCGCATTTTCAGTACCAGATTGGCCACACGCTGGCGTGCGGTGCCAAAGTTCATGTCCGCCAGCCAATCGTCAGCGTCCTTCAGGGCGCGCTGCCATTTGGACATCAGCTGGGTATGCAGTCTTGGGCTGCGCGATGCCAACTTCTGGATCACATTGAGTGGAATACGGCAGACCGCAACCGGCGTCAGGGCGACAGCGTCGCTGTCATAACGCGCACCGGCCAGGGCCTCCAGCCCGATCACATCCCCCGGGCGCAAAACGCGCACGATGCGCGGTCGGCCATCAACTGTGCTGCGCACCAGCTTCACCATGCCGCTGCGCAACGTGTAGATACCCTGCGACAGGCTGGCTTCAGCGTACAAAGTCTCCCCGTGCGCGTATTCCAGATCATCAATCGGCGCATGCATGAGTCCAAAATCATGCTCATTGAGATCGGCAAACAACGCCATATCACGAATCCCGCATTGGCGGCAATCCGAGGTGCCGCGCCAGGCTGAATCTGATTTCATGGGGATCATAGGGGGTTCCTTCAACTTGTCACCGCGGCACGGGCCGTGCGCAAGCGGTCATCGAGGTAGGCACCGTAAAAATCCGGGATGTAGCCGCCCACCAGGCGCTCTGCCACCTCGACACCGCCGCGGCCAAAAAACAAGACTGTCGGGGCGACTTTAATGCCCCAACTGCGGATCAGCTGGTCTTGGGATTGGCTGGCACCGTTGAAGTCTTTCACCATGTCGCGGTTGCGCATGTCAATTTGCACAATCGACAACCCCGATTGGCCCTGCATGGGGGCCAGGTAGTGGTCCCGGGCGATCGTGCAAAAGGGACAACCCACCAGGCTCACCATGACCACCAGCGGGCTGCCCTTTTTGAGCGCAGCGGCCAGCGCGTCTGGCAATGACGCGGGCATTGGCAGGGTGGCAGCCGCGGCCGGCCCCGCCCGCAGCAGGCTGAGGCCAGCGCCCGCCAGCAGACACTGGCGACGCGTCAGAAAAAACGGGTGGGGGTGCATCATTTGGCCTCGTGTTCGAGTTGCAAGTAAGTGTTGTAGGCGTTCATGCGGTTGGCAAATCTGAACAGGGGCAGTTTCTCAAACTTCGACCAGTCCACTTTGTTGTAGGCCTCCTCAAACGGCTCCATGGCCTCGGCGGCACGGCCCATCACGGTGCGCAAATAGACCAGATAGTCGCGCGTTTGCTGCATGTCGCGGCGCGCCTCTTTCGACACCGGACCGTGGCCCGGCACGATCACCCGGGTGTCAAAAGCCAACAGCTGGTCAAGTGCCGTGATCCAGTGCCGGCTGTCTGCCTGGCCGACAAAAGGAATGCGATTTCTGAACACCAGATCACCAGCAAACAGCACCTTTTCGGACGGCAGATAAAAGGCCAGGTCTTCGGGCGTGTGGGCCGGCCCCATCATCCGGGCCTGAAACAGCACACCGCCAATCACCAGATCCTGGTCAGTGTCGATCCAGCTGTCAGCCGGCACCAGTCGCGTGTTGTCGTCAACCCAGGGGAACAATTGCTCACGCGAGGCTTCGAGGCGCAATTGGGCGG
>NZ_JAABQC010000162.1 GCF_011391645.1 Rhodoferax sp. | reverse complement strand
GTGTGGTGCGCCGCAACGCCTTGGTCGGCATGAATGCCGTGGTGATGGACGAGGCTGTGGTGGGTGAGGCGGCCGTGGTGGCCGCCTGTGCTTTTGTGCCCGCCGGCATGCAGGTGGCACCAGCCACCCTGGTGGCCGGTGTGCCGGCCAAACTGATTCGCGCCCTGCGTGACGACGAAATCGCCTGGAAACTGGCGGGCACACAAACCTACCAGGACCTCACCCGGCGCTGTCTGGCCAGCCTGGTAGAGGTGCAACCACTGGCAATGGCAGAGCCCGATCGCCCCAGGGTGCGCGCGCCCGATGTCAAGTCGCTGATTGCGTCCAAGCGCGGTTCGGGTTCCTGATACCCTGAAGTTGCCGCAGCCACCCCATGAAAATCTACAACTACTTTCGCAGCGGCACGTCGCACCGCTTGCGCATTGTGCTCAATCTCAAGGGGCTGGACTGGGACTACGTGGCCGTGGATTTGCGCGCCGAGGCGCACTTTGACGCTGCCTTCAAGGCGCTCAATCCGCAGGGCTTTGTGCCCATGCTGATCGACGGTGACCTGGTGCTGACCCAATCGCCAGCCATCATTGAATGGCTGGAAGAGCGCTACCCCCATCCGCCGCTTCTCCCTGCGGACCCGAATGATCGGGCCCGTGTACGTGCCCTGGCCGCCATCGTGGGCTGCGACATCCACCCGCTCAACAACCGCCGCGTGCTGGAGTACCTGCGCCACACGCTGGGCTGCGACGAGGCCGCCGTGCTGGCCTGGTGCGCCACCTGGATCAACGGGGGTTTTGAGGCGCTCGAGATCATGCTGGCGGCTGACCCGAAGCGCGGCAACTTCTGCTTTGGCCATGGTCCGACCCTGGCCGACGCCTACCTGGTTGCGCAAGTCGAAAGCGCGCGGCGTTTCAAAGTCAGCCTCGCGCCCTACCCGCTGATTGTGGCAATCGACCAGGCTTGCAGCGCGCTGCCAGCATTTGCGCTCGCTGCCCCCGGTGCCCAACCCGACGCTGGTTAGGGCAATTGCTGTCAGGCGCTTTATACTCAGCGCCCTTGCCAATCTGCCTCTTGATGACCGACTCCCGGGCTGAAAATCCCGTCTGGTACGGACCGGGAGTGCCATGACGAACCTATGAACGTAACGCCCCAGTCCATGCATTTTTCGGCCGCCTTGCCTTTGCAAAGCGGGGCCTCGATTCGGGCGTACGACCTCAGCTTTGAGACCTACGGCACGCTCAACGCCGACAAATCCAACGCGGTGCTGATCTGCCACGCCCTCAACGCCTCGCACCATGTGGCGGGCACCTACGCCGGCCAGGACAAGTCCGAGGGCTGGTGGCACAACATGATCGGGCCGGGCAAGGCGCTCGACACCGAGCGTTTTTTTGTCATTGGCGTCAACAATCTGGGCTCGTGTTTTGGCTCCACCGGCCCGATGCACATCCACCCCGACACCGGGCGTGTTTATGGTGCCGATTTTCCGGTGGTCACGGTCGAAGACTGGGTCAACGCACAGGCGCGACTGCTCGATGCGCTGGGCATCCAGACGCTGGCGGCCGTGATGGGCGGCAGCCTGGGCGGCATGCAGGCGCTGAGCTGGGCGCTGCAGTACCCGGACCGGGTGCGCCACGCGGTGGTGATTGCCAGCGCGCCCAATCTGACGGCAGAAAACATTGCCTTCAACGAAGTGGCCCGGCGCGCCATTCAGACCGACCCCGATTTTCATGGCGGCCATTTTTATGAGCATGGCATGGTGCCCAAACGCGGCCTGCGCATTGCCCGCATGATCGGCCACATCACCTACTTGAGCGACGATGTGATGAACGAGAAGTTTGGCCGCCAGCTGATTGCCAGCAGCCAAAGCGAGCAGGACCGCAACTTTTTCTACAGCACGCTGGAGGCCGAGTTTCAGATCGAGAGCTACCTGCGCTACCAGGGCGACAAGTTTGCCGAATACTTTGACGCCAACACCTACCTGTTGATCACCCGTGCGCTTGACTACTTCGACCCGGCGCGCCGCTTTGACGGCAATTTGAGTCTGGCGTTGGCGCGGGCCACCTCCAAATTTTTGCTGGTGAGCTTTACCACCGACTGGCGCTTTGCCCCCAAACGCAGCCGCGAGATCGTCAAGGCGCTGCTCGACAACAAGCGCGACGTGAGTTATGCCGAGATCAACGCACCGCACGGGCACGATGCCTTTTTGCTCGACGATGCCCGCTACATGGGCGTGATTCGTTCCTACTTCAATAATGTCGTCAAGCCCACCGGGGAGGCCGCATGAACACCCGGGTCAACGCCACGCAGCTGGCCATTGCCGAACTGGTGCCAGCGGGCTCGCGCGTGCTCGACCTGGGCTGCGGCAACGGCGCCATGCTGGCGCACCTGATTGAAGCGCGCGGCTGCAGCGGTTATGGCATTGAGATCGACGACGCCAACGTGCAGGCCTGCGTCAAGCGCGGCGTCAACGTGATCCAGCTCAACCTCGACGAGGGCCTGTCCACCTTTGCAGACGCCAGCTTTGACGTGGTGCTGCAAATCGATACCCTGCAACACCTGCGCAACGCCGAAGTGATGCTGCTGGAGACCGTGCGGGTGGGGCGCCTGGGCATTGTGGCGTTCCCCAATTTTGCCCATTGGCCGAACCGCCTGAGCGTGCTGGGCGGGCGCATGCCGGTGACCAAGCGCCTGCCCTACCAGTGGTTTGACACGCCCAATATCCGCGTGGGCACCCATGCCGACCTGGGTGTGCTGGCCAGCCGCAACCGGCTGCTGGTGCAAGACAGCTTTGGCCTGCAGGACGGCAAGGTGGTGCGCCTGCTGCCCAATTTGCTGGCCGGCACCTCGGTGTACACGCTTTCCAGATGACCGGCGCCAACAGGCTGGTTACTGATTTTCAGTTGCTTGAATTGCCCGCCTTAAATGAGTCATCCAATGGTCGAGACGACTAAGAGAATTTACGAGTTTTGCAACAGCTTTAAGGCCAACAAGGCTTTGCTTTCAAGGGCAACCGGCACAAAAATGTGGTCGTGATAGGCACCGGCGACAACATTGCAGCTAATTCCTTTCTCCGATAGCGCCTTAGAAAATGCCGCTGTCAGCCCGCAGGCATTCAAGTCAGAGTGCACGTTGAGAGTAATC
>NZ_JAABQC010000161.1 GCF_011391645.1 Rhodoferax sp. | reverse complement strand
TGCAGGCGATCCAACGGGATCTCTGCGCCGACAAGGGGGCAACAATGGAGGGTGACCGCAAGGGGCGAGAGACTGCTGGCAAGGCGGTGATTGAATTCCTGAAGAAGACTTTCAAGAGATGACCGCTGCTATCCCGTGCGGCGAAATGAGCACACAGGTGACTCCTTTGGAAATCACTGAGTCTGAATACGTTTCAGCTGCACCGAACGCCTGTCGAGGACTGCTCCCGCTGCGAAGCGGTTCCACGTTTCGGTCCATAGCTGGCATGCAGTTTGACCGGCTGAAAACCACGCATGACCGCCATTTTTGCGCGCGTCCAGACCGTCGCTAACAAACATCGCCAAACACGCGGCCGGATTCCGTCGTAACCTCAGCGGTATTTCTTCAACTGAAAGGCAGTGGCTGGCGATGGCACACACCAATGAACGTCTTGATCGTCTTGTCCTTGAGGCGCGACGCAGCGCTGAAAAAAGGGAACAGGGTTACCGGGCGCAGGCTTTGAGGCTGTTTCCCTGGGTCTGCGGACGCTGCGCGCGCACGTTCGATCATGCCAATCTGCAATTGCTGGAAGTGCATCACAAGAACAATAACCACCACGACAACCCGCCGGATGGCAGCAATTGGGAACTGCTCTGCACCTACTGCCACGAAAACGAACATTCCAAGCTCAAAGACATGGAGGGGCGCAGCGACAGTGGCAATGTCATGCCAACCACCACCTTCAATCCATTCGCCGATTTGAAGGCGATGCTGGCCTCGAAAAAGTCGTCTTGATGCCACGTTCAAATGCGTCAAGGTCACAAGGCACCAAGCCCAAGTCTGTGAATGCTGGCGGTTGGGTGCAGCCGCACAGACCCTCAATTTAGACGCCTTCCCAGCCCCCGCTGTTGCCGGATTTGAACAGGGCGTCCAGAACGCGCATGTTGCAGATGGCGTCATCGAGTCCATAGGGTAGAGCGATTTCCCCGCGAACCGCTTGTGAAAAGGCATCGCCCTGCAGGGTGTACATGTCGCAGGGGGCCAGGGTCTCAGCCACGGCTGAGGCGCCACCGGGGGCACTGGCATCGTCCACAAAAAGCCGTGTGGCGCCACCCAGCGGCGCGTTGAATGGAATCTCAAGTTCCAGGCGCTTCTTGGTGCCGATGGCCTGCACGCGTTGATAAGGCACCGATTGGGTCGACGCGGTGAAATCAAGCCGTCGCCCGCCACCAAAGTCCACGATGGCTGTCACGGTGCGGTCAGTCCGGAAATCCGGGTCATGGTCGAACAGGGCCACCGCGCGCAGCGGCTCCGATCCAAACAGAAAGCGCCCCGCCACAACGGCATAGCAGCCAATGTCGTACAGCGCGCCACCACCAACTTCTGGCAAGTTGCGGATGTTGTCAGGCTGGCGGTTGAAATACGAAAAGAACACCTGCACTGTGCGCAGTTCACCTAAAGCGCCGCTGCGCACCAGTTCGCGCGAGCGCAGCCATTGCGGGTGAAAGCGCACCATGAAGGCCTCCATGATGTGCACCTTGCCCGCCACTTCGCGCAGTTCCTCGGCCTGGCGTGCGTTCATGGCAAAGGGTTTTTCGCACAGCACATGTTTGCCGGCGCGGGCGGCCGCCAGTGTCATGGCCACATGCTGGTCGTTGGGCAGCGGGTTGTAGATGGCTTCAATGTCGGGGTCGGCAAAGAGTTCGTCGTAAGAACCATAGGCCTTGGCGATCCCCATCGCGTCAGCCACCTTTTGCGCTTGCGCCAGCGAGCGTGAGGCGATGGCGCCGATGTGGCTCCATTGGCCCTTTTGCATGGCCGGGATGACCTTTTCGCGACCGATCTTGGCGGTGCTCAAAATGCCCCAGTTGACTTTCTTCATGATGTTTGCCTTTGTTTGCCTGACGATGACGCTGGCTAACATTCTAGAAACCGCCGGGCTGCATATCAGCAATGCCAAAATGCCGGCATGCACAACACGCCCCGGCATCCCAATGCAACGCAACCAGCCATCGCGCAAGCCAATAACCCCAAGGTAACGCCCATCCTGCAACTGTCGGGCGTGACGCACGGCTTGGCTGAGCGCGTGCTGTTTGAGAACTGGTGCGTTGCTATTCCGGCCGGACTCAGCCTGGTGCGCGGGGGAGACGGCAGCGGCAAAACCAGGCTGCTGGCCATGTTGGCTGGCGATGTGCCGCCCGTTGCAGGGGAGCTGACCCTCAATGGCGTGCCCTTGTCGACAGCCTGTGAGGTTTATCGCCGACCACGAAGCACCGGAGGGCATCCCCTTGGCCGCGTGCATTGATTTGGACTGACTCATCGTTCGTGGTGAGCGCAGAGCCCAACTGATCGTTTTGGCTGTTCTGTGCGCGACAGTGGCCTGCTGCACGCGCTGCGCAATGCGCCTGATGCCGACGCGCTGATCATCGAGTTCTGCCTCAAAGAAAAGGGCCGCCGGATGGCAGCCCTTTTTGTCTCAAAAAGCCAAAGCTCAGAAGCGATCAGCGTTCATGACCTTGGTCCACACGGTCACAAAGTCATGCACAAACTTCTGCTGGTTGTCATCCTGCGCGTAAACCTCGGCGTAGGCGCGCAGCACCGAGTTGGAGCCGAACACCAGATCGACCCGGGTGGCGGTCCATTTGACGGCGCCGCTCCTACGCTCGCAGATGTTGTACAGGTTGCGCCCGGCCAGTTTCCAGGTGTAGGCCATGTCGGTCAGGTTGACGAAGAAGTCGTTGCTCAACGCGCCCACATGGTCGGTGAAGACACCGTGCTGCGTGCCGCCGTAATTGGTTCCCAGCACGCGCATGCCGCCCACCAGGGCGGTCATCTCAACGGCCGTCAGACCCATCAGTTGGGCCCGGTCAAGCAGCAACTCCTCGGCGCTGACCACATAGTCTTTCTTCAAAAAGTTGCGAAAGCCATCGGCCACCGGCTCCAGCACCCCGAAAGATTCGACATCGGTCTGCGCCTGGGTGGCGTCGCCACGGCCGGGCGCAAAGGGCACGGTCACGTCAACCCCCGCCGCCTTGGCGGCCTGCTCGACCCCGACATTGCCGGCCAGCACGATCACATCGGCCACGCTGGCACCGGTCTGCGACGCAATGCCTTCCAGGACCGCCAGCACCTTGGCGAGACGCGCCGGTTCGTTGCCTTCCCAGTCTTTTTGCGGTGCCAGACGAA
>NZ_JAABQC010000160.1 GCF_011391645.1 Rhodoferax sp. | reverse complement strand
GCTGCTGGTCAGCGTGTACCGCACCACCGCCAGCTTGGAGGCCGCCTGGAAGTATTTCATCCTGTGCGGCGTGGGTATTGCGCAGGCGCTGTTTGGCACCATCCTGATGTACATGGCCGCTGAAAAGGTGCTCGGCCCCGAGCATGCCACCCTGCTCTGGACCAGCCTCAACGACATCAAGGGCGAGCTTGACCCCACCATCGTGTCGCTGGCCTTTGTGTTTTTACTGATTGGTTACGGCACCAAGATTGGCCTGGTGCCGCTGCACAGCTGGCTGCCCGACGCCCACGCCGAAGGCCCGACACCGGTGTCGGCGGTGCTCTCGGGCCTGCTGCTCAATGTGGCCATGTACGCGGTGCTGCGCTGCAAGGTGCTCACCGACGGCGCACTTGACAGCAACATGGCCGGCCAGTTGATGATGGGCTTTGGCTTGCTGTCAGTGGTGGTGGCGGCGTTTTTCCTGTCGCGCCAAAAAGACGTCAAGCGCATGTTTTCGTATTCAAGCATCGAACACATGGGCCTGATCACCTTTGCCTTTGGCATGGGCGGGCCGGTGGCCAACTTTGCCGGGCTGCTGCACATGACGGTGCACTCGCTGGTCAAGTCGGCCATTTTCTTCACGGTTGGCCATGCCACGCAAAAGGCCGGCACCCAGGTGATGAGCGAGATTCGCGGCCTGATCAAGGTCAACCCCACCGTGGGCTGGGGCCTGATGCTGGGTGTGATGGCCATTCTGGGCATGCCGCCCTTTGGTGTCTTTGCCAGCGAATTTTTGATTCTGACCACCGCCATGCGCGAGCAGCCCTGGGCGGCGCCATTCCTGTTTCTGGCGCTCGGCGTAGCTTTTGCTTCCATTTTGATCCGGGTGTTGCCCATGGTGTTTGGCGACTCGACCTTAAAGCCGCTGGCGCATCCGCCGGCCCTGGTTCCGGTGTTTGTGCATCTGGCGCTGGCGCTGGTGCTGGGCTTGTACATTCCCCCCTACTTGAACGGCTGGTACGTGCAGGCGGCCGGCATGCTGGGAGGCTAACGGCATGAAGATCCCCGGACTTGACCTTGAATTTGATGCCTTGCCCGCGCCGGTGCCGGTCTGGCACGCGCAGGTGAGCTTCGCCCAGTGGCAAGGCGCCGCCACGGCGGTGCGTGATGAAGGTGGCCGCCTGCTTGCCCTGTGGGCTGGCTCAATGGCCCAAAAGCCACCCTGCATCTGTGCCGCTTACGTCACCCTTGACGGTGCGTTCTGGTTGTCTCTGCCATTGGTGCAACAGGAAGGGCGCTGGGTTTACCCGGATCTTGCCGCGGTGTTCCCGGCGGCCGTGCGCATGCAGCGAGCTGCCGCCGACCTGTCGGGCGCGGTTGCGTTGGGGGCCAATGACACACGCGCCTGGCTCAACCACGGCGCCTGGCCGCCAGACCATTTTCCCTTGCAGCAGGACCCCGGCCAGTTGCCGCTGCTGGCGGCCACCGAACTCGTTAATTACCCGTTTGTGCATGTGGACGGCGACGGCGTGCATGAGATTGCAGTGGGGCCGGTGCATGCCGGCATCATCGAGCCCGGCCATTTCCGCTTTTCGGTGGTCGGCGAAAAAGTGCTGCGCCTGGAGCAGCGCCTGGGCTACACACACAAGGGCACCGAGCACCGCATGACGCAACTGGCGCCGCTGGACGCTTACCGGCTGGCTGGCAGAGTTTCGGGTGACACCACCGTGGCCTACGCCTGGGCCTACTGCATGGCGCTCGAATCGGCCACGCAAACCACGCCGCCTTTGCGTGCCGCCTGGTTGCGTGCGCTGCTGCTGGAGCGCGAGCGCGTTGCCAACCATCTGGGCGACCTGGGTGCGCTGGGCAACGATGCCGCTTTTTCTTTTGGTCTGGCCCAGTTCTCGCGCCTGCGTGAAGACTGGCTGCGCCTATCCAAAACTGTTTTTGGTCACCGCTTGATGATGGACTGCGTCGTGCCCGGCGGCGTGCGCGGCGACATTGACTTGGGCCAGCGCGAGCTGATGTTGCAGCAGTGCGACGCGGTGGAGAAAGAGGTGCGCACCCTGTTCAACATTTACGAGGCCCACGCCGGGCTGCAAGACCGTTTCATGACCACCGGCTGCGTGGCGCCCGAGCTGGCCGCCCGTCTGGGCCTGACGGGCATGGCCGGGCGTGCCAGCAGCCAGAGCTGGGACCTGCGCTGTGACCAGCCCTGGGTGCCCTACAGTGACTTGGCTGTCGTCATGGCCACCCAGCACAACGGCGATGTGGCCGCGCGGGTGGCGGTGCGCTTTGACGAGATTTTTGAATCCATGCGCCTGATCCGGCGTTTGTTGATCGAGATGCCCATCGGCGACTTGCGCTGCCCGGTCCTGCTGCCCCAGCAGCCCGCACGCGGCGCGGGCTGGGTGGAAGGCTGGCGGGGCGAATTGTTCGTGGCGCTGGAACTGGGGGGGGCCGAGCAACAGCACCGCATCCTGCGCTGCCATTTGCACGACCCCTCATGGCAAAACTGGCCGGTGCTGGAGCATGCCATCATGGGCAACATCGTGCCCGACTTCCCGCTCATCAACAAGTCGTTCAACTTGAGTTACTCGGGGCAAGACCTATGATCTGGAAAGTGGTCAGGCAGATCGCCAAAACCGGTATTTGCACCGAAACCGCGCCCGACATTGGTGCCGATGAGGCCGCGCAGGCCGCACGCATCCAGCAGGAATTGCTCGACATTCTGGGCCAGGCCCTGACCATTCGTGAGGTCGACGCCGGCTCGTGCAACGGCTGTGAACTGGAAATCAATGCGCTGGGCAACCCCTACTACAACCTGCAGGGCTTGGGGCTAAAGTTTGTCGCCAGCCCGCGCCACGCCGACCTGCTGCTGGTCACCGGCCCGGTGTCGCGCAACATGGAAACCGCCCTGAAGCGCACCTATGACGCCACCCCCGAACCCAAATTGGTGGTGGCAGTGGGCGACTGCGCCTGCGACGGCGGCATCTTTGGCGAGAGCTACGCCACCTGCGGTCGCGTCGCCAACGTGATCCCGGTCGATGAAGTCATTGCCGGCTGTCCGCCCACGCCGCTGGACATTTTGCGCGGCATTCTGAAAGCGGTGCGGCGGCGCGTGACAACGGGAGATTGAGCGCGCAACGCAGTGGCCAAGAATTTGTCCCCTGAAACTCGGCATCAGTCTTTTAACCAAGGGTGCCCGCTTTGCTTGGC
>NZ_JAABQC010000159.1 GCF_011391645.1 Rhodoferax sp. | reverse complement strand
GCACTCAGGTGCGCAGCGCGGGCAGCGCGGTGCCGGTGGGGACAAAGCTCAGCGCCACGCCGTTGTTGCAATAGCGTTTTCCGGTGGGTTTGGGGCCGTCGTTGAACACATGGCCCTGGTGGCCGCCGCAGCGGGCGCAGTGGTATTCGGTGCGCGGGTAAATGGCCTTGTAGTCGGTGGATGTGCCCATGGCGCTGGGCAGGGGCTGCCAGAAGCTGGGCCAGCCGGTGCCGCTCTCGTATTTGTGGGCGGCGTCAAACAGCGGCTGGTTGCACGCGGCGCACAGGTAGGTGCCGGGGCGCTTCTCGGCGTTCAGGGCGCTGGTGCCGGCGCGCTCCGTGCCATGCTCAAACAGCACGTCATAGGCTGCGGCCGAAACGATTTTCCGCCACTCGGCTTCACTTTTTTTCAGCGGAAACGGCGCCGCAGCCAATGCAGCGGCAGGCAAGGTGGCCCCAGCCAACCAGCCGCTCAGGGATTTCAACAGGGTTCGTTTGTTCATCATCAGTTCCTTGGTCGGGGTCTTGCGGGGCCGCAGGACAGCGTGTCAATCGGGTAGCGCACGGTAAAGCAATCTTGCCTGGGGTGAGTCGGTGGGGGATGAACATCCTTACAACTTGATTGCAAGCAACAGCCAAATTTCACGCCGGTATGTTGCGGTTGCCGCGGGGGTGGTCATGCAATGGGTCGTCCCTGTTCGTGCAGTCGTCCAATCGCCGTCCTCACAACCCTCACCAAAAACTCAAGGCAATTCAATGATTTGATCAAAACATGTCATAAATATCATTTTTAATCTATCATTCGTTTTAATTTGATCACAAAAGGCAAATGCGCAGAGCATAGCCACCTCAACATGAACGACATCATCACCCAGTTTTTGCAGCAACACCGCATCCATGAGGTCGAATGTGTCATTCCCGACATGACCGGAATTGCGCGCGGCAAGATCCTGCCCAAGGACCTGTTTTTAAGTGCCGGCGAAATGCGCATTCCCAAGAGTGTGCTGCTCAACACGGTCAACGGCCAGCAGCCTGACAACGGGCCCTATGTGGGTGAGACCGACCCCGACATGGTGTGCCTGCCCGACGTGAGCACCGCGCGGGTGGTGCCATGGGCAGCGGAGCCGGTGGCGGTGGTGATTCATGACTGCCATGAGTTCGATGGCTCGCCGGTGCAGCTCTCGCCGCGCAGTTTGCTGCGCCATGTGGTGTCGCTGTATGAAAAGCAGGGCTGGCAGCCGGTGGTGGCGCCCGAGATGGAGTTTTACCTGGTGGCGCGCCAGCAAAACCCGCACGAGCCGCTGCAGCCGCCGCTGGGGCGCACCGGCAAGTCCGAGGCCGGCCGGCAGTCGTATTCGATTGACGCGGTGAACGACTTCGACCCGTTTTTCATGGAGCTTTCACAGTTTTGCGGCGTGCACCGGCTGGGGGTTGAAACGCTGATCCATGAGGCTGGCGCCGGCCAGATGGAGATCAACTTCAGCCATGGTGACCCGATGGACCTGGCCGACCGGGTGTTCTTGTTCAAACGCACGGTGCGTGAAACCGCGCTGCGGCACGGCATCTTCGCCACCTTCATGGCCAAGCCGATGGAAATGGAGCCCGGCAGCGCCATGCACATTCACCAAAGCGTGTTGGACATGGACACCGGGCGCAACATCTTTTCCAATGCCGATGGTTCGGGCAGTGACCACTTCAATCATTACATTGGCGGACTGCAAAAATACGTGCCACAGGTGATGCCGATGCTGGCGCCGTATGTGAATTCGTACCGGCGGCTGTCACGCTTCATGTCGGCCCCGATCAACGTGCAGTGGGGCCTGGACAACCGCACCTGCGGCATTCGCATTCCCAAATCCAACGCGCAAAACCGCCGCGTGGAAAACCGCGTGCCCGGTGTCGATGTCAACCCCTATCTGGCAATGGCAGCCACGCTGGGCTGCGGCTATCTGGGCATGATGGAGCGCCTCAAGCCCTCAGACCCGATGGACAGCAGCGCCTGGGACCTCGACTACGAGTTGCCGCGCCACCTGGAAGACGCCATCACCCGCATGCGCGGCTGTGACGCCATGGCCGAGGTGCTGTGGCCGTCGTTCGTCAAGGCCTTCTGCGCCGTGAAGGAACTGGAGTACGCCACCTACAACCGGGTGATCAGCTCGTGGGAGCGCGAGCACCTGTTGCTTCTGGTGTGAGGGCTCAGGTCATGCAGCTAACAGCACAAAGGCCTACCCGCAGCGGCCTCAACCCCGCGTCTTTGGCGCGTATGGCGCAGCAGGAGCGCGCCGAGTTTGTGGCAGCCAACCCCTTGTCCCAAGCGATGGCGCAGCGCAGCGCGAGGCACTGGCTGTTTGGCGTGCCCTTGCACTGGATGAGCGACTGGTCGACACCATTTGCCTTGCAGGTGGCGCACGCCCACGGCGCCCAGGTGACCGATGTGGATGGCCACCGGCGGGTCGATTTTTGCCTGGGCGACACAGGCGCCATGTTTGGCCACGCGCCGGAGGCGGTGGTGCGCGCAGTGCAGCACCAGGTGGCGCAGGGCTGCACCACCATGCTGGCCACCGATGACGCCGCCTGGGTGGGCGCCGAGCTGGCGCGCCGCTTTGGCCTGCCCATGTGGCAAAGCGCGTTGTCGGCCAGCGATGCCAACCGTTTTCTGTTGCGATGGGTGCGTGCCGCCACCGGGCGCAAAAAGTTGCTGGTGTTCAACGGCTGCTACCACGGCACCGTGGATGACGTGTTTGTGGACTTGGTCAACGGCCGGCCCAGGCAGCGTGACAGCCTGCTGGGCCAGGTGCATGACCTCACGCAACACACGCTGGTGGTCGAGTTCAACGACCTGCCCGCACTGGAGGCGGCGCTGCAGGGCGGTGACGTGGCCTGTGTGCTGGCCGAGCCGGTCATGACCAACATTGGCATGGTGCTGCCCGAACCCGGTTTCTGGGAAGCTGCGCAAGCGTCGATTCGCCAGCACGGCGCGCTGCTGATTCTGGACGAAACCCACACCTTCAGCAGCGGCCCGAGCGGCTACGCCCGAACGCATGGCCTGCAGCCCGACGCGCTGGTGCTGGGCAAGCCGATTGCCGGCGGCCTGCCTTGTGCGGTCTACGGCTTCAGTGCCGAGCTGGCCGAGCGCGCCATGCAGGCCAAACGCCAGGCGCCCGCCGGCCACTCGGGCATTGGCACCACCCTGACCGGCAACATGCTGGCCATGGCCGCCATGC
>NZ_JAABQC010000158.1 GCF_011391645.1 Rhodoferax sp. | reverse complement strand
GGTGGTGTTCAGGCCCGGAGACAGCTTTGCGGCGGCCTTGCGGCGCAGCGGCGTGGATGACCTGGGGCCGGCCATGGGGCAATTGCGCGGGCGTTATTTTTGCGGCATTGGGGCTTGCCAGGCCTGTCTGGTGTCGGTTGACGGCGCGGCACCGGTCGAGGCCTGCCTGACACCGGCGCGCGCTGGCGTGCAGGTGACGCTGGCGGCGCCACCGGCTTGTGAGGTGCACCGTGTTGCAGCCTGATGTGTTGGTGGTGGGGGGCGGCCCGGCGGGTGTGGCCGCAGCGGTCGAGCTGGCCGGCATGGGTTTGCATGTGCTGCTGGCGGAACAGCGTGACCGCCTGGGTGGCGCCATTCACCGCGCTTACGCTGGCGAGGGCGCCAGCCCGGTCAAGCGCAATGCGCACCACGAGCGCGCCTGGCAGGCTCTGCTGGACCAGGTGCAGCAGGTGCAGCAACAGGGGAATCGACTCAGCATGCAATTTCAGTCTGTTTTTTTGGGCGTTGAGGGCGATGGCCACTATCTGCTGGACGACCGGGTTGCCGGGCGGGTGCGCCCGGTGCGCCCCCGCGCTGTGGTGATGGCGGTGGGCGGTGTGGAGCGGGTGCTGCCGGTGCCAGGCTGGGAGCTGCCGGGCGTGAGCACGGTGGGCGGCATGCAGGTGCAGCTGAAAGAAACCGGTGAAGCACCGCCGGGCCCGATTTTGGTGGCGGGCAGCGGGCCGCTGCCGCTGGCATTCGCTGCGCAATTAACCGCCATGGGTCGGCCCCCGCTGGCGCTGCTGGAGCGGGGCACGCCTTTTGGCACCGCGCTGACGCACCCTGGTGCGGCTTTCAATGGCTTGCGCAGTTGGCTGCCGGTGGCCGAGGCGCTGGGCTATGTTCGCCAGCTGTGGCGTGCCCGCGTGCCGTACCGCACCGGTTGCCGGGTCACGGCCATTGAGGCCATGGCGCAGGGCCTGCGCGTGACAACGGAGAACGGTCGTGGTCAGACCCAGTTGTATGAGGTGGCACAGCTGGCTTTGCACGATGGTCTGGAGGCGAATCAGACCGGTTTGCCACGCCAGACTGCAGCGGGTTTGCCCATCGTCTGGGCCGGTGATTGCCGCGAGGTGCTGGGCGCCGCAGCCGCTGTTCAAGACGGCCGCCGGGCCGCGCAGCAGCTGGCCAAGGCCTTGGGGCAGCCGTGCGCCATGGCTGGTTTTGAGGCGCCCTTGCAGTCGGCCCGCCGCTTGCAGCTGGCGCTGCGCACTTTGTACCAGGCACCCGCAGCCGCCATCACGCCCGAGACCGTGGTCTGCCGCTGCGAGGGCTTGCGCGCCGCTGGCTTTGGCGCGCTTGAGGGCGCTGGCTCGGCGCACGAGATTCGGGTGGTGGGCCGCTTTGCCATGGGCGCCTGCCAGGGCCGCTTTTGCGCGCGCAACGCCCAAGCGCTGGCCGCCCAGGCTGGGGTGGCGTTTGAGCCGCAGGACCTGCACGGTAGCGTGCCGCGCTGGCCGCTGCGGCCGGTGTCGGTGGCGGCGCTGGCGGCTTATGCCGATGACTAACCGATGGCCAGCCGCGGAACACGCGATCCAGGATTTTTGAAACCGGCAAATTTTTGCCAATACCAGGAGAAGACGATGACACTGAAACAACGACGCCATTTCACAATGGGTGTGGCTGCTCTGGCGGCCAGTTGCCTGGCCGGTGCTGCGCTGGCACAGGCCCCTGACCAATCCACCTGGGACCGCATCAACAGCACCAAAATCCTGCGTGTGGGTGCGGTGGCCGGTGCCCCGCCCAATTACCAAAAAAATCTGGCCACGGGTGAGTGGAGCGGCATCATGGTCGACCTGGCCAATGATCTGGCCGCCAGGCTCAATGTGAAATTGGTGGTCACCGAGACCACCTGGGGCAATTCGGTGCTCGATTTGCAGACCAACAAGCTCGACATCTTTTTTGGCCTCAACCCGACACCACAACGCCGCGAGGTGATTGACTTCACCGTGCCGCTGTACCAGAACGCGTTCACGCTGATTGCCAAAAAAGGCTTCGAGGCCAAGACCTGGGACGACCTGAACCGGCCAGACGTGACGATTGCGGTCGATGTGGGCTCGTCCTACGACAACCTGGTGACCGCCATGTACGACAAGGCCAAGATTTTGCGCTTCGAGAAATCCAACGACGCCACCATGGCAGTGCAAACCGGCCGTGCCGACGTGCAGCCGCTGGTGGTCACGGTGTCGGCCGGCATCTTGAAGAAAAACCCCAACATCGGCCACCTGATCGTGCCCGAGCCGCTCAAGGGCACCACCACCAATGCCGGCCTGCGCAAAGAGGCCGACAAGACCTGGCAGGCCTACGTGGACAAATGGATCACCGAACTGCGCGCGGCCGACAAAATGAACCCGATCGTGCTGTCCAACCTGGACAAACTCATGGGCATCAAGCCCGCAGAAATTCCGGTCATCGTTAAGTTTTGACGCTTGTTTGATCAACAGGAGCCTGTGTGTACGAGTGGAACTTTGAATTTTTGTGGGAATACCGCAGCCTGTTTGCCACCGGCCTGCTCTACACGCTGGGCTACACCGCGATGTGTATTGGGCTGGGGCTGCTGTTTGGCCTGATCGCCGGCATGGGGCAGTTGTCGCGCTTCGGCGTGGTGCGCTGGCCCATGAAGGGCTATGTGGAGTTGTTCCGCTCGACCCCGGTGCTGGTGCAGATCATCTGGTTTTACTACGCCTTGCCGGTGCTGCTGGGCATCGAAATGTCGCCGGCCATGGCAGCGATCTTGGCGCTGTCGCTATACGGCGGCGCGTTTTACTCCGAGATCATCCGCGGTGGCATCATCTCGATCGAGGTGGGGCAATCTGAGGCCGCGCGCGCCCTGGGCATGACGCGCTTTCAGATCATGCGCCGTGTGGTGTTGCCGCAAGCGCTGCGGCGCATGACGCCGCCGTTGCTGAACCAGTCGATCATGCAGCTCAAAAACACCTCGCTGGTGTCCATCGTGGCCTTGCCGGACCTGGTCTACCAGGCGCAGGCCGTGGTGCACGAAACCTACCGACCGCTGGAAACCTACACGCTGATTGCCCTGATCTATCTGGCCGTGCTGGTGCCTGCCACCAGCCTGATCAAGCGGCTGGAGCGGCGCGCCGACACTTTGTGAGACAAGCAACATGATTGAAATACAGGGGCTGCGCAAGCAGTTTGGCGACAACGTGGTACTACGCGACGTGTCGATGCACGTGGCTCAAGGCCAAGTGGTGGCTTTGGTGGGGCCGTCGGGATCGGGCAAATCGACGCTGCTGCGCTGCATCAACCTGCTGA
>NZ_JAABQC010000157.1 GCF_011391645.1 Rhodoferax sp. | reverse complement strand
TTATGCCAGTTCGCGCCATTCGCTGTCGGTGTCACCGATTGCCGGCAAGGGCAATGACATGCAGCGCGATGCCTGGTACAGCTCGCAGCGCGATGCGGCCGAGCTGGCCAGCCCGCAAGCGGTGGGGCGTTATGCTGCCGAGCGCGCCTTGAGCCGGCTGCGCGCCCGCAAGATCGCCACCACCGAATGCACGGTGCTGTTCGAGTCGCCGCTGGCGGCTGGTTTGCTGGGCAGCTTTGTGCAGGCCATCAGCGGCGGTGCCTTGTACCGCAAGAGCAGCTTTTTGCTCGACAGCCTGGGTAAACCTGTTTTCCCCAAGCACATTGACATTCTGGAAGATCCGTTCATCAAGCGCGGCAAGGGCAGTTCACCGTTTGACGACGAAGGCGTGCGCGTGCAGGCCCGCAGCGTGGTCGAGGCGGGCAGGGTGCAGGGCTATTTTCTGGGCAGCTACTCGGCGCGCAAGCTGGGCATGAAAACCACCGGCAACGCCGGCGGCTCGCACAATCTGACGCTCACCTCGCGCCTCACCCGTGCCGGCGACGGTCTGGATGCCATGTTGCAGCGCCTGGGAACCGGCCTGTTTGTGACTGAGCTCATGGGCAGCGGCGTCAATTATGTGACCGGCGACTATTCGCGCGGTGCCAGCGGTTTTTGGGTGGAAAACGGCCGCATTGCCTACCCTGTGCACGAGATCACCATCGCCGGCAACATGAAGGCCATGCTCAAGGGCATCGTGGCGGTGGGCGCGGATGCCTACAACCATGGCGCGAAAACTGTGGGCTCGATCCTCATCAACAAAATGAAGGTGGCGGGGAGTTAATGCCCCAGGATTTTTGACAAGAAGTCTTTGCTGCGCTCGCTTTGCGGGTTGTTGAAGAAGTCGTGCGGGTTGTTCTGCTCGACGATCTGGCCCTGGTCCATGAAGATCACGCGGTCGGCCACAGCCTTGGCAAAACCCATCTCGTGGGTCACGCAGAGCATGGTGATGCCCTCATCGGCCATGGCAATCATCACGTCGAGCACCTCCTTGATCATCTCGGGGTCAAGCGCGCTGGTGGGCTCGTCAAACAGCATGATTTTGGGCTTGAGGCACAGCGCCCGGGCGATCGCCACGCGCTGCTGCTGGCCGCCCGAGAGCTGCAGCGGATACTTGTTGGCCTGCTCGGCAATGCGCACCCGGTTGAGCTGAACCATGGCCTTTTCTTCGGCGTCCTTTTTGGGCATTTTGCCGACCCACATCGGTGACAGCGTCAGGTTTTCCAGCACGGTCAGGTGCGGGAACAGGTTGAACTGCTGGAACACCATGCCGACTTCCTTGCGCACGGCGTCAATCGCCTTGACGTCGTCGCTGAGCTCGACGCCATCGACCGTCAGGTGGCCCTGCTGGTGCTCTTCGAGCCGGTTGATGCAGCGGATCAGGGTGGATTTGCCCGAGCCGGATGGCCCGCAGATGACGATGCGCTCACCTTTGGCCACGCTCAGGTCGATGTCGCGCAGCACATGAAAATTGTTGCCGTACCATTTGTTGACCTTGTCGAAGGTGATGATGGGGGAAGGGGCTTGAGTTTGTGACATATTTTTAAATGAAAAATAGGTTTAATCAGTTGAGGACAGAGCAAATTTGCTTTGCAAATATTGGTCTGTCCCGCAAGTTATCGCAATTTACTCTTGTTGACCTGCTTCTCGACCCAATGGCTGTAGCGCGACATGGAGAAACAGAAAGCAAAGTAAATCAGCGCAATGAAGATGTAGCCTTCAATGGTGAAAGGCCGCCAGTTTGAGTCCGAGTTGAGCGCCAGGCTCATGGCGCCAGTCAATTCGTACAGGCTCACGATGGTCACCAGCGAGGTGTCCTTGAAGGTGGAGATGAAGTTGTTCATGATGCCCGGCACCACCATCGCCAGCGCTTGCGGCAGCACGATCTTGCGCTGGGTTTGCCAGTAGCTCAAGCCAAGCGTGGCGGCGGCCTCGACCTGGCCCTTGGGCACGGCCTGCAAGCCGCCGCGGATCACTTCGGCCGAATAGGCGGCGGCAAACAGCGTGATGCCCACCAGCACCCGCAGCAGCACGTCAATCTTGACGCCGGGCGGCATGAACAGCGGGAACATGAACGAGGCCATGAACAGCACCGAAATCAAAGGCACGCCGCGTATCAGCTCGACATACAGGGTGCAAAAACTGCGTATGGCCGGCAGGTTGGAGCGACGTCCGAGCGCGATCAGCAACGCCAGCGGAAAAGACATCACCAGCGACAGCGAAGCCAGCAGAATGGTCAGAGGCAAGCCGCCCCAGCGGTCGGTTTCGACCAGACTCAGGCCCAGCCTGTTGCCATACATGAGGGTAAAAAACGCCGCCAGCACGACCAGCCATAGCAGCGGCAGCCAGGCCCGCCAGAACATGCGCATGCAACTGGCCACCAGCAGGCCGGTGAGCAGCAGGGTGGCAACGAGCGGTCGCCATTGCTCTTCAAATGGGTAGCGGCCAAAAATGATGATGCGGTACTTTTCAGTGATCACGCCCCAGCAGGCCCCGGCGCCGTCGACGCGGCAGGCCTCAAAGTCAGGCGCCCAGACCGCCTTGAAGATGGCCCAGTTCAGAATCTGGGGGACCAGCCAAAGCAGCACCGCGCCAATGAACAGGGTGGCCAGTGAGGTTTTCCAGTCAGCCAGCAAATTGGCTTTGACCCAGGCCACCGGGCCCTCGGTATTGACGGGGGCCGGACGTGGCGCAATGGGTTGAAAAGTGGTGATTTTCATGCTGTTTTCCATTTCAACGCTCCTTGATCGCGGCGCGGTTGTTGTACCAGTTCATCAGCAGCGATGTGCCCAGCGAGGTGGTCAGGTACACCAGCATCACCAGGGAAATGCATTCCACCGCGCGGCCGGTCTGGTTGAGCGCGGTGTTGGCAATCGACACCACATCGGGGTAGCCAATGGCGACCGCCAGCGACGAGTTCTTGGTCAGGTTCAAATACTGGTTGGTCAGCGGCGGGATGATCACGCGCAGCGCCTGCGGCAGCATCACCAGCCGCATTTCCTGCTTGCGGCTCAAGCCCAGGGCCGAGGCCGCCTCTGCCTGACCGCGCGCCACGGAGGAAATGCCGGCGCGCACCACTTCAGCGATAAATGCTGCGGTGTACAGCGTCAAACCCATCAAAACTGCCAGAAATTCCGGCGTCAGGGCGCCACCGTTTTCAATCGAAAAATCGCCCTTGAACGGGCGGTTGAATTCGGTGGGAGCGCCACCCAGAGCCCACCCCGCCACGCTGGCAAGCAGCACGATCAGCAGGGGTAACATGACCATGCTGCGCGGCTTTCCC
>NZ_JAABQC010000016.1 GCF_011391645.1 Rhodoferax sp. | reverse complement strand
GGGCAGGTACTTGGCACGCTGCTCGGGCGTGCCGTTGCGCTTGATCTGGTTCACGCACAGGTTGCTGTGCGCGCCGTAGGACAGGCCCACCGAGGCGCTGGCGCGGCTGATTTCTTCCATGGCGATCATGTGCGCCAGGTAGCCCATGTTGGCGCCACCGTATTCTTCGCCCACGGTGATGCCGAGCACACCCAGGCTGCCCATCTTTTCCCACAGGTCCATGGGGAACTGGTCGCTGCGATCGATCTCTGCTGCGCGTGGCGCGATCTCGGCCTGCGCAAAGTCACACACGGCGTCACGCAGCGCGTCAATGTCTTCACCGAGTTGAAAATTGAGTCCGGGCAGGTTGTTCATCAAAGTCTCCTGGTGTTTATAAAAGTTGCTGAATCAATAGGTTTTTGGCACAGGCATCAGGGTTTGCTGCATCACGGCACAGGGGTTTTGCTGACCTTGGGCGTCGACGTGCACCAGCTCTGCCGTGGTGACAATGACGCGACGCCCGGCCTTGACTACACGACCAATGGCCCGCAGCTCACCGTCCCGAAATGCCGCCAGAAAATTGACCTTGTATTCGACCGTGGTCACTTCCATGCCCTCGGCGGCCAGGGTGAGTCCAGCGTAACCCCCGGCAATGTCAGCCAGCGCGCCCATGGCACCGCCATGAAAGCCGTCCTGCTGCTGCGTCACCCTGTCGGAATACGGCAGGGCCAGCTCCACCAGGCCCGGCTCGACCCGTAGCAACCGAACGCCAAGGTGGCGCATCATGCCCTGGCGGCTGAGGCTGTCCTGCACGCGGGTCCAGAGGGCGTCAATGGGAGGCATCTGTGGCTCCAACTTTCGCACGGGGCTTTTTTTCAACCTTGGCCAGCAAGGCGCGGGCTTCGCGCTGATGCACCTTGAGTTCGTCCAGGTTGGCCTGCAGGTCGGTCATCTGGGCCTCCAGCTGTTTTTGATGCTCGGCGATCACCATCAGGAATTTCTCCAGTTGCGGCCCGGTGTCGCGCGGGCTGTCGTACATGTCAATGATCTCCTTGGCCTCCACCAGGCTCAGGCCCAGGCGCTTGGCGCGCAGCGTGAGTTTGAGCCGCGTGCGGTCCCGGCTGCTGTACACGCGGTTGCGCCCGGCCGGGCCGGTGCGCTCGGGCTGCAGCAGCCCCATGTCCTCGTAAAAACGCATGGCGCGCGTGGTCAGGTCAAACTCTTTGGCCAGGTCGCTGATGCTGTAAGTGATTGGCATGACGATGGATCGCGGTAAATTGACGTTAACGTTAACGTCAATTATCAGGCAAATTCAGGCCGGCTTTGCACCCCACTTGCTGCCTCAGCCGGGCCGGCATCAGGCCCAGCGCGGCGCGGCCTCGTCTTTGAGTTGTCGGCGCAGTAGCGCGTAATCTGGCACCACCGAATGCACGGCATCCCAAAACCGCGGGCCGTGGTTCATCTCGCGCAAATGGCTGAGCTCGTGCGCCACCACGTAGTCAAGCACCGCCATTTTGAAATGGATCAGCCGCCAGTTCAGCCGAATCGCGCCATCCGCGCGGGCACTGCCCCAGCGGGTGCCGGCGTTGCTGAGCGCCAGTTTTTTCCACTGGACCCCCAGCAGCGGGGCAAAGTGGTCCAGGCGCTCCTGAAACACGCGCTTGGCCTGGCGCATCAGCCAGGCTTGCACCACATCGCGGATTTGATCGGCGCTGGCGTGGCGGGGCAAACTCAAGCGCAGGGTCATGGCCTGCGGGCCGCCAGGCGCGGCGGCGGTCGCATTGGGGGGCGGCGCATCTGCCGCAATCAGTTCGGCGCCGGCCGCTGCAAAACCATGCGCCGGATCCAGCTTGAGCACAACAAGCTGGCCTAAAAAAGGCAGGCTGGCGCCATCGCGCCAGTCTATCGTGTGCTCGGCCAGCCGCGCATGGCGCTCGCGCACTTCCTGCAACTTACGCAAGATCCAGGCAGACTTTTCCTGCAGCGCGGCATCCACCTCAACCAGCGGCACCCATTTGGGCGCGCGCACGGCCAGGCCATGCGGCCCGACACTGAAGCCGATGCTGCGCCGCTGGCCGCGCTTGAATTCATAGGCGACCAGCGCATGGCCCAGGCGCACTTCGCGACTGGCATGGGGATGGCGAAAATGCACGGCATGCCCCGTCGCCAGGATGGGTGGGGCCGCAGGCGTTGCGGGCCTCGATCTGGGTCTGGCCTCTGGCGCCTCACTGCCAGTGCCCGAAGCCGGAACCGGCTCAAACAAATCCAGCGTGAAGCGCAGCAAGGGGTGCATGTGATCAGGCGCTCAGGCCGCCGGATAAGCCTCGGGGTCGATGCGGCGCATCTCGGCCTCGATCCAGGTCTCGGCCTCGCGCATCAAACCCTTGGGGTCGCGCCCGGCGCTGGGCAGCGCCGGGCCAATCGACACCGTGACTACACCGGCGTGTTTGATGAAACCTTCGCGCGGCCAGCAGCGCGCGGTGGCCACCGCAATCGGAATGACCGGCGCACCCGACTGCACGGCCAGTCGCGTGCCGGCCGTCTGGTAGGTGCCTTTTTGGCCGCGTGGCATGCGTGTGCCTTCCGGGAACATGATGACCCAGGTGCCCCGCGAGAGCAGTCGGCAACCCTGCTCGATGACGTGCTTCATGGCCTCGGTGCGCGACTCTCGGTCGATGTGGATCATGTCCAGCCGCCCCATGGACCAGCCAAAAAATGGCACCTTGAGCAGTTCGCGCTTGAAAACAAAGGCCAGCGGATGCGGCATCAGGGTGGGCAGCAGCAGGGTTTCCAGCGTCGACTGGTGCTTGGACAACAGCACCGCAGCGCTGTCTTTTCCCAGTGGCAGATTGTCATACCCAAGCACCCTGAACTGCACCCCCAGAATCACCCGCGTGCCCCACATCACCACCCGGAACCAGTTGACGGCGGTCCACCAGGCGGCGCTGCGCGACACGACCACGGACACCAGCAAAACAGCCAGCGTCCAGGGGATCACGGTGATCACCATCCAGGCCATGTGCAAAATGGAGCGAAGCAGCGCCAGCATGGTCTCAGGCCCGTTCTTCTTCGCGTCCGAGCAGGAAATCAACAAAGGCAGACAAGTTGTTGTGCACCTGGGTGTGCTGCGGAAAAGCCTCGGGCAGCGCCCTGCCCTTGTAAACCGCACCTTTGCCGGTCAGCACCAGATGCGGCTCGCAACCCGCCGCCACGCCGGCAATCGCATCACGGGCGGAATCGCCAACCACCGGCACGTTCTTGAGATCAAGGCCGTAACGGTCGGCAATTTGCTCAAAGAGTCCGGAGGCCGGCTTGCGGCAATGGCAGGCCTCATCGGGCGCATGCGGACAATAAAACACGGCATCAATGCGACCGCCAACCGCCGCCAGCATCTGGTGCATCTTGGCGTGAATGGCGTTCAGATCAGACACCTCGAACAGCCCGCGCCCCAGACCCGACTGGTTGCTCACCACCACCACGTGCCAGCCGGCATGGTTAAGCCGGGCGATCGCATCCAGGGCACCCGGCAGCGGCTTCCACTCATCGGCCGACTTGATGAAATCGTCGCTGTCCTCGTTGATGGTGCCGTCGCGGTCCAGAATCACCAGTTTGAATGGGGTCATGGTGTGCCTTTTTCAGCGTTGTAACAGCGGGTCACGCCGCCAGGCGCGACAGATCGGCCACCTGGTTCATGGCCAGGTGCAGCGTTTTGAGCAGCCCCAGGCGGTTCAGGCGCAAATCAAGCGCTTCGGCGTTGACCATCACGCCGTCAAAAAACGCATCCACCGGCGCGCGCAGGGCGGCCAGGGTTTGCAGCGCGGCGGTGTAGTCGCCGGCATTGAACTGCGCCTGGGCGCGTGGCGTGATGTCCTGCATGGCCGCGTAAAGCGCTTTTTCAGCCGCCTCCTGGAGCAGCAACTCGCTCACATGGGCATCGACCGCCGCCGCAACATCGGCCTTTTTCAGGATGTTGCTGATGCGCTTGTTGGCCGCCGCCAGCGCCGGCGCCTCTGCCAGCGCGTTAAAGGCACGCACTGCGGCCAAGCGGCGCGGCACGTCACCGAGGCGCTGCGGGCGCAGCGCCAGCACGGCATCGACTTCCAGCGCGCTGTAGCCCTGCTCGCGCAGGGAACCCGCCAGCCGGTCATACACAAACTCTTCCAGTTCAACAACAGCCCGCCCCATCTCAAAGCCAACCATGCCCTTGAACTCGTGTGCGGCGGCATTCAGCAAGGCATTTAACCCAAGTGGCATGTCTTTTTCGACCAGCATGCGGATCACGCCAAGCGCATGGCGGCGCAGTGCAAACGGGTCTTTGTCACCGGTGGGCAGGTTGCCGATGCCAAACATGCCCACCAGCGTTTCCAGTTTGTCGGCCAGCGCCACCGCCACGCCGACCGGGTTGCGCGGCAATGCGTCCCCGGCAAAACGGGGCTTGTAATGGTCTTCAATGGCCTCGGCAATGTCGGCCCCCAGGCCGTCGTGGCGGGCGTAGTAGCCGCCCATGATGCCTTGCAACTCCGGGAACTCGCCCACCATGTCGGTCAGCAGGTCGGTCTTGGCCAGGCGCGCGGCCAGTTGGGCGCGCCCGGCCAGGGCCTCGCCGCCGAGTTGCGACGCCAGCGCACGGGTAATGGCGCACACGCGCGCCATGCGCTGGCCCTGCGTGCCCAGTTTGTTGTGATAGACCACCTTGTCGAGCCCGGCCACGCGCGATTCGAGCGTCTTTTTGCAGTCCTGGTCATGGAAGAACTTGGCATCGGCCAGACGCGGGCGCACCACGCGCTCGTTGCCGCCAATCACCGCGCTGGCGTCTGCCGGGCTGATGTTGCTCACCACCAGAAACTGGTGGGTCAGCCGGCCCTGGGTGTCGACCAGCGGAAAGTACTTCTGATTGGCCTTCATGGTCAGGATCAGGCATTCCTGCGGCACATCAAGAAACTGCGTCTCGAAGGCACAGGTCAGCACATTGGGGCGCTCAACCAGCGCCGTCACTTCATCCAGCAAGGCGTCGTCCATCAGCACCTCAAAGCCCGGCCCCAGGCGCTCTGCCGCCTGCGCGAGTTGCTGCACGATGGCAAAGCGCCGGTCGCCGAAGCTGGCGATCACGGCACCGTCACGCAGCAGCGTGGCGGCGTAGTCGTCGGCATGCGCGACCATCACCGGCGACATCGAAGCCTCAAAACGGTGGCCCTGCGTCTGATTGCATGAGTTCAAGCCCAGCAAGGTCACCGGCACCACGGTGCTTCCGTGCAAAGCCAGCAGGCCGTGCACCGGGCGCACAAAATTGACGCTGCTCCAGCCCGGCAGTTCGCAATTGGTCTCCAGCTGGTAACTCATCATTTTGGGAATCGGCAACTGGGCCAGCGTGGCCACCAAGGCTTGTTGCAAACCCACATCGAGCGTGGCACCGGTCACCAGGCTGTCGTAAAACAGCGCTTCTGCCTTGCCATCGGGTGCCTTGCGCAGGGCCGCGACGGCAAACACCGGGTCGGACACGTCGGCGCCCAGGGCCTGCAATTTTTTGAGCAAGGCGGGTGTGGCCAACCCGTGCGCATCAAGCCCCACGCTCACCGGCATCAACTTTTGCTGCACCGCCTTGTCAGCAGCCTTGGCCGCCACGTGGGTGATGTGCGCTGCCAGACGGCGCGGCGACGCAAAAGGCGTGGCCACCGAGTCAGCCGATGCCAGTCCCAGCGTGCGCAATTGCGCGCACAGTTGGCTGGCAAACACGTCGCCCAGCTTTTTGAGCGCCTTCGGTGGCAGCTCTTCGACAAACAGTTCAACGAGGAGGTTTTGGTGGGTCATGATTAAGCTGCTTTCTTGGCCATCTGTTCAACCCAGGCGCGCGGCGCCATCGGAAAGCCCAGTCGTTCGCGGCTGTCAAAGTAGCTTTGCGCCACGCCGCGCGCCAACGTGCGGATGCGCCCGATGTAGGCGGCGCGCTCGGTCACACTGATGGCACCCCGCGCATCCAGCAGGTTAAAGCTGTGCGCACATTTGAGCACCTGCTCATAGGCGGGCAAGGCCAGTTGTGTCTCCATCAGTTGCTTGGCCTGCTTTTCATGCGCCGTGAAGGCGGTGAACAAAAAGTCGGCATCGCTGTGCTCGAAGTTGTAGGCAGACTGCTCTTTTTCGTTTTGCAGGTAAACGTCGCCGTAACTGAGTTGGGTGCCATCGGGCGACTCTGTCCAGGTCAGGTTGTACACGTTGTCCACCCCTTGCAGGTACATGGCCAGGCGCTCCAGCCCGTAGGTGATCTCGCCGGTGATCGGGCGGCAGTCAATGCCCCCCACTTGCTGGAAGTAGGTGAACTGCGTCACCTCCATGCCGTTCAGCCAGACTTCCCAGCCCAGTCCCCAGGCACCCAGGGTGGGGTTTTCCCAGTCGTCTTCGACAAAACGAATATCGTTTTTCTTCAGGTCAAACCCCAGCGCTTCAAGGGAGCCCAGATACAGTTCCAGAATGTTGCTGGGGGCGGGCTTGAGCACCACCTGGTACTGGTAGTAATGCTGCAACCGGTTCGGGTTTTCGCCATAACGCCCGTCCTTGGGGCGGCGGCTCGGCTGCACGTAAGCGGCCTTCCAGGGTTCCGGCCCCAGCGCCCTTAAAAAAGTGGCTGTGTGCGACGTGCCCGCGCCGACCTCCATGTCGTAGGGCTGAAGTAGCGCGCAGCCCTGGGCGTCCCAATACGACTGCAGTTTCAAAATGATTTGCTGGAAGGTCAACATAAGCGGTGGAGGCGGCGTGCAGCGCCACCCGGGGGTAAATAGTGGTTGACGCAAGCGCTTGCGTCTGAAAGATTCATTTTACGGGCTTATCACCGCCGCAAAAGGCGCCACCACCCAGCGCCCAGCAGCAGGACCAAGGCCAGGATCGTCAGCGGCCACAGGCCCCAGCGCGCCAACCACCAGGCATAGGGCGTGATGCCGGTGCGCCCCTCCACCGTGCCGTGCAGCGCCATGGCCGTGTGCGGCGTGGCAGCATGTGTCACCCGGGCGCGGTGGTCCACGATGGCGCTGCGTCCGGTGTTGGTGGCCAGCAAGAACGGCCGGTCAAACTCGAGCGCGCGCAGACGCGCAATTTGCAGGTGCTGGTCCATCGCCAGGCTCTCGCCAAACCAGCCCAGGTTGCTGACATTGACCAGAATCGTGGGCGCCTTTGCCGCTTGCAGAAACTGACGGGCCAGTTCCTCGCCGTACAGGTTTTCATAACAAATGGTAGCCGCCAGGCGCTGCCCCTGCCAGTCAAAGGTGGGCTGCGGCAGGGCGCCGCGGTTGAAGTCACCCAGCGGAATGTTCATCAGGTCGGTAAACCAGCGAAAAAACGGCGGTATGAACTCGCCAAAGGGCACCAGATGGTGCTTGTCATAGCGCCAGGGAGCGGCTTGCTCCGGCTTGAGTCCCACCACCGAGTTGGTGTAGCCTTGGGTGTAGCTGCCCAACGGCACACCCACCCATGCGGCCTGCCCACCGCTGGCAAAACGCTGCTGCAAGGCCTGCCAGTAGTCTGGTGGCAGTTGCTCGGGCAGAAGTGGCAGGGCCGTTTCTGGCGTGATGACGAGCGCGCTTTGATTGCGCTGGAGCTGGTCGCCATACCACTGCAGGGCTTTCAGCACGCCGGTTTCGGTGTCAAACTTTTCATTCTGGGGAATATTGCCTTGCAGCAGCGTGACGTCCAGGGCACCCGCCGAGCCGCCCTGCGGCGCGGGCAGCCATGGCGGCAACAGCCATAGCGCCAGCAGCACCAGCACGGCACTGAGAGCCTCGCGCCAGCGGCCTGCCAGCGCTGCCAGCCCGCCCAGCGCCAGGCAAGCCACCAGCACCGCAGCCAAAAAACTGACCCCGTACAGCCCGCCCCAGGGAAGCAGCCACGCCAGCGGCCCCGCCAGGTGCGCATAGCCAATGGCACCCCAGCCAAAGCCGGTCAGCAGCACGCCCCGGGCCAGTTCGGCAAGCAGCCACAAAGCCGCAAAAACCAGCGCAGCGCCGACCGGATGAACAGGTGCCAGGCTCCTGAACACAGCGCAGGCGGCGGCGTAATAGAGCGCCAGCAAAGCGGCCAGCGCCAGCACCGCAAAAACAGCCAGGGGTGCGGCCAGCCCGCCAAAGGTGTGCATGGAGGTGAACAGCCAGCCAAAGGTGCAGGCCAGCCACACCGTGACAAATACCCAGCCGCGCAGTGCCGCCACCTGCCAGCTGGCGCTGGTGCGCAGCAACCACACCAGGCTCGCCAGCGCCAACCCCTGCCCCCACCACAGCGGCTGGCCTTGCATCAGACCGGTCCATCCCAACAGGTGCGGCATGGCCACCGGCAGGGCCAGGCTGGCTGCCTGCAGGATGCCTGCAAGCAGCAACACCAGCCAAGGTAGCCAGGCACCTTTTTGCGACCGCCTGACAAACAGGCTCCGGGCTCCGCGCCGCGGATCAAGCAGGCTCATTGGGTACCGGGGACACCTTGAACCATTTCACCGCGCCACCCTTGGTGTGCATGACCACAAAGTCCAGGCCGGAGCGCACATGGTGCTCGCCGCGCCGGGGCACATGGCCCATCTCATGGGCGATCAGGCCGCCGATGGTGTCAAAGATTTCGTCGGGGTCGGTGCTGCCGAGCCTGACACCAAAGGCTGCCTCGACGCGTTCAATGGTGGTGTCACCGCTGACCCGGTAACTGCGGTCGGCCAGGCCGAAGATGTCGCCCTCGTCGTCGGCGATGTCAAATTCGTCCTCGATTTCACCCACGATTTCTTCCAGCACGTCCTCGATGGTGACCAGCCCGGCCACGCGGCCAAATTCGTCAATGACGATGGCCAGGTGGTTGTGGTTGCTTTGAAAGTCGCGCAGCAAATCGTTCAGACCCTTGCTTTCGGGCACGAACACGGCCGGGCGTAGCAGGGCCCGAATGTTGAGTTCGGGCGCGCGCTGCAACTTGAGCAGGTCTTTGGCCATCAAAATGCCAATGATGTTTTCACGCTCGCCCTCAAACACCGGAAAACGTGAGTGCGCGGTGTCAATCACCCCGTGCATCATGGTGTCGTAGGGGTCGTCAATGTTGACCAGTTCCATGCGGGTGGTGGGCACCATGACGTCGCCGGCACTCATGTCGGCCATGCGGATCACGCCTTCAAGCATCTTGCGCGAATCGGAGCCGATCAGCTGGTTATGTTCGGCTTCGGCCAGGGTTTCAAGTAACTCATCGGTCGAATCGGGACCGGGGTGAATGAACTCGGCAATTTTTTGTAAAAAAGTTCGCTTATCTTCCCGGTCGGGACGCGTAGGGTAGGGGTCGGACACAGCCAGTCAGGCAGGACATGCGGTTGTTGAACAGGCCGTAAGGATAGCGGATAACGCATTTGCCCCACAAAAAAATCAGCGGGACACCGGTTTCAGTCGCGCTTTTCATCCTTGTTGGTGCCACGCCAGACATTTTGCAGATTCGAGAAAGTGTTGCGAATCTGCTTGGCCTGCACCTTGATGTGGTAATTGGCTTGGGCGAGTTGCTCTTCGACCAATTCGGTGAAATGGCTGTTGAAGGTGGCGGGAGCCAGCACCAGGTGGCCTTCTGTTTCTGCCCCCTCACGCACAAACGTGGAGCCCGCATGACGGGCAATCTTGAGCATGGCGGTGTTTTCGCTCAGCACATGCACGTACAGCCGGTTCACCCCCGCATTGCGGGAATGCATCATGGCGCGATCGAACAAGCGGGTGCCGTAATGTCGGCCGCGTGCCTGCGCCAGCACCGAAACGCCAAACTCGGCACTTGGATTTGCGCCCGTGTCAGGGGCATGGGCCAGGTGCGCCACCGCAATCAGCACCAGATTCCGGTTGTAAATGCCAAAGATTTCATCACGCTCAAAATCCAGCCCCGCCACATAGCGGTCGATCTGTTCATCGCTGGCGGTGAAACCAAACCGGTAATAACGGTCGTTGGCATCAAGCGCCTTGAGATGGCTGGCAATCCGGGCACGGTGGTTTTCACCCAGCGACCGGATGGGCACCACCACAGCTGCTTTTCTGGGCGCAACCTCAGCCGCCCGCGCATGCAGTTCAGCGCCAGGCACGGCATCGGCTGGCGTTAAAAAATCCAGGTGACGGGGAAGGGTGTCATACATAGTGGCAAATGATAAGGGTTTTCCCTAGGTGTTCTGCTCTAGAGCCCATAACTCCCTTAAAGTTGTTGGGTTTACGTCAATTGGCATGGCTAAACTTGGCACACGATGCAAGCTTCAAATCACATTCGCGAATCACTGTCCGCAGTCGTCGCGCGGCGCCAACAGGTCGCCAATCAGCCCGAACTGGCGCAGGCGCTACACACCATCAAGCATTTGCAGGCCCGGCGTTTTGTGGGCACCTACCAGGACCTGCTGCGCTCTCAACAATATGCTTCGTGCGTCAATTTTTTTCTGGAAGAACTTTACAGCGAAAAGAACTACGCCGAGCGCGATGCGCAATTTGCCCGTATTGCAGGCGCCCTGCAGCGCACATTTCCCCAGCCCGTGGTCGCCACCGCCGTGGCCATGGCCAAGTTACACAACCTGACCGAGGAGCTTGACCTGGCCATGGCCCTGAACTGGCAACATCAATCCGGTTTGCCCAGCGCTCAAGCCTACGTGCTGGCCTGGCGCGCCTTGGGCCGCCGTGAAGACCGCCAATGGCAGCTCAGCACGGTGCAAGGCATTGGCCAGGACCTTGGGCACCTGACGCGCAAACCGGGCCTGCGCATGCTGCTCAAGATGATGCGTAAACCCGCCCAGGTGGCGGGGCTGGGGGCATTGCAAAATTTCCTGGAGTCGGGCTTCAACAACTTTGCTGAACTGGCCCGCAACGATGGCTCGGTCAGCTACTTTCTGGACACCGTCAAGGCACGCGAGTCGCAATGGATTGAGCGTCTGTTTGACGCGCCTGCTGTCGCCTGCGTGACTGAATTAACCCACACACTGCAGTTGGCCCAAGCCAACGGCGCCTGAAGTCAGCGCTGGCAGCACGCGCGTCAATTCGGTCCGTCCATTTTTGTTTTACCCAAGGTTTACTGTGCAACTTCCCCCTTGCATCACCCTGTTCGAGCGCGGCTGGTTGTCCTCCAACAACATCCTGCTCCGCGGCAACAAGGGCTGCGCGCTGGTCGACAGCGGTTATGCCACCCACGCCACACAAACGCTGGGGCTGCTGACAGCGGCGCTGCAAGGCCAGCCGCTCGACGTGCTGATCAACACCCACCTGCACAGCGACCACTGCGGTGGCAACGCCGCACTGCAAGCGCATTACCCCGGGCTGCAAACCTGGATACCGCCGGGTCACGCCCGCTTTGTAAGCCCCTGGGACCCCGAGGCTTTGTCGTACCTTCCCACCGGGCAAATCTGCCCGCCTTTTGGCTACACCGCCACGCTGCAGCCCAACACGGAAATGGCCTTGGGCGACCAGCTTTGGCAGATTCACGCCGCACCGGGGCACGACCCCCATTCGGTGATCCTGTTCGAGCCCCAAAGCGGCCTGCTGATCTCCGCCGATGCCCTGTGGGAGAACGGTTTTGGCGTGGTGTTTCCGGAGCTTGATGGCGCCGACGCCTTTGCCGAGGTGGCGCAGACACTGGATGTGATCGAGGCGCTGGCCCCGCGCATCGTCATCCCCGGCCATGGCGCGCCCTTTTCTGATGTCACCGAAGCCCTGGCGCGGGCGCGCAGGCGGCTTGACAGTTTTGAGCGGGCACCGCAAAAACACATCCGCTATGCCGCCAAAGTGCTGCTGAAATTCAAACTGCTCGAAGTCCAGAGCGTGCCCGTGGCGGCTTTGATGCAATGGGCGCAAAGCACCCAACTTCTCCAGCAGATTTACAAGTCAAGCGCTGCGCCGGAGCAGAATTTTCAGGACTGGGTGCTGACCCTGCTGGATGAGCTGGTGTGCAGTGGCGCGGCCAGCCGCGACCAGCAGACGGTCTCCAACGACAACAGCGCTTAAGGCGGGTTGTTGCGCACCCCGCTGGCCACATGGCCCGCGGGCACATGGCGGGCGGCGGATTCAATGTGGCCGGTCTGGTCGTCAAAGAAAAAATCAGGCTCGAACTCACGCAAGAACTCGCCCTTGGCCAGGCCGCCCAGAAACATGGCTTCATCAACCTCGATGTTCCAGTTCATCAGGGTGCGGATGGCGCGCTCGTGCGCCGGTGCGCTGCGCGCGGTGACCAGCGCGGTGCGGATGCGCATGGCGGGCGTGCCGGCCTGCTGCAACCGCTGCAAGGCAAACAGCAGGGGTTTGAACGGGCCGTCAGGCAGGGGCAGCGCCGCCTTTTCAATTTCATGCTGCTGAAAGGCCTGCAAACCCTGCGTTTGGTAGACCCGCTCCGCCTCGTCGCTGAACAGCACCGCGTCGCCGTCAAAGGCAATGCGCACTTCGGCAGGGTGCGAATCGCTGGCATGAACCGAGCGCGGATACACCTGTGCGGCTGGCACGCCGGCATCAAGCGCGGCGCGCACATCGCTCAAATGGGTGCTTAAAAACAGGTTGGCGTGCAGCGGTTTCAGGTAGCGCCAGGGCGGCTGCCCGCGCGTGAAGCTGCCCCGCTCAATGGCCAGACCGTAGTGCTGCGCCGAGCGAAACACCCGCATGCCCGAGACCGGGTCATTGCGCGACAGCACCACCACCTCAACAGGGTTTGGGGCAGCCCCGGCAACGGGGTCCGCATTGAACGCCAGCAGCTTCTTCACCAGCGAAAAGGCCACGCCCGGTTTGGCTGGAATGTCCAGGCGCTGCAATTGCAGCGCCATGTAGGCGCGGTCATCGCCCTGCTCAAACACCTCGTTTTCTTCCTCAAAGTCAAACAGCGCACGGCTCGAAATCGCCACCACCAGCTTGCCGTCGAGTGTCATTGCCATATCCAGTCCTAATCAGTTGGGGTCAGAGCACTTCGCTACGCGAGTGGTCTGACCCGCAAGGTCTTTTCATTGCTGCAAAAACATCCGGAACACCGGATTGGCCGTTTCTTCCACATACGGATAACCCAGCGTGGCCAGAAATTCGCTGAAGGCGTCCGAATCACCCTCTGGCACCTGGATGCCCACCAGAATCCGGCCATAGTCGGCGCCCTGGTTGCGGTAATGGAACAGGCTGATGTTCCAGTTGGGCCGCAACAGGCTCAAAAACTTGAGCAGCGCACCGGGCCGCTCGGGAAACACAAAACGCAGCAGGCGCTCGTCATCGGCCAGCGCCGAGTGGCCACCCACCATGTGGCGAATGTGCTCCTTGGCCAGTTCATCGTGGGTCAAATCAAGCGCTTCAAAGCGGTGCTTGCTGAGATGGGCGGCAATCTTGCCGGACTCGCCTTTGACAGCCGTGGTCAGGCCGACAAACACATGGGCTTTTTGCGAGTTGCTGATGCGGTAGTTGAACTCAGTCACGTTGCGCAGCGTTTTGGGGCCGCCAAAACTGGGCAGGTCGCCAATCAGCTCGCAAAAACGCCTGAAGCTGCCGCGCTCTTCGGGAATGGTCACGGCAAACAGCGCCTCGCGCTCCTCACCCACTTCGGCTCGCTCGGCAACAAAGCGCAGTCGGTCGAAGTTCATGTTGGCGCCGCACAGGATGGCGGCATAGGTCTCGCCCTTTTTTTTGTGTGTGGCCACATACTGCTTGACCGCCGCCACCGCCAGCGCGCCGGCGGGCTCCACAATGCTGCGGGTGTCGACAAAAACGTCCTTGATGGCCGCGCACACCGCGTCGGTATCGACCAGCATATAGTCGTCCACCAGTTCACTGGCCACGCGAAAAGTTTCTTCACCGACCAGCTTTACCGCCGTGCCGTCCGAGAACAAACCCACGTCAGCCAGGGTGACGCGGTGCTTGGCAGCCACCGATTGGGTCATGGCATCCGAGTCATTCATCTGCACGCCGATCACCTTGATTTCGGGGCGCAGCGCCTTGATGTAATTGGCCACGCCAGAGATCAGGCCGCCGCCGCCAATTGCCACAAACACGGCGTCCAGGCGCCCCTGGTGCTGGCGCAGCAGTTCCATGGCGATGGTGCCCTGGCCGGCGATCACATCGGGGTCGTCGAACGGGTGAACAAAGGTCAGGCCCTCTTTCTTCTCCAGTTCCACCGCATGCCCATGGGCGTCTGAATAGCTGTCGCCAAACAGCACCACCTCGCCGCCAAAGCCGCGCACCGCGTCCACCTTGACCTGGGGCGTGGTGGTCGGCATGACGATCACAGCGCGGCAACCCAGCCGCTGGGCGCTCAGGGCAACGCCCTGGGCATGGTTGCCGGCCGAGGCGCAAATCACGCCCTTTTTAAGGTGTGCCGGGCTCAGGTGCGCCATTTTGTTGTAGGCGCCGCGCAGCTTGAAGCTGTGCACGGGTTGCTGATCTTCGCGCTTGAGTAACACGGTGTTGTTCAGGCGCGCACTCAGACTGTGCGCGGTTTCCAGGCTGGTTTCCACCGCCACGTCGTAAACGCGGGCAGTCAGGATTTTTTTGAGGTAGTCAGCGGGGGTCAAAGCAGTTGTTTTCATAGGGCCCTGATGATAAGCGCCCCGGTCAGAGTGGCAAAAAGCGACAATCGCCGCTCTTGAACCTTGAAGGAAACATAAACATGGAATGCACAGTGAGTTGGACCGGTGCCCTGGGAACACGCTCGGGCATGGGGTTTGTGGCCGAAACCGGCAGCGGCCATACCCTGGTGATGGACGGCGCGCCCGATGCCGTTAAACCCGAAAACGGCGGCCAGAACCTGGCGCCACGGCCGCTGGAAACCCTGCTGGCCGGCACCGGTGGCTGCACCGCCTATGACGTGGTGCTGATCCTGAAACGCGGACGCCACGACGTGCGCGGCTGCAGCGTCAAACTCGACGCCGAGCGCGCCGACACCGACCCCAAGGTGTTCACCAGAATCAACATGCATTTCAGCGTGACCGGCAAGGGCGTGCCTGCCGCCGCGGTCGAGCGCGCCATTGCCATGAGCCACGACAAATACTGCTCAGCCAGTGTCATGCTGGGCAAAACCGCAGAGATCACCACCAGCTTTGAGGTGCTGGAGGCCTAGAGATCAGGCCCAGACATCCTTCGGCCCGAGGGCGGGCCTCCTGCAAAAACACCGGGTTCCTTGTCGGGAACGGCGCCGTCGCCGCGATGGGGCTTGGCGATCAGACCCGGTGTGCCACGGTGGTCATCACCTTGGCTGCGGCGGCCATCAGGCCCCTGACCGGCGGTGGCAGGTCAATGGCGCCGAGCTCTTTGGCGTCCTGCGCATGGCGCGCTTCGTCGTCCTTCATTTGCGCCACGATGGCGCGCGAGGCATGGTCACCGGCGGGCAGTCGGCTCAAGTGGCTGTCCAGGTGCGCCTCCACCTGGTTTTCAGTCTCCACCACAAAGCCCAGGCTCACCTTGTCACCCAGCTTGCCCGCCAGCAAGCCAATGCCGAAGGCGCCGGCGTACCACAGCGGGTTGAGCAGCGACGGGCGGTCACCGAGCTCCTTGAGCCGCTGTTCGGTCCAGGCCAGATGGTTGGTTTCTTCGGCGCTGGCTTTTTGAAAGTAGGCGCGAAGCGCTTCGTTGTTGGTTGCAAAAGCCTGCGCGGTGTACAAGGCCTGGGCGCATATCTCGCCCACATGGTTGACACGCATCAGCGCCCCGGCCTCCTTTTTTTCAAGCTCCGAGAGTTCGGTGGCATCACCCGCCACGGTTGGACAGGGCTGGGCGCCGCGGTGCTGGGCAAAAACGGTGCGCAAGGCGTCGTCAACAGTGCTTAAAAATCGGTCCATCATGCTGTTTCCTGTTCTGAGAGTAAAGGCCTGCTGCCCGGGCTGACCCAAGCCAAACATGCGCCACATTGTAATTTTGTGCGCTATATTGCTGTCCATGAACGCAAATTCAACACTGCCCGCGCAAACGGCGGCTGAGCTTGAGTCATTGCTGCGGCAGCATGGCTGCGATTCTCACGCATTGGTTCAAGTCCTGCGCGAATTTCAGGCCATTCATGGCTGGCTGCCGCGCCCGGCCCTGCTGCAGATCGCCCGCTCGCTGGGCTTGACGCTGGCCCATGTGCAGGGCGTGGCCGATTTTTACCGCTTTTTCCACACCAAACCCGTGGGCGCCTACCGCGTGCTGTTCAGCGACAACATCACCGACCGCATGCTCGGTAGCGACGCGCTGCTGCAGCAGCTGTGCGGTTTGCTCAGGGTGGCGCCTGACCAGATGCGCGCCGATGGTCTGGTCAGCATCGCCACCACCTCGTGCACCGGGCTTTGCGACCAGGGACCGGCGGCGCTCATCAACCACCATCAGGTCGTCACCCGGCTCACCCCTGAGCGCATCGCCCAGATGGCAGAGCTGATTGAACAGCGGGTGGCTCCCGAGCAATGGCCGCCGCAATGGTCACAGGTGGACGACCAGATTCACCTGGCCGACGTCAAACTCGGTCCGCAGCCCGCCCCCGGCGCGGGCATTGCCGCCGCCCTGGCGCGCACACCCCAGGCCATGCTGGACGATCTCAAGCGCTCCAAATTGCGCGGACGCGGCGGCGCCGGCTACGCCACCGGCACCAAATGGCAACTGTGCCGCAACGCGGCGGGGCAAGCGCACTACGTGATCTGCAACGCCGACGAAGGCGAGCCCGGCACCTTCAAGGACCGGGTGCTGCTCGCCAGTTATGCCGACTCCCTGTTTGAAGGCATGACCATCGCGGCGTGGGCGGTGGGCGCCAGTCAGGGGCTGATGTACTTGCGCGGCGAATACCGTTACCTGCTGGAAGCGCTGCAGGCGGTGCTGCAACGCCGGCGCGAGCAGGGGCTGCTGGGCAAGGCCATCCAGGCAAAGGCGGGCTTTGACTTTGACATCACCATCCATGTGGGCGCCGGCGCTTATGTGTGCGGCGAAGAGTCGGGGCTGATCGAGTCGCTGGAAGGCAAACGGGGTGTGCCGCGCATCCGCCCGCCGTTTCCGGTGGAGCACGGCTACCTGGGCCAGCCCAGCACGGTCAACAACGTGGAAACCTTCTGCGCCGTGACCCACATCGCCTTGCATGGCGGCGCCTGGTGGGCGCGCATTGGCACGGCGCAATCCACCGGCACCAAGATTCATTCGGTCTCTGGCGACTGCGAGCGTCCCGGCATTTACGAGTACCCGTTCGGCACACGCATTGGGCGCATTCTGGAGGACTGTGGCGCGCGCGACACCCAGGCGGTGCAGGTTGGCGGGCCTTCGGGTGTGTGCCTGTCGGCGCTGGAATTTGGCCGCCACATCGGCTTTGAGGACGTGCCCACGGCCGGTGCCTTCATGGTGTTCGACCGCAGCCGCGACATGTTTGAGGTGGCCCATAACTTTGCCCATTTTTTCGCCCATGAGAGCTGCGGTTTTTGCACGCCCTGCCGCGTTGGCACCGAACTGGTGCTGCGCCAGATGGACAAGCTCAAGCGCGGTTATGGCTCCAGCGCGGACGTCCAGGTGCTGTATGAACTCGACCATCTGATGCATGGCACCACGCACTGCGGCCTGGGTGCCGCCGCCTGCAACCCGCTGCGCGACACCATTGCCAAGTTTCGCCCGAGCTATGAGCAGCATCTGAAATCCCTGCACTTTGTCGCGGGCTTCGACATGGACGCGGAGCTCTCGCAGGCGCGGCGCGCCACCGGGCGCAACGACAGCGGCGCGCACCTGGAGAATCTTGAATGATGAAAGACCACCGCATCGACGCGTTGAGCCCGGGCACGTTTTCGCTGGATGGCCAGGAGGTCGAATTTGGTCCGGGCGACAGCATTTTGCAGGCCGCCCGCCGTGCCGGGCATTACATCCCGCACCTGTGCTGGCACCCTGATTTTGCCGCGCACGGCTCCTGCCGCCTGTGCACGGTCAAGGTCAACGGCCGCAGTGGCGCAGCCTGCACCATTGCGGCCAACAGCGGGCAGGACGTGGAAAGCGACACGCCCGAACTCAACGCCCAGCGCAAAACGCTGCTGCAGATGTTGTTTGTCGAGGGCAACCACTTTTGCCCGTCGTGTGAAAAAAGCGGCAACTGCCTGCTGCAGGCCACCGCTTACCAGATGGGCATGGAAGGCCCGCATTTTGAAGAGTTCTACCCTGATCGCCGGGTTGACGCCAGCCACCCTGACCTGCTGCTGGACCTGAACCGATGCATTTTGTGCGGCCTGTGTGTGCGCGCCAGTGCGCAGGAGGGCAAGCATGTGTTTGCCATGGGCGGGCGCGGCGTGGCTTCGCATTTGCTGGTCAACAGCGACGACGGGCAACTGTCAGGCAGCGCCATCAGCCCCGCAGACCGCGCCGCCAACATCTGCCCGGTGGGCGCCATCCTGCCCAAACGCCGCGGCTTTGTCATCCCCATTGGCCAGCGCCGGTTTGACAGCCAACCGGTGTCGCAGGAGGACGCGTCATGACCGGGCCTGCCAGCACAGCGCTGCATGCGCCGCGCAAGCTCAAGGTTGCCACGGTGTCGCTGGCTGGCTGTTTTGGCTGCCACATGTCTTTGCTTGACATTGACGAGCGCCTGCTGGAGTTGCTGGAACACATTGAGTTTGACCGCTCGCCGCTGACCGACATCAAAACCATTGGCCACTGCGACATTGGCCTGATCGAGGGCGGACTGTGCAACGCCGAGAACGTGCAGGTGCTGCGCGAATTTCGGGCGCACTGCAAGACGCTGGTGGCGGTGGGCGCCTGTGCCATCAACGGCGGCTTGCCAGCACAGCGCAACCAGCGCGACGTGGGCCAGATGATGTGCGATGTGTATTGCAGCCACGGCGGCACAGTGGCCGGCAGCCAGGTTCCCAACGACCCCGAGCTGCCCTTGCCGCTGAACCATGTGCACCCAATCCACGAGGTGGTGCATGTGGACTACTTTTTGCCCGGCTGCCCGCCCAGCGCCGACGCCATCTGGTCGTTTTTAACCGACCTGCTGGCCGGTCGCAGGCCTGAGCTCGGGCATGGGTTGATTCATTACGACTGAAGAGGGCCTCATGACTTTCGCACTTGAAACTGCCGCCCATCCCGAGGGCTTGCGCCGGGTCGCGATTGATCCGTTGTCACGCGTCGAGGGGCACGGCAAGGTGACGCTGCTGCTTGACGCCAACAACCACATCGAGCAGGTGCGCCTGCACATTGTCGAGTTCCGCGGGTTCGAGAAATTCATTGAAGGCCGGCCCTACTGGGAGGTGCCGGTGATGGTGCAGCGCCTGTGCGGCATTTGCCCGGTGTCGCACCACCTGGCAGCGGCCAAGGCACTTGACCGCGTCATTGGCGCCACGCCGGTGAGCGCCAGCGCCAACGCGGTGCGGCGTCTGATGCATTACGGGCAAATCCTGCAGTCTCATGCACTGCATTTTTTTCACCTGTCCTCGCCCGATCTGCTGTTTGGCTTTGACTCCGAAGTGGCCCGGCGCAACATTGTGGGCGTGGCGCAAGCGCACCCCGACATCGCCAAAAAGGGCATTTTGCTGCGCAAGTTTGGCCAGGAGGTCATCCGCATCACCTCCGGCAAGCGCGTCCATGGCACCGGCGCGGTGCCGGGCGGCATCAACAAACTGGTCACGCTGGAGGAGCGCAACAGCCTGCAACGCGAGCTGCCCCAAATGCTGCAATGGGCGCAGGATGCGGTGGACATCGCCAAACAATTGCACGCGCAAAATCCGGCGCTGTACAACAACTTTGGCAGTTTTCGCTCCAAACTGATGTCGCTGGTGCGAACTGACGGCGCCATGGATTTGTATGACGGCGTGCTGCGGGTGCGCGGTGAAGATGGCCACATCCTGTTCGACCAGATCGACGACCAGCGCTACCTGGAGCTGATCGAGGAAGAAGTGCGCCCGTGGAGCTACATGAAATTTCCCTACTTGCGCAGCCTGGGTGCGCAACTGGGCTGGTACCGCGTCGGGCCGCTGGCACGGGTGCAAAACTGCGACTTTATTCCCAGCGCGCGCGCTGAAGCTGAGCGCCAGGCCTTTGTCGCCTGGGGCCGGGGCGCGCCGGTGCACGCCACGCTGGCCTACCACTGGGCGCGCATGATCGAGATGCTGCACGCGGTGGAAGTGGTCGCCGAACTGCTGGCAGACCCGGCGCTGCTGGCGGGCGACCTGCTCACCAGCGGCGCGCGCCAGCGCCATGGCGTGGGCATGATCGAGGCGCCGCGCGGCACCTTGATTCATGACTACGAGGTGGGCGACGACGACCTAGTGACGCGCTGCAACCTGATTGTCTCCACCACCCACAACAACCAGGCCATGAACGAGTCGGTGCGCGCCGTGGCGCGCGACTACCTGGACGGCCAGCAGCTCACCGAAGGCCTGCTCAACCACATCGAAGTCGCCATCCGCGCTTATGACCCGTGCCTGTCCTGCGCCACCCATGCGCTGGGCAAGATGCCGCTGGAGGTGACGCTGCTGGCAGCCGACGGCACGGTGCTGGACCAGGTGCAAAAATCTTCGCAGGGTGAGCTGACGCGCGCCGCATGACCCCGCCGCTGTTAATTTTGGCCTGGGGCAACCTGAGCCGGGGCGATGACGCGTTGGGGCCACTTTGCCTGGCCACGCTGCGCGAGCAACTGCCAGATGGCTTGCAAGATCAGGTGGAGTTTCTGGAAGAGTATCAATTGCAGGTTGAGCACGCGCTGGACCTGATGGGGCGCAAAAAAGTGCTCTTTATTGATGCCAGCCTGAACTGCCCCGCGCCGTTTCAAGTCACGCAGCTCAAGCCGGCCCAAGATGCCAGCCACACCACCCACGCCCTGTCGCCGCGGGCGCTGCTGCAGGTTTACCAGGATTTGCAGGGGACGCCACCACCGCCTTGCACGCTGCTGGCGATTCGTGGTGAACAGTTTGAGTTGGGCGAGCCGCCCAGTGTGGCCGCGCTGGCCAACCTGGCGCGCGCTCTGGCATGGACCCAAAGCTGGCTTTCAGGAGAACTGTAGCCAGGAATAAGCGCAGCGCGATCCGGGGACCGCGCTCTTGCGCCCCTGCAAAATCAACCCAGCGCGTCGTTCACCTGCTCGTTGAATTCCGCCAGACTCTGCGCCGTCTGCACCTCGCGTGGCAGCGCGTCGCGCACCGAGAACACGCCCAGAATCTTGTTGGCTTCGGTGACGACGGGCAGATGCCTGAAACCGCGCTCGATCATGATCAGCACCGCATCGGCCACCTTGGTTTCGGGCACCACGCAGTACGGGCTGCGCGTCATGATGTCTGCCACCGTGGTGATGGCCGGGTCAAGCAGCTTGGCCACCAGGCGGGTCATCAGGTCGCGCTCGGTCACGATCCCCAGCAGCGTGTTGCTGGTGTCGATGACCAGCACGCTGCCGCAATTGGCCCGGGTCATGACGCAGGCTGCGGAATAAACCGTGGCAGTGGGCACCACGCTGACCACATGGCGCTGCGCCATCGATTGAAAAACAGTGCGTTCGGTCATGGCAGACTCCTTGGATGTCGGTGGGCTACAGGGCTCAGCGCAGCGTCGCGTTGATTTTTTCCAACGCTTTGGCGCCCGGATTGAGTTGCGCGGCTTTCAACGTATTGAGCGGCGCAGCGCAGGTGTTGAGCGAGGTGTGCAGGTCAGTGGCCAGCGGGTCAATGTAGAGCAGCCCCGTCACGATTTCGCCCATCGCCGCGCGCGACTGCATGAAGCCAATGGCCGCATAGCGGTCAGTCGGGTCATAGTCAACATGCAGCTTGCGCAGGCGCAGCATGCTGCCGTCGTGCTGCTCAACCTCCACCAGTTCGCCGGGGGCGTATTCGGTGGTGATTTCCTTGCCCGGAGTCATGAAGTCGATCCGGCTCACCGCCTCGTTGTGCTGGCGCACATAGTCGTAGCTCTTGGTGCTGCCGCCGTGGTTGTTGAAGGTCACGCACGGGCTGATCACGTCGATAAAGGCCGCGCCGCCATGCGCCATGGCGCCTTTGATGAGTGGCACCAACTGTGCCTTGTCGCCCGAGAAACTGCGCGCCACGTAGGTCGCACCCAGCTGCAGCGCGATGCCCACCAGGTCCACCGGGCTCTCGCTGTTGACAACACCCTTCTTGCTCTTGGAGCCACGGTCTGCCGTGGCCGAGAACTGGCCCTTGGTCAGGCCGTAAACACCGTTGTTTTCCACAATGTAGGCCATGCGCACACCGCGCCGCATGGCGTTGGCAAACTGGCCCAGGCCAATCGAGGCCGAGTCGCCGTCGCCCGAAATACCCAGGTACAACAGCGAACGGTTGGCCATGTTGGCCCCGGTCAGCACACTTGGCATGCGCCCGTGCACGGTGTTGAAGCCGTGCGAGGCGCCCAGAAAATAGTCTGGTGTTTTGGAGCTGCAGCCGATGCCCGACAGTTTGGCCACGCGGTGCGGCTCGATGTCGAGATCCCAACAGGCCTGGATGATGGCCGCCGAGATCGAATCGTGCCCACAACCGGCGCACAGGGTTGAAATACGGCCCTCGTAGTCACGCCGGGTGAAGCCAACCTTGTTGGTGTGCAGGGTCGGGTGATGCAGCCGGGGTTTGGCAATGAAAGTCATACGGTCTCCTTCTGCACACTGTCGTGAATGTTGCGGATGATGAAGCGCGCGGTGATGGGTGTGCCATCAAAATGCAGCACACGAACAAGCTTGGCGGGATTCACCTCAAGTTCGTTGATGAGCATGGAGCGCATTTGCGCGTCACGGTTTTGTTCAACCACAAACACCTTGTCGTGCGCCGCAATGAAGTCAGCCACCGATTGCGGGAACGGGAAGGCGCACAGGCGCATGGCATCCACATGGTCGCCATTGCGGTCAAGCACATCCAGCGCCTCGCGCATGGCCGGCGTGGTGGAACCGTAGTAGATGATGCCCAGCTTGGTCGGCTCGGCCGCCGGGCGAAACACCGGCTGGGGCACCATGTCTGCCGCCGTCTTGAACTTGCGCAGCAGACGCTCCATGTTGTAGATGTAGTCGGCTCCCGCCTCGGAGTACATGGCTTGCGGGTTGCGGGAGGTGCCCCGCGTAAAGAAGGCACCCTTGCTGGGGTGCGTGCCAGGCAGGGTGCGCCACGGAATGCCGTCACCATCCACATCGCGGTAGCGGCCGAAAGGCTTGCCGGCTTCGAGTTCCTCGGCGGTCATGACCTTGCCACGGTCGTATTCCTTGGCGTCGTCCCAGACGAATGGCTTGCACAGGCGCTGGTTCATGCCGATGTCGAGGTCGGTCATGACAAAGATGGGCGTCTGCAGGCGTTCCGCCAGTTCCAGCGCGGCGGCCGAATGGGTAAAACACTCATGCGGGTCCTGCGGGAACAGCAAAACGTGTTTGGTGTCCCCATGCGAGGCGTAGGCGCATGAAAGCAAGTCAGACTGCTGGGTTCGGGTCGGCATGCCCGTGCTTGGCCCGCCGCGCTGCACATTGATGATGGTCACCGGAATCTCGGCAAAATACGCCAGGCCAATGAACTCGGTCATGAGTGACACGCCGGGGCCCGAGGTGGCGGTAAAGGCCCGCGCACCGTTCCATCCCGCACCCACCACCATGCCAATCGACGCCAGCTCATCTTCGGCCTGCACAATGGCAAAGCGGTGCTGCCCGGTGGCCGGATCGATGCGGAATTTTTCGCAGTATTTCTGGAACGCCTCGGGGATCGAGGTCGACGGGGTGATGGGGTACCAGGCGGCCACCGTGGCGCCGCCATACACCAGGCCCAGACCGGCGGCACTGTTGCCATCGGTAAAAATCTGGTCGCCCACGTTGTCGGCGCGCCGCACGCGAATGCCCAGTGGCGCCTGAATGTGCGCCTTCACGTAGTCGCGCCCCAGATGCAGGGCCTTGACGTTGGATTCGATCAGGCGTTCCTTGCCCTTGAACTGCTCGGAAAACAGCTTTTCGAACACCTCGGCGTCCACGTCGAGCAGCACCGACAGGGCACCCACATAAATGATGTTCTTGAACAACTGGCGCTGGCGCGGATCGGTGTAGGCGTCGTTGGCAATTTCGGTCAACGGCACGCCCATGGTGTGCACGTCGTCGCGAAACTTGGCTGGCGGCATGGGCCGGGTGCTGTCATAAAACAGGTAGCCCCCGCTTTCGATCTCGGCAACGTCGGCATCCCAGGTTTGCGGGTTCATGGCGACCATCATGTCAACCCCGCCGCGGCGGCCGTGGTAGCCTTTTTCGCACACCCGGGCCTCGTACCAGGTTGGCATACCCTGGATGTTGCTGGGAAAAATATTGCGCGGGCTCACCGGCACGCCCATGCGCATCACCGCCTTGGCAAACAGCTCGTTGGCCGAGGCCGAGCCCGAGCCGTTGACATTGGCAAACTTGATGACGAAATCGTTGATGGCTTCTATGCGCTTCATGCGGCCTCCGGTTGGGCAAAGTGGGCTGCAGGAACGGGCTTGGCATCTCGGCACTTTGGCCCCGCCTGCGTGGTGTTGAGCAGAAACTTCTGCATGTCCCAAGCCCCGGTGGGGCAACGCTCGGCGCACAGACCGCAGTGCAGGCAGACGTCTTCGTCTTTCACCATCACCCGGCTGGTCTTGAGCTCGGCGGACACATACAAATCCTGATCGGTGTGGGTTGCCGGCGCCTTGAGGCGGGTGCGCAGGTCAGCCTCATCGCCGTTGGCGGTGAAGGTGATGCAGTCCATCGGGCAAATATCAACGCAGGCGTCGCACTCAATGCAGGTCATGCGGTTGAACACCGTCTGCACATCGCAGTTCAGGCAGCGGCTGGCCTCCTTGAACGCGGTGGCCGCATCAAAGCCCAGTTCCACCTCGACCTTGATGCTGGCCAGCGCCTTTTCGGCCGTGGTCCATGGCACCTTGAAACGCACGTCGTTCGACACGTCGTTGTGGTAGCTCCACTCATGAATGCCCATTTTTTGCGACATCAGGTTGGTCATGGGCGGCGGCCTGCGCGCCACATCCTCGCCGTTGAGCAGCCGGTCGATCGACACCGCCGCCTCATGCCCGTGGGCCACTGCGGTGATGATGTTCTTGGGGCCGTAGGCCGAGTCACCGCCAAAAAACACATTGGGCAAAGTGGACTGGAAAGTGCCCTCGCCCAGCACCGGCAGGCCCCATTTGTCAAACTCCAGGCCGCAGTCACGCTCGATCCAGGTGAAGGCATTTTCCTGGCCCACCGCCACCAGCACCTCGTCGCAGGGCACCAGCACATCGGGCTCGCCGGTCGGGATCAGGCTGCGCCGGCCCTTGGCGTCGTACTCGGCCCGAACAATCTCAAACGTCATGCCGGTGAGTTTGCCGTTGTCATGCTCGAACGACTTGGGCACGTGGTAGTTCAGGATCGGGATGCCCTCGTGCGCCGCGTCTTCTTTTTCCCAGGGCGATGCTTTCATTTCTTCAAAGCCGCTGCGCACGATCACCTTGACGTCTTTGCCGCCCATGCGCCGCGCGCTGCGGCAGCAGTCCATCGCCGTGTTGCCACCGCCCAGCACAATCACCCGCTCGGCGGTTTTGGTGATATGACCAAACGACACCGACATCAGCCAGTCAATGCCAATGTGAATATGCGCAGCCGCTTCCTTGCGGCCGGGCGCGTCAAGATCGCGTCCGCGCGGCGCGCCGCTGCCGACAAAAATGGCATCAAAACCCTGGCCCAGCAGTGCCTTCAGCGAATCAATGCGCTGCCCGGGCCTGAAGTCCACGCCCAGGTCCAGGATGTAGCCGGTTTCCTCGTCCAGCACCGACTCGGGCAGCCGGAACTTGGGGATCTGGGTGCGCACAAAGCCGCCGGCCTTGCTCTCGCCCTCGAACACCGTCACCGCGTAGCCCAGCGGCACCAGATCGCGCGCCACTGTCAAGGAGGCCGGCCCGGCGCCCACACACGCCACCCGCTTGCCGTTGGGCGCAGCCACAGTGGGCATGCGTGCCTTGACATCATCCTTGAAGTCAGCCGCCACCCGTTTCAGGCGGCAAATGGCCACCGGCTCGGGCTTTTTGCTGTTGTTTTCCTCCACCCGCCCGCGCCTGCAGGCGGGCTCGCAGGGGCGGTCGCAAGTGCGGCCCAAAATGCCCGGAAACACGTTGCTCACCCAGTTGATCATGTAGGCATCGCTGTAGCGGCCCTGACCAATCAGGCGAATGTATTCCGGAACAGGGGTATGGGCCGGGCAGGCCCATTGGCAATCGACGACCTTATGGAAATAGGCCGGGTTGGTAATGTTGGTAGCTTGCAAAGTTGTCTCCTTGCCCTGCAGACGATGACGGGATGCTGTTGCAGGTGAGGGTGCATCCTACGCTGATCCTTCGCGGGCCCTGACCGTAATAACCCGCAATCTGCCAATTTGCTGATCTATGTCAAAAAACTTTCGGTATCAGAAAATAGAGCAAAAACTTGATTTGGCTCAAAGATGCAGACTGACAGGCCGCCAAAATACATCCACCAAAATCAGGAGTAATCATGAAAGCAATCCCACCAGTTGACCAATTCAAGTCCCTCGATGCCTGCCACCAACAAATTCACCAGCAACTGGCCGAACTGGCAGACCTGCTGGAGCGATTCGAAACCGAGAGCGACAGCCCGCATTGCCGCCAGAAGGCCAAAACCATTGAGGCCTTTTTTTCTGAAGTGGCACGCTCGCACCATGCCGAAGAAGAGAAGAACATCTTTCCGATGCTGTTGGCCAGCGACAACGCCGAACTGGTGCAGGCGGTGCGCACCCTGCAGCAAGACCATGGCTGGATTGAACAAAACTGGCTGGAACTCGCGCCCATGCTGCGCGCTGTCGCCCAGGGCGAAGACTGGGCTGACATGACCGAGCTCAAACACAACGCCGAAGTGTTTGTCAACCTGTGCCACGACCACATCACGCTCGAAGAATCCCTGATCTACCCCGAGGCCAAAGCGCGCTTTGCCGACGAGATGGCCAGCCGGGCCGCGCGGTTGGCACAAAAAGCGGCCTGATCACACCGCAACCGACCACGCCCTGGCCAATAAAAAAGCCCCTCACGGGGCATTTTTTTTGAGGGCTGGGCGCACTAAATCAGAAACGGTGGCGAATGCCCAAGGCCAGGCCGGTGGAGTCGGTTGCCGCGGTAGCGGTCACGCCACCCAGGTAGCCATTGCCACCCGGTGCCACCTGCGCCAGGTTCTTGTTGTCAAAGCGGACCGCCACGGCATTCAGGTCGGTGCGCTTGGACAGCGCATAGGTGTAGGCCACGCCGTAGGACGCCACATCGGCATTGGCTGGGCGGCTGTCGTTGTACTGGTTGTACGCCACTGAGGCGGTATGAGGGCCGGTGACATAACGATAACCAATGTGGTAGAGGACGCCGTCCTGCTTGAAGGCTTCGATAAACGCCTTCTCAACCTGCAGCGCAATCACTGGTGCCAGTTGCGGGCCCACCACCGGCGCCAACTGAGGCTCCAACACATTGTTGATGATTGACAAACCAGTGGGGTTGTCATCTTTGAAGGTGGCCGCCAGAGTGCTTACCGTGCTGCTGCCGCCAAAATTCATGGAAGCGCCCAACACGGTTGACGTCAAAGACTTGTCACCCAGTTCGTTGTTCTTGGTGTTGTAGCCAAGACCCACCGCAAAAGTGTCGTTTTTGTAACCGACGTTGGCACCCATCAGGCTGCCGGCACCGCTGTCACCCGCCACCTCGCCGGGCGCGTACATCAACGCGCCAGAGAAGCCATTCTTGACGATACGATACGCCAGCGCGTTGGAATTGCGGATTTCAAACACTGCCGGGAATTGCGCAATCTGACCCGCCGACAAGGCAGACTGTGTCGCCATGGTGTCAAAAGTACCAAAAGTTTCATAGGCAGGTGTGTACTGGCGCCCCGCCAAAATCGCACCAAAGGGGGTGATCAGGCCAACGTAGGCTTGCCGGTCAAACAGTCGGTTGCCATCCGTACCCACATTCACGCCAAATTGGGAGGCGATGATGGCGTCGACACCATTGACGGCCGCCTGGTAGACAGCATTAATCTGTGGCGATGGAGATACAAGACCCAATAGCGGGGCTTGCGAAAACCGGTCAGACAACTGGCTACCCGTAATCGGTCGATTGCTCAGAGAGCCCGTATCGGCCTCAAAGCGCGATTCCAGCGTGAAGATGGCCTTGTAACCGTCACCCAGGTCCTCATTGCCCTTCAGGCCCCAGCGCGAGCCTTCCATGATGCCGCTGGCAATTTGCGTCACGGTGCCAGACTTCAGGCCGCTGACCGAAGTAACACCCACGTCAACCAGGCCGTACAAAGTGACCCCGGGCGGGGGGACTTGCGCTTGCGCCAGGCTGGCGCAGCACAGCGCGCTGGCCAGCGCAACGTGGCGAAGGCCAAATGCCAATGCTTTGAAGGAGTGTTGGTTCATGATGGTGAAGACCCAGTAGAGGAATTGGTATGAAGGTATTAAAAGAACGACCGTGCTAACTATAAATAGGCCCGTTCGTTCAGGCAATAGATGCGGATGTCGCGACGCACCAATTTAGTGATTTTCACCACAGGGGTTTCCCCTGATTTGGTGCAGTTGCTGCGGAAGATCATCGTGACTAAAAGCGCAGCCAAGCGCCTTGCGCACCATTGCAAGCGCAGCTTGACCGTCCATGACCCGCAATTGACGCGGAACTAGCTGTTTGCGCCTATTGACGGACTGACCGATGTCGTGCTTGCGCAACGAATTTGGCGAAAAACGGCATGTAACTTGCGAGAAAATAAACCTGATGGTGCTTTTCGGGTGTCATCATGGTGAAATACCCCATGTGATGTTTTATTCGCTGCTTCAAAACCTGCCCTAACAGGCTTTTTGAATTTTTTAACCTTAGGAGTTTTTTATGAAAAAAAGTTTAGTTGCTTTGGCAGTACTCGCTGCTTCCGGTGCATCGTTTGCACAATCTTCCGTCACCCTGTACGGCCTGGCTGACATCTGGTTCGGCTCAGTTAAAGCTGACGACGGCGTTGGCAACAGCGTAACGCAGACCAAGCTTGACAGCGGCGGTGTCAACACTTCGCGCTGGGGCGTCAAAGGTTCTGAAGACCTCGGTGGTGGCTTGAAGGCCATCTTCAAGCTGGAGCAAGGCTTTGCGCTGGATACCGGCGCAGCCAAGAGCACCTCTGACATTTTTGGCAATTCCCAAGGCAATCAGGCATTCTCCCGCGAAGCGTATGTCGGTTTTTCCGGTGGCTTTGGTGATGTCAAGCTCGGCAAAGTCTGGACCGCTTATGACGACGTGAGTGGCGCTTCCAACGCAGTGTTTGATTCTGCCCTGGCCCCGATGAACAACGTGTTCCGTAGCACAGGTTACCTTGGCAATCCTGGCAACACCATCTATTACTCGACCCCAAGCTTCAGCGGCTTCGCTGGCGCGATCAGCTACAGCATGGGAGAAGACGCTGTATACCAGACGCCAGTACCAAATGTCACCGTCAAGGATACCAACATCCTCAGCTTGAACATGACCTACAGCGCTGGCCCATTGGCCCTGCAACTCGGTTATCAGGCGCAAGAAGCAACCACCTCTTTTGGTAACACGGTTATTGGTGACGACACAGCCGAGTTCTGGCGTGTGGGCGGCTCCTACGACTTTGGCATGGCGACTGTCAAGGGAACTTATGGTTCGGTTGCAAACCTCGGAAACGTGACTGGAGTTGACGCTGATGAATACCAGATCGGTGCTGACTTCCCGGTTGGCCCGGCTTGGGTGATTTCTGCCAGCTATGCCGCGTCTCAAGGCAAGGGGATTTTGGCTGAAGATGCCCAAGGTTGGGGTATTGCCGCCACGTACACCTTGTCCAAGCGTACCTTCCTTTACGGCGGTTACAACTACAACACTTATGAAGTTGACAGCCAGCCCGATGCCACTGGCGAAATCCTGGCAGTTGGCGTGCAACACCGCTTCTGATCTGACGCTGGCGTGAGCCAGTGAATGACCCGAATCAAAAACCCCGCCGGGTTAACCCGGCGGGGTTTTTTTTATGAATGAGCCAAGTTGCAGCTCAGGGCTGTCGGCGACAACCAGCTTGCATCAATTTGTTGCAAACTCACAACGCATGCACTGTATTCGCGCGGTTTTGGAAACCTTTTGGGGCAAAACCGTGAGGCTTCTGTTTCAATACGCCTAACTTCCTGAAACAGGAGGTTGGCTCTGGGTTCTGAAACACGTTGATTTCGGTGCCCCCATGTTTAACCTTGGAGAATATTTGAAATGAAAAAATCCCTGATCGCTTTGGCCGTTCTGGCCTCCACCGGTGCCGCGATGGCCCAATCTTCTGTGACTTTGTATGGCCGTCTTGACGTTGGCTTCAACTTCACCGAAGTAGAAACCACAGGATTTGCGCCAGTGGCTTCAAACGACCAAACCAAGATCGACTCCAGCATGTTGAACACAACTTACTGGGGCCTGAAAGGCTCTGAAGACCTCGGCGGCGGCTTGAAAGCCAACTTCGACCTGCAAAGCCAGTTTGGCGTTGATACCGGTACTGCATCTGCCACCTTGTTCGAACGCCTGGCAACCGTGGGTTTGTCCGGTGGCTTTGGCGCCGTGAACCTGGGCCGCCAGTACACCGCTTATGACGCATTGCGCGCTGCAACCAACAACGTTCATGATAGCAACTTCGCCAAGACCGGTGCGGTTTGGACTACAGGCGTCAAAGACTACAGCAACCGTGTCGCCAACTCTGTTCGCTGGGATTCGGCCAACTACAGCGGCTTCAGCGGTGCCGTCGCCTATGGTTTTGGCGAAAACGACAACTTGGGTACAAACTTGGGTGATGCGACCGACAACTTCAGTTTGCATGCCAAGTATGCAGCCGGTCCGCTGCTGGTCGGTGTCGCTTACCAAGTCGAAAAGCTTGCACAGACTAACCTGCTCGTCAACCAAGACGAAAACAAGTACCTTTTGTTCGGCGCTTCCTATGACTTCGGTATGGCCAAGTTGACCGGTAGCTACAACATGGCCGAGAACGACACGCGTGAAGACGACGAATGGCAAGTCGGCGTGAGCGCACCTTTGGGCGCCAGTGCCGACATCGCCTTGGGTTATGCAAGCTCGAGCAGTTCGGGCACTGGCTTGGCTGATCTGGACGGCCAGGGCTGGTCATTGGTGGGTCGTTACAACCTGTCCAAGCGCACCACTTTGTATGCTGGCTATGCAACTTCCGAAGTTGAATCAGGCACCATCGGAAAGATCAGCGAAAAGACTGAGTCGAACATCGCCATGGGCGTTCGCCACCTGTTCTGATCTGACGCTGACGCAAGTCAGCTGACGGGTTAAAACCTCAAAAACCCCGCCCGGGCAACCTGGCGGGGTTTTTTTAATGCCTGGTATTGACTTCCCACCAAGAGAGATTTTTACCATGATAGCCATGCATAACCCCCATCCAGGTGAAGCATTGCGCGAATATTTGCCTGTTGAGATGTCAGTGACAGAAGTCGCCATGCGCATCGGCGTATCCCGCCAAGCTTTTTCGAAACTTCTCAACGGCAGTGCTGGAGGTCAGTGCAGAAATGGGCTGCCCGCTGGCTGCTGCGCTACAACGTAGCTACAATACCTGTTAACTTGTAATGCAAAGGAGTCCACCATGTTGACCGTAGATGTTCGCTCCAGGGTCGAGCCCGAGCTAAAGCGCGAGGCCGCAGCGGTTCTCAGTGCTGCAGGCCTGGACGTGAGTACCGCCATTCGCCTGTTCCTGCGAAGTGTTGTCGAAAAAGGCGGCCTTCCCATTGACGTACCTCGTCCCAACGCTACAACACTGGCGGCCATCAAGGCTGCAAAGGCTGGCAAGGTAACGGAAGTATCTCTTGACGATTTTTGAGCTACAGCATGCCCAGAGCGCTCAAAGAAACCGGTCAGTTCAAGACAGACAAGAAACGCATCAAGGGGTCTGGCCGCTACGATTGGGAAAAGATGCGCACGGTCGTAAAGGAGCTGCTTAATGACCGGCCACTGGGCAAGAAACACCGTGACCACGATCTGTCTGGCGAATACGATGGTGTCCGTGAATGCCACATTGAGCCAGACTGGCTGCTCATTTACGACAAGGAGGGCAATGCAAACGCCGGCTCCCTCAAGCTCATTCGAACAGGAACACACAGCGACCTGTTCTAGCGGTTGCCGGCCGCAAGACCCCACTCACACCACCGGGTGCTCAATAAAGCGCCCAATTTCGGGCCAGCGCCGGTGCAGCCACAGCCAGGCCAGCAGGCCCACCGACAGCATGGCCAGCGACGCGGCCGCCAGCCCCACCGTGGAATGCATCACCAGCGGCGCAATCACACCCGCCACCACGCCGTTGGCACTGGCACCAATAAAGGCTTGCAGGCTTGACGCCATGCCGCGCCGGTCGGGGTGCAGGTCGAGCACCAGCAACGTGACCACCGGCACCATCATGGCCCAGCCGAAGGAAAATATTGCCACCGGCAACATGGCCCATGACACATGCGCCTTGAACACCGCATTGGCCAGCAGGTTCACCACCGCAACGCTGAGCATGATGGCAAAGCCATATTTGATTTGCTGCTTGGGCGCCAGCCGGCCCGCCATGCGACCACTGACCAGGGCGCCGCCCATGATGCCGCTGATGGTGAGCACAAAAAACCAGAAATACTGTGTGGGCGCCAGCGCCAGATGCTCACCCAAAAACACCGGGGCCGACAGCACATACAAAAACATGCCATTAAACGGAATGCCACTGGCCAGTGCCAGCAGCAAAAAGCGCGGGTCCAGACCCAGCTTCCAGTAGCCTTGCATGAGATTGCTGACCTTGAGCGGCTGGCGCTGGGTGATGTGCAGGGTTTCAGGCAGCAGCTTGTAGTTGGCGGCCCACAGCAGCACGCCCACCGCCGTCAAAAACCAGAACACGCTGTGCCAGCCCAACTGGGCAAACAGCACGCCGCCAATCATGGGCGCAATGGCGGGTGCCACACCAAAGTAAATGGTGATCTGGCTCATGACCCGTTGCGCTTGCGCGGGGGGAAACATGTCGCGCACCACCGCGCGCGACACCACAATGCCGGCGCCGGTGGTGAGGCCCTGCACCGCCCGGAAAAACACCAGTTGACCAATGCTTTGCGACAGCGCGCAACCCATGGAGGCCAGCGTGAACGCGGCCAGCCCCCACAACACCACGGGCCGGCGCCCAACGCTGTCAGACAGGGCACCATGAAACAGGCTCATGAAGGCAAAGCCAAACAAATAGGCAGACAGCGTTTGCTGCATCTGCAACGGCGTGGCACCCAGCGAGCTGGCAATGCCGGCAAACGCCGGAATGTAGGTGTCAATTGAAAACGGCCCCAGCATGCCCAGCGTGGCCAGCAGCACCGCCAGCGCCCAGCGTGGCGCGCGCCACAAATGTTGCGCGTCGGGGTTCATCAGAGGACTTTTAGCGCGGCACGCCGATCAGGGTCACCACCACGATCAGCACACCCAAAACCAGGTTGACCAGCACCCAGTTGCTGATTTGCGCCAGCGCCGCGCCGCCGGCGGGCCAGTCGAGGGCTTGCGCGGCGCGGCTCAGGCGCTTGTACAAGACAAACCGGATGTGCCCGAAGATGAGCATCATCAAGATGCCCAATGCGGCCATCAGGGTCCATTCAAGCGGCATGTTGAACTGTGCGCCGGCCTGCACCACCTGCTTGGCCACACGGCCAATCATCCACAGCCCGGTGGCCAGCGCAATTGCAATGGCGGCCAGCACCGCATTAAAAAATCGCCCCAACACGTTGTGCATCAGGCGCACCCGCACCGACGGCTCCAGAATGCCGGCGGCCGGGCGCAGAAAAAAGTGGCCAAACACCATGCCACCAATCCAGACGATGATGGCTAGCAAATGCAGGGTTTTCAGGATGGCATACAACATGGTCAGGGCCCGGAAGTCAAAAAAGAACTCAAGTGTGCCTCAGGATTGCGGCCCGGGTTGGCGCCGCATCAAATAACAAGCCGGGCTGCAAGGATAGCCGGGGTGGTCAGGCCTTTTTCACCCACGAATTGCACCAGCCCGCAGCGGCCACATGCTTGCCCGGGAACAGCGGGCAAGCGCCTTCGGCGTCACCGGCCTGGCCCTGGTACAAGGCGCAGTTGCTGCACTGATTGCCCGCCACATAGGACTTGAACTTGACTGTGTCGGCGCGGGTGTGGTCTGCCACGTAACCCAGTGCCACGGCCTGTGCTGCCGATTCTTCCACCAGAGGCATGGCAGAGGCCATGGGCGGTGCAGACTCTTGCACCACGGGCGGCGCGGGTGCCGGCATTGCCGCTGGCGCTGCCGGCGTATCGGCCACGGCGGCTGGTGGATCGACCTTGGGCGAGCAAGCGGCAAGCAATGCGACACCGGCAAAAGGCACAATTTCGATGAAGCGACGGCGGGTTGGCGTGGTGGTCATGGTGAATTCCTTGGGTAAATGTTGAAAAAATGGGCAAACACCGCGCATGATGGAATACCGCATACAGCGCGTCTGTGCGCCAACACACGCGTTACTGGCCTGCGTCAACGGCAGAAATACAGGGCCTTCATGGCTATTTTGCACATCCATGGCAGGGAAAATCGGGGCATAACCAGCAAAAAGTAAGGTCAGCGACCGCCTTGGGGCTTGAAAACGCGCCAAACACCCTTATCATTAGCACTCGTTGGAGTTGAGTGCTAACAGCTTTGGTTGTGCACCCGCTCTAAAAGTTACAGGGCTGCTCACCACCCGGTGTGTGGCCTGTGTTGTTAAACCCCTTGTTTCAAACCTAATAGGAGTCCCCATGAAACTTCGTCCCCTGCACGACCGCGTGATTGTCAAACGCGTTGAAAACGAAACCAAAACTGCCTCCGGCATCGTGATCCCTGACAGCGCTGCTGAAAAGCCTGATCAAGGCGAAGTGCTGGCGGTGGGCCCAGGCAAGAAAAACGACAAGGGTGAAATCAGCCCCATGGCTGTCAAAGTTGGCGACCGCGTGTTGTTTGGCAAGTACAGCGGCCAGACCGTCAAGGTCGATGGCGATGAGCTGTTGGTCATGAAAGAAGACGATCTGTTCGCAGTCGTTGAAAAGTAATTAATTAACTGAATTCGGAGAATACACATGGCAGCAAAAGACGTAATTTTCGGCGGCGAAGCCCGCGCTCGTATGGTTGAAGGCGTGAACATTTTGGCCAATGCGGTCAAGGTCACGCTCGGCCCCAAAGGTCGTAACGTGGTGCTGGAGCGCTCGTTCGGCGCCCCCACCGTGACCAAGGACGGTGTGTCCGTGGCCAAGGAAATCGAACTCAAGGACAAGCTGCAAAACATGGGTGCGCAGATGGTCAAGGAAGTTGCTTCCAAGACCTCTGACATCGCTGGCGACGGCACCACCACCGCCACCGTGCTGGCGCAGGCCATCGTGCGCGAAGGCATGAAATATGTGGCCGCCGGCATGAACCCGATGGACCTGAAGCGCGGCATCGACAAGGCTGTGACCGTGTTGATCGGCGAGCTGAAGAAAGCCTCCAAGGCCACCACCACCTCCAAGGAAATCGCTCAAGTTGGCTCGATCTCTGCCAACTCTGACGAAACCATTGGCAAGATCATTGCCGATGCGATGGACAAAGTGGGCAAAGAAGGCGTGATCACGGTCGAAGACGGCAAGTCTTTGGACAGCGAACTCGAAGTCGTTGAAGGCATGCAGTTTGACCGTGGCTACCTGTCGCCCTACTTCATCAACAGCCCTGAAAAGCAATCCGCGCTGCTGGAAAACCCGTTCGTGCTGTTGTACGACAAGAAGATCAGCAACATCCGCGACCTGCTGCCCACGCTGGAACAAGTCGCCAAGAGCGGCCGCCCTTTGTTGATCATTGCTGAAGATGTCGAAGGCGAAGCCCTGGCAACTTTGGTGGTGAACACCATCCGTGGCATCCTGAAAGTGGTGGCGGTCAAGGCTCCAGGCTTTGGCGACCGTCGCAAAGCCATGCTGGAAGACATCGCCATCCTGACCGGTGGCAAGGTCATTGCTGAAGAAGTTGGCCTGACACTTGAAAAAGTGACCCTGGCTGACCTGGGTTCGGCCAAGCGCATTGAAGTGAGCAAGGAAAACACCATCATCATCGACGGTGCCGGCCCGGCGGTTGACATCGAAGCCCGCGTCAAACAAGTGCGCGTGCAAATCGAAGAAGCCACCAGCGACTACGACCGCGAAAAACTGCAAGAGCGCGTGGCCAAGCTGGCCGGCGGTGTGGCCGTGATCAAGGTTGGCGCTGCCACCGAAGTCGAAATGAAAGAGAAGAAAGCCCGCGTTGAAGACGCCCTGCACGCCACCCGCGCTGCAGTGGAAGAAGGCATTGTGGCTGGTGGCGGTGTGGCTCTGCTGCGCGCCAAGCAAACCGCTGGCACCATCAAGGGCGACAACGCTGACCAGGACCACGGCATTGCCCTGGTGCTGAAAGCCATCGAAGCGCCCCTGCGCGAGATTGTTTACAACGCAGGCGGCGAAGCCTCTGTGGTGGTGAACGCCGTCATGGCCGGCACCGGCAACTACGGCTTCAATGCAGCCAACGACACCTATGGCGACATGATCGAAATGGGCATTCTGGACCCCACCAAAGTGACCCGCACCGCGCTGCAAAACGCAGCGTCTGTGGCTTCGCTGATGTTGACCACCGAGTGCATGGTGGCTGAGTCGCCAAAAGACGACGCAGCTGGCGGCGGCATGGGTGGTGGTGACATGGGCGGTATGGGTGGCATGGGCGGCATGGGCATGTAACACGCTTCAGAGTTAAGCGACACCGCGGTCGCGTTGCCTCTTGGTGCAGTTCGCACCAATCACGGCAACGCGACCACATGCATATGGGGGCTCCAGCAGCCCCCATATGCATGTCTCAACCATGGCTTCTGCCTTTCGATGTTGATGACTTATTCAGCCAAAGGGCGGCAACATCAGGCCGCCGCCGTGTGGACCCAGTCAATGGGCTTCGGGCACGGTAGACCTGCCACGCAGGTTGGCAAATAGAGCCCTTCAGACTGTTCAAATGCCGCGCGACAGTGCAATAATTCCGCACTAAAAACAAAAACGGTTTCTCGTACCCGCTGTCCCGTTTGGGCCTGTCAGCAATTCCCGCCGGCCCCTCGATGTTTACCGCTTTCTGCGCGACGAGGTGCGCCCCCGCATCATCCAGTTCACGCCGGGCATGGAGCAGCGCGATTTTCGCTCGGTGGCGCCCGGCCACTGGGACTGGGACAAGCTGCCCAGGCTGGGCTCAAGTGCCGCCACGCCAGGCAACCCGGATTCTGAGGTGGCGGATTGGTCGGTGGCGCCAGAAGACTGGGGTACTTTCCTGACCACCGTTTGGGACGAATGGATGCAGCGCGATTTCGGCCGCGTGTTTGTCGACCAGTTCGAAAACGTGCTGTCGCAGCTGCTCGGGCGCGGCCCGCAGAAATGCGTCAACGGGCGCATTTGTGGCAAGGCGCTGGCCCTTGAATACAACGGTGACCTCTACAGCTGCGACCACTTTGTGTACCCGGAATACAAGCTTGGCAACATCCGCGACATTCACGAGGGCGAACTCGCATTTTCAGAGCAGCAAAAAAAATTCGGCTACGCCAAGAGCGACAGCCTGCCGCAATACTGCCGCACCTGCGCTTATCTTGAACTGTGCTGGGGCGAGTGCCCCAAAAACCGTTTTATCAAGACACCTGACGGTGAAAAGGGACTGAATTACCTGTGCG
>NZ_JAABQC010000156.1 GCF_011391645.1 Rhodoferax sp. | reverse complement strand
ACCTGGGTGCCCATGGCGGGCAAACCGGTGCCGGTGACGCCGTTCTCGGCCAGCACCTTCTTGGCGGCTTTCACGGCCGTCATGAAGGCTTGGGGGTTTTGGATGTTGCCCACACCCTTGGTGCCGCGCACCGCGATGGCCTTGAGGTTTTTGCTGCCCATGACCGCACCCACGCCAGATCGGCCGGCGGCGCGGTGCAAGTCGTTGACCACGGCGGCAAACAGCACACCGTTTTCACCCGCCTTGCCGATGCTCGACACGCGAGTCAGCGGGTCTTGCAGACCCTTCTTGATGATCTCTTCGGTTTCCCAGACGCTCTTGCCCCACAGGTGGCTGGCATCGCGCAGTTCGGCCAGGTCGTCGTTGACGTACAGGTAGACCGGCTTGGCCGACTTGCCTTCAAAAATGACCATGTCCCAGCCGGCCATCTTGAACTCGGCACCCCAGTAGCCGCCTGAATTGGAGCAGGCAATGGCACCGGTCAGCGGGCCTTTCGTGATGACGGTGTAGCGGCCACCGGTACTGGCCATGGTGCCGGTCAGCGGACCGGTGGCCCAGATGATCTTGTTCTCAGCAGAGAGCGGATCCACGGTGGCATCGACTTCTTCGACCAGGTATTTGGTACCCAGGCCGCGCGAGCCAATGTAGGCCTGCGCCCACTCCATATTGAGGGGTTCAGACTTGACGGTGCCTGCGGTCAAGTTAACGCGGAGGATTTTTCCAGCCCATGACATGTTCGTTCTCCTAAAGTGTTGGGGTCAGAGCACGTTTGCTGCGCAAGGTGGTCTGACCCACAAGTATTTTAAACTGCGGTCGCTTGATTGCCGAGCTTGTCAGCCCACTGTTCCATCTTGCCCAGACCGGTCCAGTTGGCGTCGATGAAGGTGATGGCGCCGGTGGGGCAGGCATCGGCACAGGCCGGCTCGCCGCCGCACAGGTCGCACTTTTGCACCTTGCCGGTTTCCTGGACGTAGTTGATGGTGCCAAACGGGCAGGCGATGGTGCAGACCTTGCAGCCGACACAGGTGGTCTCATTCACCACTTTGGCGCCCGTTGCCTTGTCCAGCGTAATGGCCTCCACCGGGCACGCGTGCAGGCACCAGGCCTCGTCGCACTGAGTGCAGGTGTAGGGCACCTTCTTGCCGGTGTGGTGAAAGTTAAACACCTTGATACGCGATTTGGCGGTGGCGAACGTGCCGTAGTTCTCAAACGAACAGGCCATTTCGCACTGCAGACAGCCGGTGCATTTGTCGGCCGTGATGTGCAACACCTTTTGCATGTGTGGGTCTCCTTTGGGTGATGAATGAAACCGGAATGAACAGCCACAATGCCATTCTCGTCAAACCAGTCACCCCTTGATTGTTAGAGTTTGGCAAAAAATGCGGGCTAGGGAGAACCCTGATGTGAATGAGGCAAAGTCCACAAATTCTCAAATTGAGACGAGCCGCAAAAAACAGGCGGTGATGAGAATTGCCGTCAAAACTGCGTCTGTGGCTCAATTGGCGCGCAAGCAAACCCACCGGTCAACCCAAAATGCGATAAATTCAGGCACCTGCAAACCAGACCATGAACACCGCCAATTCCAGCACGTCCCCCAATGCCCCGCCGAGCCGCCTGGCACGCATTGCCCAGGCACGCCAAAGCCTCATGGTGGACGGCCGCTCCGTTGCGCCCGGCTGGGTCGCTCCCTGGGTTGAGCGCTCATGGCAGCGCTGCCTTGCTTCGGGTCTGCAACCCGCCAGCCAGGTGAGTTTTGCCCAGGTGACCACGCCCCTGCTGCGCTACACCCTGGAAGCCAACCAGGGCCTCATTGCGGCAGCCCAGCCCATGCTGCACAACCTGGCGCGCGCCATTGTCAACACCCGCTACTTTGCCATCCTGACCAACGCCGACGGGGTGGTGGTCGACGCCTGCGGCGCCATTGACCACGCCGACCCACGCGCCCACCTGATCACCCGTGTCGGCACCGACCTGTCAGAGCGCAGCATTGGCACCACGGCCATTGGCACTGCGCTGTCTGAACAGCAACCGGTCTGGCTGCACCGGGGCGAGCATTTTTTTGATCAAACGTCGGTGTACAGCTGCGCTGGAGCGCCGCTGTTTGGCCCTGATGGCGCTTGCGTGGGCATGCTGGATGTGACAGGGGTCGATGCGCAGGAGCGTCCGGAGCTCAAGCACCTGGTCATGCAATCGGCCAGCAAAATTGAAAACGCCCTGGTCACCGCCCTGCCCCACGCCCTGCTGCTGCGCTTGAACTGGCCCGGCAACAGCCTGGGCGGTGATGCCGACGGCATTTTGTGCCTGGACATGGATGGCTGGATCACCGGTGCCAACCCGGTGGCGCGCCAGATGGTGCCAGGCCTGGCCGCACCCGACCAGACGCCGGTGCACGTCAGTGACGTTTTTGGCCAGCCGGTTGAACCTTTGTTTGACGCCGCCAAGCGACCCGGCAAACCGATTGAACTCCCGCTCTGGAGCGGTCTGCGCCTGCAGGCGCTGGCCATCACCCGCGCCGACGAAGCCAACCCGTTGCAAACTGGCCCGAGCGCAGGTCCGGCGCGGGCGCTGCGCGAGGTCGAGGCCGCCATGATCCGCAAGGCGGTGGACGATGCCCGTGGCAATGTCGGCCAGGCCGCCCGCGCCCTGGGGATCAGCCGTGCCACGCTGTACCGCAAGCTGGGACCAAAGCCGTCGTGAAAGCGCAATTTTTGTTGAATCTGGTGCTTGCATTCTTTGCACTCGCCGCAAGCCCCCTCAGCCTGGCCGAAACCGCCCGGGTGGCGGCGGCGGCCGACTTGCGCTATGCATTTAACGAACTTTTGCCCCTGTTTCAAAAAACCAACCCGACGCACAAACTTGAGTTGATCATGGGTTCCTCGGGCAAGTTCATGCAGCAAATTGAAAACGGCGCACCGTTTGACCTGTTTTTCTCGGCCGACGTGAGCTACCCGAAAAAACTGGTTACCAGCGGCAAGGCGCTCGGCCCCGTCACCACCTACGCCTTTGGTCGCATCGTGCTGTGGAGCGCCAAGGTGGATGCCAGCCAGCTCAGCCTGCAGAGCCTGGCCCGGCCTGAATTTCGCAAGATCGCCATTGCCGCGCCCGAACATGCGCCCTACGGTGCCCGCGCCCGGGAAGCCCTCGAGCACGCCGGCCTGTGGACCACGCTTCAAAGCAAGCTGGTGTTTGGAGAAAACATTTCGCACACCGCGCAGCTCATTGACAGCCAGGCCGCCGAGGTCGGCATCATCGCGCTGTCACTAGCCATCAATGACTCTCTCAAAGCCAAGGGCGGCTACTACCTGATTCCGGCCGACAGCCACCAGCCGCTGGAGCAAGCCTTTGT